>DHIQ01000278.1 GCA_002403895.1 Candidatus Neomicrothrix sp. UBA4742
CCAGCCCCGCTCGAGTCTCCGGATGCCGCATATCCCCAGGTCAGGCAGTGTGGTGATGGTGAGTCGGCCTGTAGGCGGGATTCTGTCCAGCGTCTCCCGACGCTTGGGTGGCCATCCATCTGAGCGGCCTACCAGCGGGCGCTCCGGCGAACCGGGGCGGGGCGGGAACCCATTCCCACACTTGGCCTTGCTCCGAGTGGGGTTTGCCTAGCCGCCCGGGTCTCCCCGGACGCTGGTGCGCTCTTACCGCACCGTTTCACCCTTACCTGTGCCGCCCGGTTGCCCGGGTGGCCATCGGCGGTCTGTTCTCTGTGGCACTTTCCGTCAGGTCACCCTGCCTGGCCGTTAGCCAGCACCCTTCCCTGTGGAGTCCCGACCTTCCTCGACACGGTCACCCTTTCGGGGCCGTGCCGCGACCACCCAGCCGACTCACCATCGCCGACAGTGTGACCGCTCCAACCGAGGACGCGCCACCCCGAATCGGCTCGCGGTCGTCCGCCGCCGGGATTGGAGAACGTTCCGCCACCGAAACGGTGGCCAACGGTTCTTACGTTCGTGGAGCTGGCCGCGGGCCGGGCCCGGCTACGAAGCGGCCGTGGTGGGCGGCGGCGGCGTTTCCACCGGGCCGTTGGGCCCGATGTAGGACTCTGGCGGCGTCGCGTCGCGGGTCGGCATGACCGGCAGCGGCACCGGGTTGGCCGCCTGCACGCCGTACAGCACGGTGAGATGGCGGGCCTCGGTGGCCCCGATGCTCATGATGGCGGCCCGCAGATCGCCGGTGGTGAGCATCCCTCCGGCCTGCACGTAGGTCTGAGCGGCGGTGTTCTCCAGTACGACGGCGATCTTCACGATTCCGGCCTCGGCGTCAGCCGCCGCCAGGGCCGGGGTCACCACCTCGACGTCGAGGAACGGGTTGGCCGTGTCGTACGGCGTGCCCCCGAGGTCGCGGGTGGCCTTGGCCAGTAGGTCACCATGATCCTGATGCTGGCTCTGGAACAGCTTGATGGTGTCCAGCACGTCGGCCGTCGTGAGCAGGCCGGAGTCGATGGCCTTCTGGTAGGTCTGGACGGCTAGCACCTCGATGGACTGCGCCGTGCGCAAGAGCGTCAGATCCAGCTCCTTGCTGCCCGGCGCCGTCGTGGTGGTGGACGAGGGCGCGGGGATCGACGTGCCGCTCACCGGCAGCGTCTTCTTCGAGCTCTTGCCGCAGCCCACCAGCATGGCCGACCCCAGCACGGTGGCACTCCCGACGGTCAGGAACGACCGGCGGCTGGGCACCCCCACCAAGGCCCCCTTGGCCGACGACGCCGCGTCGGAATCGTGGTCGAAGACTCGCTTGAGGGCCTCACGGAACCGGGGCACCGCCTCGGCGTGGTCCTGCTTCGATGCGCTGAGCTGGCGACGCACCTCGTCGCGATTGATGTTCATCTCTCGGGCTCCTTGGGTGTGTCGCGCTCAGCTGGCGGCGTACTGGGACGGGTTCAGGGCGGCGGCGGTGGTCTGGAACGCCGGCATCCACTGATCGGTCGGGAGGTTCAGCGTCTGACCCCAGACGACGGCGTGCTGGGCCTCGATGGGCTCGATGGTGGCCACGGCGGCGGCGGTCTCCCAGCTTTCCAGCGTGCCCATGAGCAGCTGGTAGGTGGAGGCTGCGCCGGTTTCGATGTCGAACGCGATCTGCATGAGGGCGTTCTCGTCGGGGGCGGCGGTGATCCGCGGGGTGAACAGCACCAGGATCTTGTCGTTGGCCGCCGGCGCGGTCGTCGGTGCGGTGTCGTTTGACGTCTGTTTTGGCAACAAGGCGGTCAGGGCATCGGCGTGCTGGCCGTGGTGGCGGGCAAACGTCCGGGCGGACTCCAGCGGCGCGCCCTGGAGCTTGCCGGTGGCGATCATGCCCCCATAGGCCGCCTTGACCGCCAGCTCGAGCCCTCGGGCGAAGCGCACCAGCATGAGATCGGCATCGGGGATGTCCGAGGCGGCCGTGGTGGTCGCCGACTGAGCCATGGCGGCGGGCACCAGGCCGGCGGCGGGCACCAAGGCGGCGCCGAACGCCACGGCCGCGCCGCCGAGGGTCAGGTTGCGCATGAAGGAACGGCGGTTGGCCACGGCCGCCGGGTCCACGGTGCCCAGGTGAGCCTCGGCCAGATCCTCCTGCAGCGTCTTCATCGCCTCGCGGTGTTCCTCATCGGCGTGTTCGGTGAGCTGGCGCAGGGCCCTCATCGACATGGGGTATGTCCTTCCTCGGTGGTTCAGGTTCTGATGGTTCACGGGAGACGCACCCGATCGTCAGGAGACGACCACGGTGCCCTTCATGTAGTTGTGCAGGTTGCAGAAGTAGGGGTAGTTGCCCGCCTTGGCGAAGGTGTGAGTAACTGGGTTGTTGGTTCCCTGTCGCCCGAGATCGAAGGTCTCGGGGCTGGCGGGGGCCGACATCACCCAGTGGTCGGCCACGTCGGTGTTTGCCCAGGTCACGGTGGTGCCAGCCTTCACCATGATCGTGGAGGGGATGAAGTCGTAATCCTTGATGGTTACCTGCCCGGGACCAGACGGAGCCGACGACGTGGAGGAAGGCGGCGCCGCGGTCCCTGAAGTCGAGGGAGGCGCCGCCGTCGTGTCGCTGCTCGGCGGCGCAATGGGGCCGGGCCCCTTGGCCGAGGGGTTGCCGGAACTGCATGCCGTCGCCAGGGTCGCGACCAGCACCAGGAGCGTCACGGCGACGCCGGCGGCATTGAGCGCGCTGATCGAGCGCGCCACCGAACGGAGTCGGGGGGCCGTCATCGACGCTCCATAGTGGTGCTGGTGCTGGGCACCCGGAGAGTATTGCCGGTCGTCCCGGGGAGTCGGTACTCGGCCGCTCCGGCGGCTCAGAAGTCGAGCCCCGAAAGCTCCGGGAACCAGCCTCCGGCCCGACGCACGGCCTCGGCCCACCGGGCTCGATCGAGCGGAGCCCCGGGCTCCACCGAGTACGTCGGGGCCCAGGTGGCGGCGATGTCCGCCAGGCCGTTCCACGTGCCCAGGGCCAGCCCGGCGGCGAACGCCGCGCCCATGGTGGTGGCCTCGATGACGGGGGAGACCTCGACCGTCCGCTGGGTGGCGTCGGCCAGCAACTGCACGAACGTCTCGTTGCGGCTCATGCCTCCGTCGATCCGCACGGCGGCTATGGGTGGGGCCCCATCGGCTTCGGCCGCGTCCACCAGGTCGGCGCCGCGTTGGGCCACCCCTTCGAGCACGGCCCGCACGATCTGAGGACGGCCGGCGCCGCGGGTGAGACCGAGCAGCGTGCCTCGTGCCCCGTAGTCCCACTGGGGGGTGCCCAGCCCCATCAGCGCCGGCACGTACACCACGCCGTCGGTCGTCTCGCATTGCGACGCCACGTCGTGGGACTGGGCGCTGCTGGTGAGGATCCCGAGGTCGTCGCGCAGCCACTCGACGTTGGTGCCGGCCGACAACATGATCGCCTCGAGGCCCCAGGTGGGCGTGCCGTCGCGCCGCCACGCCACAATGGGGAACGTCCCGCCCCCGCCGCGGGTGTCGAAGCGGGGCCGGTCCGGTCCCACCACTACGTCGAGCATGCCACCGGTGCCGAACGTGATCTTGGCGGGGCCGGGCTCGACCACGCCCTGGCCCAGCATCGAAGCCTGCTGATCGCCGAGGATGCCGGCGATGGGGGGTGTCCCATCGAGCGCCGTGGCTGCCCCCAGCACCTCCGTCGAATCCACGATGGTCGGCATCATGGCCGCCGGGATGGCCAGCTTGGCCAACACGCTGTCGTCCCACGTGCCGCCGTCGAGATTGATGAGCCCGGTGACCGCCGCGTTCGACAGGTCGGTGACGTGGAGCGCACCCTGCGACAGGCGCCACGCGATCCAGGTGTCGGGCGTGCCGAAGCACAGGTCGCGCGACCGCTCCGGGTCGTAGGTGTTGAGCAGCCACGCCACCTTGGTGGCCGACTGGTTGGGAGCGAAGCGCAGCCCGTCAGCCTGGAACACGAGGCATTCCGTCACGGTGCGCAGGTCCTGCCAGCCGAGCGCGGGGCCGACCGGCTCGCCGGTCGCCCGGTCCCACACGATGGCCGAGGCCCGCTGGTTGGTGATGCCCACCCCATCGACCGGCCCGGCCTCGGCCAGCGCCCGGGCAGCCAGGTCGAGGGCCACGTCGGCCAGCACGTTGGCGTCGAACTCAACCAACCCGGCCATCGGGGTGTCGGGCAGGACCTCGCGGTAGTGCTCCACCGCGACGGTGGTGTCGGGCCGCACGACCGCCGCTCGGATCCCACTGGTGCCCACGTCGATGACGAGGATGCTCACGATTGGTTCCCCCAGGATCGGCTTCGGTCAGGCCGCTTTGGCCAGGCCGTGTCGGGCGCTCTCACCCCAACTGATCAAGCTCCGTGTTCCCCATCATCGCTCGCCGTGGCCGCCCGCTGGCGACGACGCTCTGCCAGCTCGGCGCCGAGGATGCCCGACGACACGGCGAGCAACACGGTGAAGCTCAGCGACACGACGCTTATCGACCGGCCCGACACCGCCCGGTCGACCAGGCCGACGACGAGGAAGATGACTACCGCCACCAGGCAGGCGGCCGACGCCTGGGTCAGGTAGCGGTCCGGGTTGGTCTTGGCCGACACCGCCCCGCCCCAGGCGAACCCGACCAGTACCAGCAGGAAGAGCAGGCCCTGCGATTCGGAGTCAGCGCCCACGATGCGGAGAGCAACGCCGGCGGGAACGGCGATCAACAAGGCGGCCCCGGCACCCCGAGCAATGCCCGTCGGTTCCAGGGGCGGTCGGGCGTTCGCCGGAACCGGGTCGTTCACGCGCCCGTGGTCGGGGAGACGGCCGGCCAGTTCTGGTCGGCGAACGGGTTGGGCCCGAAAGGGCTGGGGAGGCCGAGCTTGCCCGGGTTCAAGATGCCCTTGGGGTCCAGCGCGGCCTTGACCGCTATCAGCGTCCTGTGCGCGGCACCGAGGGCCTCGGCCATGAACCGGGCCCGGTTGATGCCCACCCCATGATGGTGGCTGAGAGCGCCGCCCCCAGCCAGCACGGCCCGGGTGCCAGCATCCCAGGCGGCGCGGTAGTAGGCGTCCTTGGCTGCCGGCTCGGGCTTGCCGGCGAAGGTGAAGTACAGGCAGGCGCCGTTGGGATAGGTGTGGGACTGGTGGGCCGACACGGCCAGCGTTCCCGGTACGGCCTTGATGGCGTCGAGGGCCGAGCGGTAGATGCCGGGGAGCGCCGACCAGGAACCGGTGATCTCCATAGTGTCGACCACCAGGCCGCCGCCGATGAGTTGTTCGAGTTGGGCCACGTTGTTGCGGTGGCCCATCCACTGCTCGACGAGGCCGACATCGAGCGGCAGCGAGACTTTGCACTCCTCCTCGACGACCTCGATGGTGGCGTCGACCAGGCAGGGGTCGCCCTCGTCCAACACCAACAGCACGTGGAGGTCGCCGGTCTTGTAGGAGCGGTCGGCCTCGACCGCGTCGTACAGCCGCAGGACCGCGGGGGTCGCGCCCCGGCGCAGGATCCGCCGGCAAGCATCCAACCCCTCCTCGAACGAGGCGAAGCCGTAGGCCAGGCGCCGTTCATGGGTCGGTGCCGGGTGCACCCGCAGCCGGGCGCCGGTGATGATGCCCAGCGTCCCCTCGCTGCCCACGAACAGCTGGTTGAGGTCGGGTCCGGTGGCCTGACGTGCGTTGCCCTCGGTGTGGATCACGGTGCCGTCGGCCAAAGCCACGTCGAGGCCCACCACCATGTCCTCGATCTTGCCGTAGCGGGTAGAGAGCTGACCGGCGCCACGACACGCCAGCCATCCACCCACCGTGGACAGCGCCACCGACTGGGGCCAGTGCCCGCAGGTGAGGCCGTAGGTGGTGCGGAGCTCGTGTTCGAAGTAGTCGCCGAACGTGCCGCACAAGACGTCCACCACCAGGGAGGTGTCGTCCACCGAGCGGATGCCCTTGACGTCGCACAGGTCCAACACGACCCCGCCGTACAGCGGGACTGACGAGCCGCACACGCCGCTGCGCCCGGCCGCCGCCGTCACCGGTATGCCGGCTTCGTTGCACACGGCCAGCACGGCTGAGATCTCCTCGACGCTCGACGGCCGGGCCACCGCCGCGGCCAGCGCCGGGACCTGGTTCTCGAGCGCCCACGTCATGGCCAGCGGCCACCAGTCGCGGCTC
>DHIQ01000260.1:0-2823 GCA_002403895.1 Candidatus Neomicrothrix sp. UBA4742
GAGAGGCCCGCTGGGTCCGAGTGAGGAGTGGTCTGCATGATGAGCAAAGGCGCATTCCGGTTGTCGCTTGTTGCGGTGCTGTGCGTCGTGGGGCTGCTGCCCACTCACGCCGCGGTGGCCGAGCAGTCGGCAAGTTCGGCGATGTCGGTGAGCAATCTGCGGGTCGACTCCAGCTCGAATCCGCTGGGCATCGACGACACGACGCCGGGGCTTAGCTGGCAGCTCGGCGCGTCCGAACGCGATCAGGTGCAGGGCGCCTACGAGGTGCAGGCGGCGAGCAGCGGCGAGCTCCTCGCGGCCGGGCGGTCGGACTTCTGGGACTCGGGCAAGGTCGAGTCCCCGCAGTCGATCAACGTCGCGTACGGCGGGAAGCCGCTGGCTTCACGTGAGCGGGTGTACTGGCGGGTGCGGGTGTGGGACGCGAGTGGCCGGGCGTCGGCCTGGAGCGGGGCTGCGTACTGGGAGATGGGTCTGCTCGCGCCGTCGGACTGGGCCGAGGCGAGATGGATCGGTGACCCGCCGGCGAAGTCGCCCTGGCCGCAGGGGACGGTGGCCGACGCGTCGAGCTTCCATGCTCCGAGCTCCAGTTACGGACCCCAGCTTGCCATCGACGGTGACTCGACGACCTTCTGGAACGACAACACCTCAGGCGCCTATCCGGACTGGTTGACGATCACGACGCCCTCGCCAGTCACGCTGCCGGGCGTCACGGTGGTGTCGCAACCCTGTGGAGTGATCGAGGACTATGTCGTGGACACCTGGGACGGTGCGCAGTGGGTGCGCCAGGGGTCCGTGTCCGGCAGCGACGCGGTGACCCGGCAGATGCCATTCGCGGCGCCGGTGGCGACGACGAAGCTCCGCATCACCGTCACCCGTGATCAGCCAGTGTGCGGGAACTTCTCCCGTGTGGCAGAGGTGTACCCGGGCCTGGTGGCCGCACCCACCGCGCACCGCCCCGAGCCGCTGCTGCGCAAGGAGTTCAGCGTCTCCAAACAGGTGAAGAACGCGCGGGTGTACGTGAGTGGTCTGGGCTATTACGTGCTGTCGATCGACGGTAAGCGTGTCGGTGACAGGGTGCTCGACCCCGGCTTCACGGTGTACGACAAGAGCGCCCTCTACGCCACCTACGACGTCACCTCGGCCGTCCGACAGCACGGCCCGCACGCCCTCGGCGTCACCCTGGGTCGTGGCTTCTTCGGCCTGTACCCGGGCGACACGAAGTACTGGGGCCCCGCTCCGTGGCTCGCCGACCCCCGGCTACGACTCGAGTTGCAGGTGGACTACACCGACGGCAGCCACGACACCATCGTGAGCAACGACGGCTGGCAGATCCACGACGGCCCGACGACGAGCGACTCGATCTACATGGGCGAGACCTACGACGCCCGCCTGGCCCAGCCGGGCTGGGACCAACCCGGCTTCGACGCCGCCGGCTGGCAATCGGCCGCTGAGGTGGCCACGCCGACGACGAACCTGGGTCCGGAGAGCATGCAACCCATCCGGGTCGTCGATACGCTACGCGCTGAGCAGGTCACCAGCCCCAAGCCAGGGACGTATGTTTTCAAGTTCCCGGTCATGACGGCGGGGTGGGCGCAACTGCGGGCGCGCGGCGCGGCCGGGACCGAGGTCACCCTGCGGTACGGCGAGATGCTGCGGGCCGACGGCACTGTCAACAATGACGGCGACCCGGGCCTGACGAACGGACCGATCCAGACCGACCGGTACATCCTGTCCGGGAACGGGGTGGAGACCTGGCAACCCAGCTTCAGCTACAAGGGCTTCCAGTACATCCAGGTCGACGGCTATCCCGGCACCCCCACCGCCGACGACGTGGTGGCCCAGGTCGTGCACACCGACGTGCCCTCAACGGGAATGTTCAACAGCTCGAACGAGCTGCTGAACACCATCCACGCCATCACCCAACGCACGATCTTGAACAACATGCACTCGATCCTGACCGACTCGCCAATGTTCGAGAAGCGTGGCTGGCTCGACGACGCCACCATGCTCGCGGCCACGGCGGATGACAACTTCGGAATGGACCGGTTCTTCGGCAACTGGGTCCACGACATGACCGACAACCAGGGCGCTGACGGGGCGGGGGTCGATCTGTCACCCAACCCCTACCCGGCCGGCTACAACGACCCAATCTGGGCCGGGGCGCTAGTGCTCGTCCCGTGGCAGACATACCAGGACTACGGCGACCAGAAGATCCTCGAAACCAACTACGCGTCCATGTCCCGTTACCTCGATTACGAGGCCTCGCAGGCGAACGGGTATATCCAGCGTGGAGTCTACGGCGACTGGGCGTCACCGAACCCAATCCCGGAGCACGTGACGGCGGCCTTCGCGCCGCCGGAGGGCCCGCAGCTCACGGCGACCGCCTACTTCTACAAGCACGCACTCGTGATGGCCCAAGCCGCACAGGTGCTCGGACACCCCGACGACGCGACCCGGTTCGGCACGCTCGCCGCCCGCATCAAGGACGCCTTCAACGCCAAGTTCCTCGACCGCGCCACGGGGGTCTACCACACCGATATCGCGGCCGGGTACCGACAGACCTCCAACGCGGTGCCGCTGACCTTCGGCCTGGTCCCGCCCGAACTGGTCGACAAGGTGACGCAGAACCTGGTGGCCGACGTGCGGGCCCACGGCAACCACCTCAACACAGGCGACGCGGGAACCAAGGAACTGCTGCCGGCACTGACCGAACAGGGCCACGTCGACACGGCGTTCGCGATCGCCACCCAGCGCACCTACCCAGGCTGGGGCTACCAGATCGATAACGGTGCCACCACGTTGTGGGAGCGGTGGGAGACGGTC
>DHIQ01000260.1:2905-4288 GCA_002403895.1 Candidatus Neomicrothrix sp. UBA4742
CACGGCAACCACCTCAACACCGGCGACGCGGGAACCAAGGAACTGCTGCCGGCCCTGACCGAACAGGGCCACGTCGACACGGCATTCGCGATCGCCACCCAGCGCACCTACCCGGGCTGGGGCTATCAGATCGATAACGGCGCCACCACCTTGTGGGAGCGGTGGGAGACGGTCACCCGCTCGCGTGATCACGCCTTCGAGGGCACGATCGACGACTGGTTCTACCGCTACCTTGCCGGCATCAAGCCGGCCGCGCCCGGGTACGCGCAGATCGCAATCCATCCCTACGTTCCGGCAGGACTGGACCACGCGGGCGCCTCCGAGCAGACGGTGCGTGGCACGGTCGCGTCGTCGTGGCGCAAGACCGGCAACGCCTTCCACCTCGACGTGGCTGTCCCGGTCAACGCGACGGCGACGGTGTACGTGCCGCTGTTCGGCCACGGCCAGGGCAGCGCGGACAACGGTGCCAAGCTGCTGCGCATCCAGGGCGACGAGGCGGTCTACGCGGTCGGCTCCGGGCACTGGCAGTTCATCAGCCACGGCCCGCCGGTGGCCCAGGTCTCGATCGATCCCCCGAGCACCGGCGTGATCATCCCACCGGCCGGCGCGGCCACGGTCGGCTTCACGCTGCGCAACCTGACTGACAAGAACGTCTCGGTCCGTCCCGAGGTGACCGCGTCGGCGGGCTTCACGGCCACCCTCACGCAGAGCCAGCTGACGATCCCCGCCGCAGGCAGCGCCACCGTCGAAGTGACCGTGTCCGCCGCCCATGACGCCTCCTCCGGCACCCTGACGCTGACGGCAGGCGGTGACACGGCCACGGTACCGGTCGCGCGCACGGACAACTGGGCCCGGCTGGCCACGATGAGCGCATCGAGCACATACCAGCCCTACGTTGCGACCCTCGCGAACGACGGGAACACCACCACCTCGCAGCCCGGCATCGTGATGTGGAACGACGGCACGCCCCGATCGTTCCCCGACACGTTGACAGCGACCTGGAACCAGTCCGTCACGCTGAACCGGGCCGTGGTCTACACCCTCGATCAGGCTGCCTACCCGGCCTCGGGGTACGGCGTGCGCGACTACGACATCCAGGCCCTTGTGGGCGGCCAGTGGCAGACCGTGGCCACCGTACGCGGCAACGTCGCCGGCATAATCACCAGCGCGTTCAACCCGGTCACCACCTCGTCGCTGCGTCTACTCATCACCGACACCAACGACCACACGTACAGCAGAGTCATCGAGTTCGAGGCGTACGGACCATGACCTCGTCGTGTACTGACGCGATGCGGCGCACTAACTCCGACTATCGACTGGAATCCCCTGACTGCCCGGCTTCAAGGTATTCATTCCGGTGGAGTGGCCGGATGTGGCCACTCC
>DHIQ01000114.1 GCA_002403895.1 Candidatus Neomicrothrix sp. UBA4742
CTCCTCAGGTGTGGGAGCGGTCATGGTTGTTCTCCTCGGGTGGTTGGAGAGGAGTCAATATCCTCTTCAGAATTATCTTAACTGAGGCCCCCTGATGGCAACGTCACCCAGTTCTCCAGAGGGCCACTCCATGGTCCCGTAAAGTACACCGTCCGTTTGGATAGACTTGATCCAATCGGTTGAGGATGGTGACGGGTTCCTGATCGTTGACCCCGATCAGTACCACAAGACGCCTCGCAAGTCTGTGGCTGGACAGGCTGGTGGCGTGGCAAGTGTGGACATCCGCGAAGAGGCCTTCGGGAGTTCCAACCCACGGGCCAACGTGAAGCAGACGTGAAGCAGCCCGGAAGCACCCGTGAAGCTTTCCCCTTCCTCAGCCTCAGGGAAAGGGAAAAGGGAAGGCCCCAACGCAAGCGTTGTGACCCGCCTTGAAGATGTCTTTCAGTGGGGTGAAGAGCGCGGGTTCGACACCAAGTACCGGGACAAGGTGAAGAGGCTGCTCATGGACGAAAGCCCCAACGCCACCCAGACCATCACCCTGTTGGACGACGCTGAAGAGATGGGCAAGGCTGACCCGGATGAGTTCCCCCTATTCGTCTCACTGGTCCGCTACGTCATCACCGACAAGACCGGGGCGACATATGAGGGTGGGGGCGGGAGCATGGCCAAGAGGTTGCAGGACTTCGACGGGAGCATCCGACCATGAGGAACGATATCGACACCCACGTTCGACGGGGTGAGGAGCCCGCTGACCGGAGGGAGACGCCCAGCCAGAGAACCCATAGGCGCTCACCCAGCGGTTATGCCGAAGAGATCATCGAGGCGGTGCCGTGGGAGACTCGCGCTCAGTTCAAGGTGGCCGCGCTGGCGCAGGGTCTCGGTCTGACCGTGGCCATGGTCCTTCCATGTTGACTCGCATGGCCGAGGCCATCTTCCCCATGCCGCGGAGGGCGAGGCCGTCAGCCCACGCTCAGACAGTCGCGCCCCCGGGACACGGTTTGGTATCCACGCCAACCGGGCTATCGAACTCCGCGATCACCGACAGCGAGCCATCGGACCCCGGGGCGACCACCGCGCCGATATTTTGTAGGAGGTGGTCGGTAACCGACGAGTAACTCCCGGGCACGCTTGAACCCGGCCCCGCGGTGACACAGCCGCCACCCGACGGGGTCGTGACCACGTCGTAGAGGTTTTCGAAGAGCACGAACCTGCCACCTGCGTTGGTCTTCAGCTTGATTCCGTCCTGCCGGGTCGACGCCGAGAACGTGGCCACCCCTTTCACAGTTGGGGTCTGCGCCAGGGCCTGCTGCAGCTGGGTCACGAACTGGTCGGTCAGTGGCCCCGCCAGCACGCGCTTACCCGCCTGGTCTGGGTGCCCGCCGAGCAGGGCACCGACGTAACCGGTGTAGAGGGTCGATAGCTCACTCCCGCCGGGTGCGCCGTCCGCGAAGGCGGCGTAGCCGTCCTTGTCGAGCGCGATGTCCAGCTTGTTCGCCAGCCCCGCGGCGATGTCGGCGTAGCCCGCGTTCCGCCAGGCGTCGGCCGCTGATGTGCGCCGGAAGAGCTCCAGCACCTGGTTGCTCTTGCCGGTGGGCACGCCAGACGGGTCCGTCTGCGCCTCCGTGCGGATCGAGAGGAAGACTGCCGGGTAGCTCGTCTGGCGTGGCACGAACACCCGGATGTCGGTCGAGTCCGCGATGGCCGTTTGGGTGCCCCCGCTGGCAGCGCGGGCGTCCGCCTGCTGCATGATGATTGTCTCGTCCATCTTCAGCGCGTCGCCGCTCTCCACCTGTTCGATGAGCCGCTTGGCCTGCGCGCCCGAGGTTGCTCGGAGCGCCTGACGGTTGACGTCCCAGTGGTGCGTGACCGCGGCTCGGGCCGCCGCCGGGGTTACCAAGGATGTCGCGGTGACGGATGCCACGGTGCAAGCGCCGAACCCGACCGAGGCCGCCACCGCCAGGGCAGCGCAGAGCGCCGCGGTCATGCTCGCGGTGGATCGAAGCCGGCTCATAGCCGGCAGATTCTTGCACAACGGCAGTTGCCCACTACACGGGAGGAGGCAGCCACGATGCCGGTGCTTGGATACCCGAGGCGTGAAGGTCATCCGCATCCTGGCTGAGAAGCACTTCGTCGGGAGACATTCCCTGTCGCATGTTCGAGGTTCGGAGGGATTCGAACCCCTCGCTACACACTCGGCGGCTGAGTTCGGCTAGAGGCTAGCTCGCCGGTCAGGTCACGTCACGGCGCCGCACCACCACAGCCGTTAGGGCGCCTAGGCCCGCCGCCCAGACCAGCAGGACCAGCACCGCGTGCGGCCCGTCGGCCAGCGGTGCGGCCGCGGGCGGGCCGCCGGTGGGGGCGGTGGCCCCGAACGAAGCGACCAGGTAACCCGCGTTGGAGATCGGGAACCACTCCTGGATCGACTTGATGGTGTCGCTGTTCAGCCGGCCGAGCAACCCGAACACCAGGTCCTCGATGATCAGGCCGTAAGCCAGGCCCAGCCCGATGGCCATCGCGGACTGGCGGAAGAGCGTGGCGAGCCCCACCCCGAGCAAAGCCCAGAACTCGAAGATCAGCCAGATCGCGCTGAGGCCTTTGAGGAGGTCGAGGCCCGACGGGAAAGTCGTCGCCCCGCCGTCGGCGGAGGCTATCGCGTAGCTGGCGATGGCGTTCACGGCGAACAGGCTGAGGGCCATGGCCATGACGGTCAGGGTCAGGGCGCCAAGCTTGCCCGACAGCATCGTGAGGCGGCCAGGCCGCTGGATATACATGGTCTTGACCGTCTCCCAGCCGTATTCGCTGCCCTGAAACAGGACCCCGAGGATGAGGGCGAACACGCCGCCCAGGTTCGCCCATCCGCCCAGCGTCTGCCTGACCAGGCTGGCGGGATAGAGGCCCTGCTTGAGGGCCGCGATATCGCTGGCGGTGAGGCCACCACCTCGACGCCCCGTCGCGGCCGGGGGATGATTAGCGATCACCCACGTCAGCACGTACCCAAGGCCGACGGCGAGCACCAGCAGGATGATGATGGTCACCCGGATGGCCGGCCGCCGGACCTGCTTGAACACCTCGCCACGGAAGGCGGAAACGATCACAGCCCACCCTCCGTGCCCGTCAGCTCCATGAAGACGTCTTCCAGAGACCGCTCGCTGCTGCGCAGCTCACTCACCGAGACCCCGGCCTGCACCAGTTCGGAGTTGATGTCCCCGGCCTGGTCGAGGTCGACTCGCAGGGCGAAGGTGCCGTCAGGCCCCTCGGCGACGTTGTCCGCCCCCAGCCGCGCTGCCAGCAGGTTCCTCGCCTGGTCGCCCGGCGACGCCCGCACCGTCAGCTTCGCGGCACCACGCAGCTCCTCGATGGTTCCCTCGGCGACCAGCCGGCCCTTACGGATGACGCCGATCCTGGTGCACATCTGCTCCACCTCACCGAGCAGGTGGCTGGAGACCAGCACGGTTCGGTTCCCCCGGCCGAGCTGCACGATGAGCTTGCGGAAGTCCGCCATGCCCTGCGGGTCCAGCCCATTGGTAGGCTCATCGAGGATCAGCACCTCGGGGTCCTTCAACAGCGCCGCCGCAACGCCAAGCCGTTGCTTCATGCCCAGTGAGTAGGTCTTGAACTTGTGGCGGGCTCGCGGCGTCAGCTCCACCTCGTCCAGGACGGTCTCGATGCGTGAGACGGGGGCGTCGCAGTACCGCGCCAGGAGACCAAGGTTGTCGTAGCCGGAGAGATACGGCCAGAAGGCGGGGGTCTCGACGATGGCGCCGATCTTGACCAGGGACTCCGGAGACCCCGGGGCCGCGCCCGCAACCGTAGCCGTCCCCTCGCTGGGCCGGATCAACCCCAGGAGGATGCGCAAGGTGGTGGTCTTGCCAGCGCCGTTGGGACCGAGGAAGCCGTAGACCTCGCCCCGGTAGACGTTGAGGTTGAGGTCCTCCACCGCGACCACGCCATTTTCGTACCGCCGGGTCAACCGGCGGGTCTCGATGACCTTCTCCGGACCCGCGCCCGGCTCAGAACTCACGCCACACTCGTCGCATCGGACACCATTGTCATTGATAGGCATCACAGGTGTCATTGATAGGCATCACAGGAGGCGACCTGGCCGTACCCGAAGACCTGGTAGGGGTGTCAGTGGTACAAGGGGGGCAAAAGTCGATCCGAGTTCAGGCAGCGCAGGCATAGACGTGGTGCAAGCCTCCAAGCACGGATCGGCTGGTGACCAGTCCGTCGCGAACCAAGGGTCGAGGAAAGGGGCTTTGCAGCGCGAGGCTCCGATGGGGGCGGTCGAGGTTGTAGTACTCGGCGAACTCGACGAGGACGGCCCGCAGATGTCGCTCGTTGATGACGATCAGGTGATCAAGGCACTCACGGCGGATCGAGCGAACGAGCGGCTCGGCGATGGCATCCGGGCGCGGGGCCCGTTCGGTCGGGTAAATTTTGAGGCGATGGAGAAGGAGCTCAGACTCGGCACTGAGCAGCGCCAGGTGGTTGACCTGACCGCGGAGGCCGAGCGCTTCGCCGCCGAGGCTGGAGGTGATGGGCTGCTCAACGTCTTCGTGCCGCACGCTACCGCCGGGCTGGCGCTGATGGAAACCGGGAGCGGCTCCGAAGCTGACCTAGTTGACGCCCTCAGCCGGCTCTTACCTCGAGGAGACCGCTATCGCCATCGGCATGGCTCGCCGGGACACGGTGCCGACCACCTGCTTCCGGTTCTGCTGTCGCCCTCAGTCTCCATCCCACTACGGGACGGGAAGCTTCGCCTCGGCCGCTGGCAGTCGATCGTGGTGGTCGATATGAATCAGGACAACCCACGGAGGACGGTGTTACTGACCCTGCTGCGCTCGGGTTGAAGACTGGGCCGACCGACTCCACCTGGCACCGCATCTCCCAAATGTCGTCCTACCGGATCGTCGTCGACGGTGCTTACCTCAGCTTCTTCGTCTGCGATGGAGCTGGCCAGAGGATAGATTCCAGAGACGATGTGACAAGTCGATTGAGCTCTGGCGTGACCCCGCACGCGGAGCGGTGGGTCGGGAGCTGCTGACGGGAGTGCTTGGATTGAATGCTGATCTTCGGCATCCGTACATACGGCGATGCCGTGTCAGCGCAGACGTATCAGAAGATCAGCAGCACCGGACGCCTGCAGTGCAATGCCACCTCGTGGCTCACGCTGCCCAGCAGCAGCTCTGCGACTTCCGCCCTTGCCCCGCTGGCCGACGACCACGATGTCGGCGTCGACGGCATCGGCGACATGGATGATCACCGACGCTGGCCTGCCGTCCTCCAGCAGCACCCGTTGGGGCAACCCTGACTCCTTGAGTGGGGCGGTCCACTCGTCCTCCAGCATTCGTTTCAGCG
>DHIQ01000284.1:0-872 GCA_002403895.1 Candidatus Neomicrothrix sp. UBA4742
CGCTTGGTCGCCTCCAGTTCTCGCTTCACCGGATGCCGCGCCTTGGCGCTGTGGCGGACGGCGGCTGACGCCTTCTCGACCACGAGGTCAATGATCGCCGAAAGGGCCTGGTCGAGGCTGTAGTTGGGGATCACGGGCACGTTGTGCGAGAGCGCCTGGCTCTTGATGTATTTCTGCACGCGCCGGATGTTGGCGAAACCTCGCTGGTAGCGCTCGAGGGGACGGGACGAGGCGTCCATCGACCGGACCACGAAGTGGCTCCGGTGCAGGTCTTCGTCCTCTACAGTGAGAACCACGGGAACGGCCAGAACCTTCCCTTGATAGGGGGACAGGTCGAAGAATCCGGGCACCGCGTGGGCACCCTCGATGATCACGCTGGTCCCCTCGACGGCCGCCCGCTCGACCAGCGCGTGGATGCCCACGGCCACCGCGGAGGTCTGCTCCCGGAACCCCACGATGACCCGGTCCAGCGACCGCGGCGGAGGCTCCCGCAGCGCCGTGTCGGCCTCGAAACTGCTCGTGTACAGCGTGGGCATCAGCTCGCTGGTGAAGAGCGCCCGCATGACTTCGCGGACGGAGTCCGTGGCCACCACCCGCACGATCCCCAGCCGGACGGCCAGCTGCGTGGCCAGGGTCGACTTGCCGACCCCGGTGGCGCCGCCGATCAGAACCACCAGCGGCATGTCGAGACGGGCCACCTCCTGCCACCGGAGGAAGTTCGTCGCGTAGCGCTCCCCGGCCAGGTCGGAGAGCACGTCGACCGTCAACTCGTCCAACTCCTCACGGGTCACGCTGGCGACCCGGCGCTGCCTCAAGCGGTCCTCGACCTCCTCCGCGACCTGATAGGCCCGGAACGGGGAGAGACCACTCAC
>DHIQ01000284.1:1112-36021 GCA_002403895.1 Candidatus Neomicrothrix sp. UBA4742
TGTCGTTGGTTGGCACGATTACGTCGCTTCCTTCAATCGCTGGCCGGCACGTTCGGCCGCCAGCCCGACGACGTCCCGCAGGAGGTCGTCCACATCCCCGTCTCCTCCGGCCGATGCCGGCCGGTTGTCCACGAAGGCCACCTCGGCGCCGCGCTCCACGGCTCTCCGCGCCGCCACGTCCACCGCGGCCGCCTTCAGCTCGGTGAGCAGCACGTCGAACGGCGGGGCAGAGGCGAGATCCGCCTCCAGTCCGGCCCGGTCCGCCAGCTTCGACGAGACCTTCACCACCCGGCACCCGGACGTTCGCTGGAGTTGCTCCGAGAGCCGTTCCGCGGGCCCCGGGCCCGCAGTGGTGGCGAAGAACACGTCCTTCCCGCTCACGTCGCTGAGTGCGACCGGCTGGAGCTCCGCTACGGCTACCCGCATGTGGGGACGCAGCCGACGAACCAGGGACTGGAGAGCGGAAAGGTTGTCCGGCCCGGCGGTCGGGCCGACACCAATCATAAAGACTGCGAGGTCCGAAAGCAATATCCGGAGGGGACCGAGGTGACCGCCCAGCAGCTCGGGGTCCAGGCCGGCCGGGATCGCCAGCACTCCCGCGTCCCACGGGACGGTGGGGACCGACGCGCCGCTGCCCTCCAGGATCACCGGGTCGGCACCGTTCGAAGCGGCCAGGCGGGCTGCCTCGGCGACGTTGGAGGCGAACGGTTTCCCGCCCAGCCCGCCACCGCATCGCCTGGCCCCGACCGTGGGAACCCCAGAGGTCAGGGCGTCCTCGAGGTAGTCCGAAGCCGCGTGCTCGCCGCGGTCGGCCAGGGCCAGGAGCGCGTCCAGGCTCACGTCCCCGGAGCCGGCCACGACCGGAGCGTCCGGACCGCCCCGGCCCATCGCCACGATCCACGGCCGCCGGCCGTCCGCGGCCGCCAGCCGGGCCAGATGCCCGCCGATCGCGGTCTTCGCCACCCGCTTCCCTGTGCCGATCACGGCGATCGTCGCCGCCGGCAACCCTTCCTCGGTGATCGGCGGGTCGAACCGAAAATCCGGGCCCAGGTACGGGAGCCCGAGCGCCAGGGTCGCCGCGGCCAGCTCGAAGCGCTGCCGGTCACCGAGGACGGGCTCGTCGGACAGGTCCAGCACGCCGTCGGGTCGCGCGGCCTGCAGCGCATCCTGAAGCGCCCGCATCCGGTCGGGCCCGGCCCGGGTCACGGGGACGTCCCCGAGGTCCAGCGACCCACCCACGTCGAGCTTCTCCCCTCCGCCGACGAGAAGCGCGGCGACGACGTCCAGGCCCATCGCCCGGGCCCGTTCGATCGCCCACCGGGTGACGGGCGGGTAGTGCTCACCGTCGACCAACGCGATGACCCTCATGGCCTGCGTTCGAACCTCCGGTCGCCGCGGGCTGGCGGTGTGACCGGTCGCTACTCGGATGTGAGCGACAGGTTCTGGGTGCGGTCCTGGACCAGCGATTCGAGCTGCCGGTGGAACTGCCGTCCGCTCGACAGCGAGAAGTGCGCCAGGACGGTCATTCCGCCGAACGGGAACTTCCGGTGGATCTTCACCTCGTCCCCTTCGAGCTCGACGATGTTGTAGCACGGCTTGGTGTATCCGCGCAGCCGGAGCGACGAACATGTCCCGGCGTTGACCACGTAGAGGTTCTCCAGGCGCCACACGAAGGGCACGTGCTTGTGCCCGGACAGGACCATGTGAACGCCCGCCTCGAGCAGCACCTCGAGGAGGTCGCCGGCGTCGTTCACGATGCTCCGCTCGCGCCCGGTCCCCGGCACCGGCAGCAGGTGGTGGTGGAGGGCGAAGATCTTCAGGTCGGCGGGGTGGGAGAACTGCTCCCGGATCCAGTCGTAGCGCTCCCGGCCGATCTGGCCGTCGTTGAGGTCCGGCTCGCTCGAGTCCGCCCCTACGATCCGCACACCCTTCACGTCCGTGGACCAGTGCCGGGGCCCGACCAGCTCCTCGAAGTGGACGTAGCCGACGTTGCGCGCGTCGTGGTTCCCCGGAACGGTCACGATCGGGCTGGTGATCCGGTCCTGGTAGGCGACCCAGTTGCGGTACTCCTGACGGTAGCCCTCGTTCGTGAGGTCGCCGGTGCACACCACCACGTCTGGCCGGAGCTCGTTCAGCTCCACGATGACGCGGTTCATGAGGTTCGGCACGAAGTACGGGGAGCCGACGTGGGGGTCGGAGATGTGGGAGATCGTGACCACGGAGATGAGTCTACCGTCCGGCCCCGCCGGACCGGAGAGGGAAACAAAACGCCGGGTCTGGCACGATGGCGCGGTGAACCTGCTCGACCTCGTCATCATCCTGCTGGTCGTCCTGGCAATCATCAACGGCTACCGGCGCGGCGCGGCCCTGCAGATCACCGCGTACCTCGGCCTCCTGCTCGGGCTGCTGATCGGTGCGCTGATCGCGCCCCCGGTGGCCGGCCTGGCCAGATCGCCGTTCGGCGAGGCCGCGCTGGCGTTGATCACGCTGATCGCCATGGCGGCGATCGGCGATGCCATCGGCTGGTTCGTCGGGGCGAAGGTCTGGGCGGTCACCCACCGAACCGTCCTGGGGACCGTGGACTCCGTGGCCGGTTCGTTCGTCGCCATCGTGGCCGTCCTGCTGACGGTGTGGTTCATCGGGTCCAACCTGTCGCAGGGCCCCTACCAGACGCTCTCGAACCAGATCCAGGGTTCGAGGATCATCCGCGGCCTAGACGACGCGCTCCCCCAGCCGCCCACGCTCCTGTCCGAGGTGAAGAACTTCCTCAACAAGTTCGGCTTCCCGCAGGTGTTCGCCGGTCTCCCGCCCGAGCCGGCGGGACCGGTGAAAAGCCCGACCAGCGGGCAGACCGCCGCGGCGGCGAAGCAGGCTCTGGCCAGCACCGTGCGGATCGAAGGCCAGGCGTGCGGCGAGATCCAGGAGGGGAGCGGCTTCGTGGCAGCTTCGAACTACGTCATCACGAACGCGCACGTGGTGGCCGGCGTCCGCTCCCCGGTCGTACAGGCGCAGAACGGAGGCTCGCAACCGGGAACAGTGGTGCTCTACGACCCACGGATGGACATCGCGATCCTGCGGATCGGCCACGCGCCGGGGCCGGTCCTCTCGATCGATGCGACCGACGTGGCCCGGGGGGCCGACGGTGCCGTGCTCGGGTACCCGGGCGGCGGCCCCTTGAAATACGGGCCGGGGGCGGTTCGACGCGACCTGGAGGCGGTCGGGCGCGACATCTACGGCAGGTCGGTGGTGACCCGCGACGTCTACGAGCTGCAGGCCATCGTCCGCCCGGGCAACTCGGGAGGACCCTTCGTCCTGGTGAGCGGCACGGTCGCGGGTGTCGTGTTCGCGGCGTCGACCGCCGACCCGAACGTGGGGTACGCGCTGACCACCCCGCAGATCCTGCCGCTGTTGCACCAGGCCGAAGGACGAACGCACCCGGTGTCCAACGAGGGCTGCACGCGGTAGCCGCGCGGCCGGAGGCTGGCCCGACTATCCAGCGGCCACCGTGGCGCCGCCCGAGGCCACCGCCGGGCGGAGCACCCGCCACATGGGCCCGAGCTCCCAGAGGGGTCGTTCCTCGTCCTCGAAGGCCAGGAGCGTCGGGCCCGAACCGGCCACGCACACGGGGACGCCCGCTTGGCGGAGGTCCTCGAACAGCGACCGGGCGGCCGGGAGGTGCGGGAGGCGGTAGGGCTGATGCAGCCGGTCGTCCAGGGCCACTCCCAGGAGGGCCGGGCGGGCGGTGAGCGCCAGCAGCGCCAAGGCGGAACGGGACGCGTTGAACACGGCGTCGGGGAACGGGACCCTCTCAGGGATCAACCGGCGGGCGTCCTTCGTCGACATGCGCTCGGCCCGGGGGATCAACAGGACCGGCCGCAGCTCCGGGTTGGGGGCGAGCCGCTCCGCCCGCCAGCCGGCCTGGGAGAGGTAGGCCAGCGTCAGTCCGCCGCGCAGACAGGCGGCCACGTTGTCGGCGTGGCCTTCGACGTCGACCGCGAACTCGAGGAGCCGGTCCGGCCCCAGGTCCAGCCCCAGCAGCCGGTCCCCGAGCAGGACGCCGGCCACCACCGCGGCCGCAGACGACCCCAGGCCTCGCTCGAGGGGGATCCCGTTCCGGCAGGTGAGGCGGAATGGAGGCGGGGCGCCGCCCGCTTCCCGCCCCAGAAAGGTGATCGTCCGGAACACGAGGTTCGAACCGTCGGCCGGCAACTCCCCCGCGTCCTCGCCGTCGACCTCCACGCCCGGCTCCAGGGCCGTGTCGATCACGAACTCGCTGAACACCTCCAGGGCCAGCCCGAAGCAGTCGAACCCGGGGCCGAGGTTCGCCACCGTCGCCGGGGCGCGGACGGTGATCCTCACCGGGCCGGGGTCACGCCAGGCCCAACTCGGTGGCCACCGCCGCCGGGTCGGCCGGGAGCAGCGGCGGCTTCCCCGCGCCGGCGATCGCCCAGTCCGGCTCCTTCAGGCCGTGGCCGGTGAGGATGCAGACCACGGTGGAGCCCCGTTCGAGCCGACCTTCCGCGCTGAGCGCGAGCAGCCCGGCGATGGAAGCCGAGGAGGCCAGCTCGGCGAACAACCCCTGGCGGGCGACCCGCCGGTACGCGGAGAGGATGTCCCGGTCGGTGACGCTGCGGATCTCCCCGCCAGACTCGGCGGCAGCCCTTTCGGCCAGCTCCCACGAGGCCGGGTTCCCGATACGGATCGCCGTGGCGATGGTCGAGGGGTTCGGGACCGGCCGGCCGAGGACGATCGGCGCGGCCCCGGCCGCCTGGAAGCCGAACAGCGCCGGCGGCCGGGCGATCACGCCGTCGGCGAGATACTCCGAATAGCCCATCCAGTAGCTCGAGATGTTCCCGGCGTTCCCCACCGGGATGCACTGGACGTCGGGAGCCCGCCCCAGCGCGTCGCACACCTCGAACGCGGCCGTCTTCTGCCCCTGCAGGCGGAACGGGTTCACCGAGTTGACCAGCGTGACTGGGTAGTCGTGCTCCAGCCGCCGGGCCACCTCCAGCGCGGCGTCGAAGTTCCCGTCGATCTCCAGGACGCGAGCGCCGTGCACCAGGGTCTGGGCCATCTTCCCGGAGGCGATCCTCCCGGCCGGGACCAGAACCCCGCACGTGAGCCCCGCCTTCGCCGCGTAGGCCGCCGCCGACGCGCTGGTGTTCCCGGTCGAGGCGCACACGACCGCCTTCGACCCCGCTTCGACGGCCTTGGAGATGGCCAGCGTCATGCCCCGGTCCTTGAAGCTCGCCGTCGGGTTGGCGCCCTCGAACTTCAGCCAGACCTCGCAGCCGGTGGCCTCCGAGAAGTGCTCGGAGCGGACGAGCGGCGTGCCGCCTTCGCAGAGCGTCACGACCGGCGTGGCGTCCGTGACCGGCAGCCGGTCACGGTACTCCTCGATCACCCCCCGCCACTGATGCGCCATGCTCATCCGTCCTGCAGCGACGGACGTTCGACCAGCCACTTCCCCATCACGATCTCGTCGAAGTAGCCGGCCGCCTTGTGCGAATGTCCCGCCAGCCGCCCCTCCTCCACGAAGCCGAACTTCGCGTACAGCGCCCAGGCGGGGTGGTTGTGCGGATAGACGGTGAGGGCGAGCTTCTCGACGCCGACGCTCTCCGCCCACCGGATACATTCGGCCATCAACTCGCTGCCCACGCCCTGGTGGCGCCGGTCGGGCGCGACCGCCATGCCGATCGACGCAACGTGCCGGGTGATCGGGCCCTCTTCGCGGGAGACCTCCAGGTGGCCGATCACCCGGTCGCCATCCACTGCGACCAGCGAGGCGTGATCCTCGGTCCAGGAGTCCCGGAACCGCCGGCGGTAGTACCGAGCGCTCTGGCGGACCACGTCGCTGCGCACATACACGCGTTCGGCCACAACCTGCTCCCACATCTCCAGGAACGACCGGGCGTCACCGGGGCGCGAGGCGCGGATGACGAACGCGGCGCGGGGCCCACGCTCGGGCTCGGGGAGGCCGTAGTCAACCGCTTCCATCGGCCGCCTCTTGGTCAACGCCTCCGATCCTTTCCATCGACTCCGGGGCGCTCACCCCGATCAGCGCGAGCGCGCTGCCCACCACCTGCTTCGTCGCGGCGCTCAACCAGAGCCGCGCGTGGGTCAGGTTCGCGTCCTCGGTGATGACCCGGCAATCCGCGTAGAAGCGGTGGAAGGCCGCGGCGACCCCCTCGGCGTACTTCGTCAAGCGATGCGGGGCGTGGCCGCGGGCGGCCATCTCGACGATGTCCGGGAACTCAGCCAGGGTACGGATGAGCTCGTGCTCCGATCCGTGCTCCAGCAGGCCGAGATCCACCTCCCGCCAGTGCGGGCGATCGACACCCTGCTGTTCGGCGCGCCGCAGCAGGCTGGCGACGCGAGCATGCGCGTACTGCACGTAGTAGACGGGGTTCTCCATCGTCTGCCGCTTGACCTCGTCGATGTCGAACTCCATCGCGGAGTCGGCGGACCGGGTGAGGAGGGTGTACCGGGCGGCGTCGGCGCCGACCTCGTCGATCAGCTCGTCGAGCGTGAGGAGCTGGCCGGTGCGCTTGCTCATCTGAACGGGCTGGCCGCCGCGGCGGAAGGCGACGAACTGGTAGAGGACCATCTCGGTTCTCGCCGGGTCGAACCCCAGCGCCTCCGCCGCGCCCTTCACGCGCACCACGTCGCCGTGGTGGTCCGCCCCCCAGACATAGATGAGGTGATCGAAGCCTCTGCCGAACTTGTCGATCACGTACGCGCAGTCCGCCGCGAAGTACGTCGGCTGGCCGCTCGACCGGATCAGTACGCGATCCTTGTCGTCGCCGAACTTCGTCGAGGCGAACCACACCGCGCCGTCCGCGTCGTAGACGTAGCCGGCCTGGCGCATCTTCGCGATGGCCTGGTCGATCTCGCCGGATTCGTGCAGGGTCCGCTCACTGAAGTAGGAATCGAACCGGACCCCGAACCGCTCGAGGGTGGTCTCGATCATGTCGAGCATGATGGGGACGGCGGCGTGCAGGACCGCCTGCCACCGCTCCGCTTCCGGGAGGTCGAGTGCTCGCGGATCCAGTGTCGCGTCGACCGCTGCCGCGACGTCCTTGATGTAGTCGCCCGCGTAGCCGTCCTCGGGGAGCTTCGCTTCCTTGCCGTGGCGGTGCAGGAGCCGCGTTTCGACCGACCTGCCGAACAGCTCCATCTGTCGTCCGGCGTCGTTGTAGTAGTACTCGCGTTGCACGTCGTTGCCCACGGCCTCCTGCACGTTGGCGATGGCGTCGCCAAGCGCCGCGTTGCGAGCGTGTCCGATGTGGAGGGGTCCGGTGGGGTTCGCCGAGACGTACTCGACCTGGACCTTCCGGCCGGTCTTCCGCCAGCGCCCGTAGTCGTCCCCCTGCTGGAGGATCTCGGCCAGGGTGTCGGCGAGCCAGGTATGCCGGAGGAACACGTTGACGAAGCCCGGCCCCGCCACCTCGGCCTTGGCGATGACCCCATCGGTCGGCAGGTTCGCCACGATCGCCTCGGCCACCTGCCGGGGCGAACGCTTCGCCTTCGGCGCCAGCACCAGCGCGAGGTTGGTCGACCAATCCCCGTGCTCCTTGACCCGCGGCCGATCCAGGTCCGGCTGCGGCAGTTGGTCCGGGTCCAAGCCGAACTCGGGCGCGGCCGCCCGAGCAGCCCGCGCGAACAGATCGACGAGGGCGTCCTGGATGGCCATGGGTGGGACGAGTGTAGGCGCGAAGCCGGGCGTCAGGGTCGCAGACGCGTTGTTACCATGCCAGGAGACCGGCGCGATGTTGGCCGGCCACCGGGCCCCCGTAGCTCAGAGGATAGAGCACGCGCCTCCGGAGCGCGGTGCGCAGGTTCGAGTCCTGCCGGGGGCACTCGCCCCTTGACGAATCGCCCCGCATATTGCCTGGTAGAGGCCCAGGTGGAATGTCCGATCGCCCAGCTCCCAACCGCAACATCTTGGGGTTCGAATAGGCTCCTCCCGCCGCTGAAGGAGCGCGTGCGCTCAATCCGCGTTGCCGAGCCTGAGTGCGCCGGCCGACCGACGGGCCGAGGACGAGGGCATCTCCGGGCTTCCGTTGGCTCACCTACACTCCCTGCGTGGAAGTGCAGTCGCCTCCGATCCGGTTCACACGCTCGGGCAAGCTGGCCATCGCCTACCAGGTGCTCGGCCAGGGTCCGGACCTCCTGTTCAGCTCGGATGGCCGAGCAACCTGGCGCTCCTGTGGGAGCACCCGTCCGTGGCTCGGTTCTTCACGCGCCTCGCGTCGTTCTCACGGCTGATCCTGTTCGACCCTCGAGGGACGGGCCTCTCCGACCGAGGCAGCGTACAGAACGGACTCGAGCAGGGGTTGGACGACGTGGCCACGGTGCTCGATGCCGAAGCATCGGTCCGCTGCGCGCACTTCGCGTGCCACCTGGGCGGCCGGGTGGCATTGATGTTCGCCGCAACGTATCCGGAGCGAACCTCCGCGGTCGTGACGTTCGGTTCCCACCCGGCCGCCATGCGCGACGAGCCGGACTACCCGTGGGGGGCCACGCCGGAGGAGCTCGAGCGAGTGATCCGGGCACAGAGCGATCCGAGTGAGGAACGCATCCGCGTGATGTTCACCGAGATCGCGCCGAGCCTCGCCACCGACGAGGCGTCGGGGCGATGGTGGGCGCGCCACTACCTCGCCTCCCGCAGCCCTCGCGAGTACGTCGCCTATCTCCGGTCGCTGCCCCAGGTCGACATCCGCCGCGTTCTGGGGTCGATCCGATGCCCGGTGCTCGTCATGCACGCCCTCGGTGATCGGAGGGGCCGCATCGAGGCCAGCCGATACATGGCGGAGCGGATCCCCAACGCCACCCTCCTCGAACTACCGGGAAGCGACCACCTCCCGTTCTTCGAGGGAGCCGAGGCGATCCTGGCCGAGACCCAGCGCTTCCTGACGGGCGCGCACCCGGTCCCTGAGGAGAACCGGGTCCTCGCCACGATCCTGTTCACCGACATCGTGGGATCCACCGAGCGGGCGGCAGCGACCGGTGACGAAGGATGGAAGGCGCTGCTGGACGAGCACGACGCCGCCGCTCGATCGCAGGTCGAGTCGCATCGTGGACGGCTGGTGAAGACGACCGGCGACGGCATCCTCGCCATCTTCGACGGCCCGGCGCGAGCGCTGAGATGCGCGGTCGCGCTGCGCGAGGAGATGGCCGGGCTGGGGATCGAGATCCGGGCGGGGGTGCACACCGGCGAGGTGGAGCTTCGTGGCGACGACGTTGGGGGCATCGCCGTGCACATCGCCTCGCGTGTGTCGTCGAACGCCGCCGCAGGGGAGATCCTCGTCTCCCGGACGGTCACCGACCTGGTCACCGGCTCGGGCATGGAGTTCGCGGATAGGGGGGCCATCAGCTCAAGGCGTTCCGGGAGAGTGGCAGCTCCTCGCCGCCCGCTGACTCCGTTCACCTCGATCCTGGGCTGAGTCCCGGCTACCCAGTAGGCCGTAGAGATGGGCGACTTGCGTCTGTACGCGCGGGTTCGAACAAAGCTCCTGCCAGGGCGTGATTCCTGACGGATTCCCTGACATATTGCCTGGTAGAGGCCCATGTTCGATGTCCGATCGTTCCACCACCGAAGCGCTTCGGCGTCCGGGTCGAGCACCCGATCGCCGATGGCGTGATCGAAATCGTTCGGCTCTGTTGGTTCATGACTGAAGGATCAGCGTGAACCGCTGGGCGACGCCTTCCCCTCTCCGGATGGGGTCAGCTTGCTGCTCGCAGGAGTCGTCTCGCGCCTCGAGATGAGCAGGTAGGTCTCCATCTCGCCCTTTCCCTTCACGGAGGTGATTCCGCGCGCTTCGCACACGTACATGTCTTTGATGAGCTCGTAGGTTGCGGCGCTCACCTGGATCGATCCGGGGACACCTTCGGACTCCATACGACTGGCAGCGTTGACCGTATCGCCCCACAGATCGTAGGAGAACTTGTGGGTTCCGATGATCCCGGCCGTGACCGGGCCGGAGTTGATGCCGATCCGAAAGGAGAGACGACGACCCTTGACCTGGTTCGTCGCGAAGTGATCTCGGATGCGCAGCGCCAGCTCAGCGATGACGTGCGCGTGATCGAGCCGGCCTCGAGGGACTCCGGCGGCGACCATGTACTCATCGCCTACCGTCTTGATCTTCTCCAGCCCCAGCTCGGCGACGAACCCGTCGAACCTCGTGAAGACGTCATCCAACAGACCCACCAGATCGGACGGCGACATCCCAGCAGACATCGGCGTGAAGCCGACGACATCGGCGAACAGTACGGACGCCGAGGCGAAGTCGTCGGCGATCATGGTGTTGTCGGTCTTGAGGCGTTCGGCGATCTCGTCGGGAAGGATGTTGTGCAGCAAGTCGTCGGATCGTTCCTGGAACCGATCGCGCTGGTGAACGAAGTACGCCAGGACGGCCAGGGTGACGATGCCCGTCGCGACGAGGTTGAAGGCGGCCGCGGCTGCCGGATCCGACCTTCGGTAGATCGGATCGATCCAGTCGGGTATCACGACCGCGTACACCACGGAGGCTGTGAACGCGACGAACCACCAGATCGCTGCCTTGAGGCTGATCGCGAGCAGCGAACCCAACACGAGGAGCAACCCGAACACGACGGCCAGTCCTGACGGCAGGAGCCCCCCGAACAGCGCTGTTTCGGCAAGCCCGCCCACGAAGGCCAGGACGAAGAACGCAGTCACGATCCAGGCGAAACGATGCGGCTTGAGCTGTATCGCGATTAGAAAGAAGGGCGTCACGGCGACCAGGCCGAAGTTCATCGCCGCGACCCACGTGTATCCAGCACTGAGGTCAGCGAGGGCTGCCGCGAGTGTGAAGAGCATCGCGACGACGGCGGCGACGACCAAGACCCGTCGCCCTCCTCGCTTCGTCTCCGGTTCCCCTGGGTAGGCGCCGATCGACAACACGTACTCGAGGATCCGTCTCCAGCGAGGCGACGCGTCGGCCATTCGGCGAGCCTACCGAACCAGGTCGGCGCAGGTATCGGGTCGCACGAAGTGGCGCTGGCCCTCCCATGCCTGGAACGGCGGCCTCAAGCGAGGAGGTCTACGTCATTCGACGGCCCACTCGCCAATGCGCTCCATACGACGCTTACTGGTGATTCGCCGCCCCGATGAGGGCATGGAGATTGGCCCGATTTGCTCCTGTACGTGTGGGTTCGAATAGCTCCTACCAGGGGCACTCCGCCGCCTGGCGGACTACATCGTCTGTTCGAGCACCGCGAGGTCGCGCCGTGCGTAGCGGTTGTGCCAGAACTCTTCTTCCATGACCGTCTGGAGGCAATCGAGCACCGTCACCTTGCCGTTCTCGAGCACCTCGACCTCTCGCGGGAAGTCCGCGGCGTCGACGCCTGCCAGGTACGCGCGGAACTTCGCGGCACGGTCGGCGCGCACGGCGAGCGCTTCAGCGAGCGACGGCTTGACGCTGTAGTCGAGCCCGGGCCAGGGGAAGTCGAGCGAGCCGGTGTTCGGGAGTCCCATCGCATGGAAGCTCTCGCCGAGGTTCGGCACGTTGAACCACTTCTCCATGGCGAAGACGAGGTGCTGCACCGTCTGCACGAACGAGAATTCCTCGTTGACCGATTCCTGCGCCTTCTCCTCGCCGAGCGCCTGCGCACGCGCGATCGTCGGAGCCCACACCTCCTCGAGCGCCGCCCATGCGTCGCGCAAGCCGTCCGGATCCGACGCGCGGATCATGGCTCGCACCGGATACCACTGGTCGCGCTCGTTCACGTACTCGGTCACGTCGACGCCGTTCACGACGAGCCTGTCGACGAACGCGTCGATGTCGACGTCGACCACGAACGCGTGACTGATCCGTGCACCGGTGAGGTTGACGTCGCGGAAGCGAGCGCCGCTCATGTCCGCGCCCCAGAACACCGCTTCAGTCAGGTCACCTTCGAACTCTCCCGGCATCGCTGCCCTCCGTTTCTGCTTCCTCGTACTGCGAAACTCCCAGATGCGGCTACTGGGGGGTCAACACGCAGAACTCGTTGTCGTCGGGGTCGGCCATGACGACCCATGAGACGACGCCTTGACCGATGTCTCGGCGAGTCGCTCCGAGAGAGATCAGTCGCTCGACCTCCGCCTCCTGGTCGCCGTCCTTCGGAGGAGCGATATCGAAGTGCAGCCTGTTCTTTCGGGTCTTTGGAGGCAGAGGCGGACCGAAGGTGATGAACTGGCCGGTACCGTCTGGTGCCCGGATCGCCGTCTCACCGTCCTGATCCCACACCAACGGCCAACCGAGGGCTTCGCTCCAGAAGTACCCGATCTCCGGACCGGACCCGTCGCAGGTGATCGACCCCAACAAGCCTCCATAGTCGACGAAGGTGTTGTCCTGCTCGAGTACGCAGAACTCGTTGCCCTCCGGATCGGCGAGCACGACGTGCTCGGCGTCCGGGCCCTGACCGATGTCGATGCGGCGCCCACCCAGATCGATCGCCCGCCGAACCGTCGCGTTCTGCGCTTCGCTCGACGTGCTCGACAGATCGACGTGGATGCGGTTCTTGCCTTCCTTCGGCTCCGGGACCGGCGCGAGCTCGATGTAGAACCGCGTTCCGTCCGTGGGCCTGAGAACGACCTCCGCGGCTTCATCGTGCGTCTCCCAATTCAGAACGCCGGCCCAAAAGCGGGCGAGGCGGACTGGGTCGTTCGCGTCGAAACAGAGGGTCGTCAGCCGCAGTGTCATCCGCTCCTCTCCTGAAAAGTTCCACCAATCTCAGCCTATTCGAGTCTCGGCGCGTCTTCGCCATCTTTGGCGGCCCGCGTCAACCCCGATTCCCGGTGACCAGCTCGTCACACGCAGCCCGCTGCGGTCCCGGTCTGTCAACGCCGTTCAGCGCTCCGACGCGAGCACGGCTGCGCTGCACCGAAGCATGGGTTCACTCGGGGTGCCGTCGATCGCGAGCGCGGACGGTTTGCACTCTCTCGCTCGTAAGGGCGTACAACGTAGCGATCGCCTCTTGCACACGCGGGTTTGAATAGGCTCCTGCGCACCGAGGTAGGTGACCACTACCGCAGCGCCCCACAACGCCAGTTTCGCCCGAACCGTGGAAGAAACCAGCGACCAGGAGGAGGGTTGCGCCGACGATCGCGCCCGGGACGATCCGGAGGACGGCGCGGAGCAGATCGCGGTCGCCGCGACCGGCGATCCCGAAGAGCACGAGATGCAGGGCGCGGACCAGGAGATAGGCGACCCCGAAGATCACGCCGTCATCGCCCAAGGCGCGCGGCGCCGCGAGAGACACGATGAGCATCGCCGCGACCGCGGCGAGCACGGCGAGGCGGACGGCGCCCTCCTCGGGATCGAGGGTGTTCGTCAGCCAGGCGTACGCCGACCACGCCCACCAGAGCATCCCGAGGAGCAGCAAGGCCCGGAGCAGACCGCCCCACGTCGGGTTGCGCGAGAGGAAGCTGGTCACCTGCGTGATGGCGAAGACGAACACGAGGTCGAAGAAGAGCTCGAGCGGCGTGACCCGCTGTTCGCGCTCGGCCCGTCGATCGCCCATGGGGACACCGGCCTCGGGACGGCTGCTCAGAAACCCGTCCTCCTCTCCAGCTGTTCGGGGTATGGCGCCCCAAGTTTGCGCTTCCGCATGTGTTTCCCTCAGGAGCGCGGAACGAGTTGAGCGTTGCGGCTCTCGCTTCCGTGGTCACGGTGGAGTCGACGATGCTGAAGGCGTACCGGTGATACTTGGAGCGATAGGCAGCGTCGATCTCGTCCCTGATGTCGTCCGCCTCGACGAGGAGAACCTCCTTCTCGACGCCGCCGGCGTGGATGCGTGCTTCGTGGCGAGCCCCGGCGCCGCGGAACCAGGAGGACGTGCGTCCGTTGACGGATCGGACGTAGAGGTCGTCGCCGTGGCGGACGACCCAGATCGTCACCGGGTTTCGCAGCGTGCCGTCGCCTCTGAGGGACGCGAGCTGCAGCTCATCCGCCGCTTCGACCCTGCTGAGCTCCTCGCTCGTCCATCCGGTCATCGGAACCTCTCCTTCGTCAGAGCTCGATGAGGACCTTGATCGCCTCCCGTTCGTTCATAGCCCGGTAACCGTCGGGCACCTCGTCGAGTGGCACCGACCGATCGAAGACTCGGCCGGGCTCGATCGTGCCTTCGAGGACGTCCGGGAGCAACTCCTCCATGTAGGCGCGGGCGGGCGCGGGTCCACCGCCGATAGTGACGTTCCTGAAGAAGGTCGCGATCGCGTCGGGCACCGAGTCTTCCTGCGGCAGCCCGACGCGCCCTACCGCGCCACCGGGACGAGCGATCTGGAGCGCCGTTAAGGTCGACTCCTCCAAGCCGACGCATTCGAGGACCGAGTGTGCGCCGAGGCCATGGGTCAGCTCGTGCACGCGCTCGACCGCCTCGTCGCCGCGCTCGCTGACGATGTCCGTCGCGCCGAACTCCGTCCCGAGCGCGATCCGGTCGGGATGGCTGCCGAGGAGGATGATCCGCTCGGCGCCGAGCCGCTTCGCCGCGATCACGCCGCACAAGCCGACGGCGCCATCTCCGACGACGGCCACGGTCTTTCCGGGGCGGACGTCGGCGACCACGGCGGCATGGTGGCCTGTTCCCATCACGTCCGAGAGCGTGAGCAGCGACGGCATCAGGGCGTCGTCGGCCCCGACCGGCAGCACGACGAGCGTCCCGTCCGCTTGCGGCACACGAACGGCTTCGCCCTGTCCGCCGTCGACATCGTCGGAGCCATACCTGCCCCCATGGAGGCATTCGGTCTGCAGACCCTCCTGGCAGAACACACAGGTACCGTCGGACCACAAGAACGGCGAGACGACCACGTCTCCGGCCTTGACGGTCTGGACGTCGGTGCCAACGGCCTCGACGACGCCGACGAACTCGTGGCCCATGCGGCGGCCATTGTCGCTGCGTTCCATCGTCTTGTACGGCCAGAGATCGCTGCCGCAGATGGCGGCGCGGGCGACGGTGACGAGGGCGTCGGTCGGCTCGATCAGGCGGGCGTCAGGGACGATCTCGATGCGGACGTCGCCGGCGCCGTACATGACAGTCGCGCGCATGTTGAGGCTTCCTTTCGTGTTCGGAGGGCTCGAAGTCGCTCCATCCCCAAGAAAGCTCAGTCGCGGCCCATCGTGGTGGCCACGTCGGCCTCGTTGCCTTCGGCGTCGGCCAGCCGGTCCTCGACACCGTCGGCCTCATGGAACTGCCGCGCCGTGATCCGGTCGGTCATGCTCTTCAACATACCAAGGGGGGCATTCCAGCCCACCGCGTCCCACGGGGCCTGCCGGTCTCCCATGCAGCCACCTGCAGAACCAGTCGCCCTCGACGTAGGCTTTGCCCCCTGAGAGGAGGACGCGGATGAGCGCGGGATCGGATGTGGAAACGAGGACGGTGAAGGTGCCGGGCGCAACGCTCTACGTCGAGGTCCGGGGCGTGGGCCCGGTTCTCCTGTGCATCCCTGGAGGGCCGACCGACGCGGAGCGTTCCGGACATGGCCTTTGAGCTCCCCGGGAAGGATCAGCTGCTCGGTCCCGAGCGAGTCGGTGTGCAGGGCCGCGCCGTCGAACAACCACGTCACGGTGGCCAGGCCGATATGCGGATGAGGTCCGATCTCGAGCGGCGGCGGCTCGGCCACGTCGTCCGGCGTCATGAGATCGACGAAGCACCACGGGCCGACGGTTCGGCGTCCCTTCGTCGGGAGGACCCGAAGGATCCCCATCTTTCCGATCGAGGTGGACCGGCCCTCGCGCACCTCGATCGTGCTCACGCCGAGGTCGGGAGTCACCGCCATGAACCCCTCGACCGGTCCGCTCACCTGGTCCCTCCCGGAACGCTGCGCCCCTCATAGTGTCGCATCGGCGCCGGTGTCACTCGACTCGCCATGCCTCCCGCCGCGCATATAGGTCGCGGAGCGTCCCGATCTCCGCGCCGTGGTGGTGGGCAGAGGGTACGCGAAGCGCCTCCTGGGGGGCGAGCACGGTGCATCCCCGTGGAAACTCGCGCTCACACGGTTCGCAGCGCCTCCGTGGGCGACAACCGCGCAGCCCGAAGCGCGGGGAGCAGGCCGGCCACCGCGCCGATGGCCAGGGCGGCACCGAATCCGCCTGCCCAGGCCAAGGGTGGGACCACGACGGCCCATCCCTTGGTCGACGCGTACACGGCGGTGGCGACCGCGCCTATCGCCACCCCTGCCACCCCGCCGAGGATGGCAAGCATCGCGGCCTCGGCGAGGAACTGGCCGCGGATGTTGCCCTTGGTGGCCCCCAAGGCGCGACGAAGCCCAATCTCCGACCGGCGTTCCAGGACCGAGATCACCATGATGTTGGCGACCCCCACGCCCCCCACCAGCAGGGCCACCGCTCCGAGGCCGAGGAACAGGCCGGTGAACGCGCTCTTGGCCTGGGCCCGGGCCACCAAGGCTGACGACGGCTGGCTCACGTTCACCTCGTTGGGGGCCTCCGGATTGGCCGTGGCACCCAGGACGGACTGCACGGCCGCGACCTCTTCGGTTCGAGCTCGGACGTAGACCGTCGAGGGATGACCGTCGAAGCCCAGGTAGGTCTCGGCCGCCGGGAAGCCGACCAGGACCGAGGAGTCGATCTCGGGGGCGAGCACCGCCGGGCGGAGGATGCCGGCCACATAGAACCATTGGTTCCCCACCAGGATCCGCTCGCCGGGGAAGACGCGGTCGATCCCCAGTCGCTTGGCGGCAGCCGAACCCAGGACGGCGACCGGCTCGGTGGCCGTTGCGGCGTTCAGGTAGCGGCCCCTGGCGACCGAGGTCCCCACGGTGGGCGTCAGGCCAAGGCTCACCGCCAGTACCGACAGCCCGTTGGTGTTGAACGACGGGATCAGCGGGCTTCGGTACACGCTCGCCGACACCTCGCCGGTGTACTGCACCTGGGTGACCGGGCCGATGCGCGAGACCATCCCGGGTGCGGCTACTGGGAGCTCGGCGGTCTCGCCGAAGAAGCTCTGGCCGTTGGTGACGGTGAGCAGATTCGTCCCCAACCGGTCGATCTCCGCCAGCAGGCCGGCCTGGGACGACGCCGACAACCCCAGCACCGCCACGATCGCACCGACCCCGATGGCGATCCCCAGGGCCGACAGCGCGGCTCGCAGGCGCCGGGTTCGAAGCCCGACGCTGGCCACCCGGCCGAGGTCGCCTGGCCCCATCCTGCGCGCCGCCACTCGGACCGTGCTCATGGCGACCCCACCGAGGCGAACCCGGCCACGGCCTCGTCGGCCACCACCCGCCCGTCCAGCATCTCGACCCGCCGGGGGAGGCGGTCGGCCAGGACCCGTTCGTGGGTGATGACCGCGATGGTGGCCCCTTCTGCGTTCAGGGCCTCCAGGAGGTCGAAGATCGCCGCCCCGGAGGCGCTGTCCAGGTTCCCCGTGGGTTCGTCCGCCAGCACGATGGCCGGCCTTCCCACGATGGCCCGGGCGATGGCCACCCGCTGGCGCTCGCCACCGGAGAGGGTGGACGGACGAAAGCCGGCCCGGCCGGCCAGCCCCACCCGGGCCAGCGCTTCGGCCGCCAAACGCCGTCGTTCCCGGACCGGGACCCCGGCGTACAGCAGTCCATCCGCCACGTTCTCCAGCGCCGTGGAGTGCTCGGCCAGGAAGAACTGCTGGAAGACGAACCCGATCCGCGTGGCCCGCAGGGCGGCCAGCTCGCGGTCGGAGAGCCGCGCCACGTCCAGGCCGGTGATGCGGACCGTCCCGCTGGTCGGCCGGTCCAGCGTGCCCATCACGTGCAGCAGCGTGGATTTCCCCGACCCCGACGGCCCGACGATGGCCACAAACTCGCCCTCCCGGATCGACAGGTCCACCTCACGCAGGGCGTGCACGGGCTGTTCGCCCCCATAGGTCTTGGTGACCGCTTCGAGCTCCAGGACCGGCGCGCCGAGGCTCATAGCGCCGGGACCACCACCTTCTGGCCGTCGGCGAGGCCCGACCCCGTCACCTGGACCAGGCCGTCCGCATCGTCGAATAGCCCGAGCTGGACCTGGACCAGGCTGTGGGAGCCGCTCGGGGAGACCACCTCGACCGCGTAGCCGCCACCGGCCAGCGCCAGCAGCGCGTTGACCGGGACCACCAGGGCGCCCTGCACGCTGCCCGTGGTGATGGCCACCGTCACCGGGGCCTGGTCGAGGCGTCCGGTGTCGGCGGGGTGGAGGGGTCGAACGTGGACCTCGACGGTCGGCGACGAGGACCCCGACCCCGGGCCGTTCTGGTCCGAGGACGACGACGACGTGGCCACGGTCCCCACGAAGGACACCACGCCCGAGGTGGTCGAGTTTTCAGGGAGGGTGATCAGCACCTGGTCCCCCACCTTGACCTCGGACTGCTGCGCGGCGTCGAGCTGGATCACGACCTGACGTGCGGTGGAGGACGCGGACAGGACGGCCATCCCCGGTTGGGCCGGCGAGCCGGGCGTGACGGTCTGCCCGGTGACCCGGACGGCGGTGGGTAGGAAGACCGCCGTGCCGAACGCCAGGCTCCCCGTCTTCGTCGCGCCCAGCGCCGCCTGGAGCTTCTCCAAGGCGACCAGCGTGGCGAAGCTGAACTTCGTCGACGTCGAATCTAGTTCGGAACGGGTGGCATAACGAAGGGCCACCAGGTCGGCGTTCAGCTGGCGGACGTCGGCCCCCGTCATCCCCTCCGAGAGGCTTCGGTAGGCGGGGATCGAACCGTACAGCAGGACGACCGGCGATCCGTCGACCCGGAACAGCGCGTCTCCCTCCTGGGCGATCCGGCCGACGGCCGGTAGGGCGGTGATCGTCCCGGGCAGCTGATCCACGACGGCGTAGGAGCCCGCGTATCCGAGCGTGGCGTTGACGTTGACCTGCGAGGTGAGCGACCGTCGGCTCACGGTGGCGGTGGAGGTCCGAGCCCCGTTGTCCAGCTGGTTGGCATTGGACTTCGAGCTTCCGCCGAACGGCTTGGTGACCGCCACCGCCACACCGGCCGCGACCAGGACGAGCACCACGACGAGGACCAGCCACCGCCGACGCCGCCGGGGCGTCAGTTCGTGCTCCGTGCCGGTCGAACCGGACTGCGGGCTCCCCGGAACCTTGGCGGTCGAAGGAGAGGTCGCTCGGCTCACGGGGCACCTCCTCCCGGCCCGACCTTCTGTGTCCGCGGGCCGCCCCCGGGCAGGTAGTGAGCGCATGCCTTCTGGGCAGCCTGGAACTGGGGTGAGCTGGGATCGATCGCCCCTCCCGGGCCCATCACGATCGTCGCCCCGCTCGAGAAGTCCGGGTCAGGGAAGTTCGGCACGCCGTCGGATCGCATGCAGGCAGAGAACGCCAGGAAGCGAGCCTGGTCGGCGGCCGGGATCCTATGGCCGCCCGCCCCCGTGTCGAGGAGCGGCTGACACGCCCGCTGCGCTGCCTGGAACGTCGATAAGTTCGGATCGACGCCCAACTTGCCAAGGTCGATCTGGCCCGAGTCGGGGAAGTTCGCGATCCCGTGCGATCGCATGCAGGCGCCGAACGCGGCGGGGCCGGTGGCCGTGCGCGAAGAATCGCTCGCGCTCGCGCTCGGGCTCACCTGAGCCACCCCGGGGCCGGCATGAGCGCCGGTGCAGGCCGCGGCAAGAACGGTCAGCAACATCACCGCGACAGCCAGTGGACCGGCCCGACCGAGCACTCCCGCTTCTCCCAGCCCTCTGACCAACGACGCGATCATCGACGACATCCGTTCTCCTTCGTCCGGTATCTGTGGGCGATGGTGCGGTTCGGGTGGTTGTCCGGTGGTGACGCCGGTGGCGGGATCCCTCATGGCGATCATCCGCCCCTGGGTGTGCCCTTGGGCCCGCCGCGGGGGAGGTTCTGCGCGCACGCTTTCTCCGCCGCCTGGAGCATGGGGTCGCTGTCGGACATCCCGGGCGGCAGCCCGATCATGGCCCCGCCCCCCGGCGGGAAGACCGGGTCGGGGTAGTTCGGGACCCCGTGCGCCCGGACACAGGCCGCGAAGCGGAGGAAACTCTCCTTGTCGGCGGCCGAGGGCTGGCTGCGCTGCCCCTGGGGGAGCAGCGAGGCGCATGCCTGCCAGGCGGTTCGAAACTGCGGGGAGTGCTTGTCGAGGCCGGGCGGCACTGCACCGCCGGGGTCCGGGAAGTTGGGCACCCCATGGCCCCGCACGCACACGGCGAAGGCCAGCTCTCCGGCCTGGTGCGTGGGCGACGCGCTCGAGCTCGCCTGGGCAACGCCGAGGCCGGCCGAACCACCGGAACACGCTGCCGAGAGGACGGCCAGCGTCACCAGCGCCACCGCCCAGGCCGCCGATCGAAGGAGGAGCGGATCAGGGGTTGCCGGCAATTCGGACGTCGACCTCCTCGGCGGCACGCCTCCTCCTCGGGTCTCGCGAACGCTTCCCTTCTACGCCGAGGCCGGTTGCAGCACGGTTACAGCCGACTCGAAGCAGCCGCCCTGGGGCGGTCCGTCATCAGGGCGAGGCGGACCGCCGGCGGCTCCACGGGCCGGGAACGACCCACCACATCAGCGTCAGCACGACGATCCCGGAGACGCCGACGACGAACAGGATCCAGCCGGCGCGATTCCCGGCCAGGCTCGGGGCTCTCACGACGAATCCAGCGATCGGGCCCGGGACGGCCCACAGGCGCTCACAGCGGGGGGCCGTGACCTGTCCAGGCATCGGGCTGTGGATGGTGCATCTCGTCTGCGGCCCTCCGAACGGGGGTGGCCGGAAGAACGCGGGCGGCCGCCCGGGCATGACCTCCCGGAAGGGTGGGCCGGCCAGCGGCACCGGGACGGCCGTGCGGCCGTGCGATCCGAGCAGGAGACCACCACCCACCGCGGCGACGACGGCGAAGGCCACCACTGCGACGAGCATGGGCGATCGCCAGGGTGCGCGATGCTGCGGCGGTGACGGGCTGACCACACCTCGCTCGGTGGCCCACGACGCGGCGAACGCGCGGGGGTCGAAGGCACCGGTCCCCAGCACATCCTCGACCGACGCACCCTCGGACCGGGCCTCTTCGAGGTCCACCGCCAGGTCCGCGGCCATCTCGTTCGCCACCGCATCCGGCACGCCGAGCCGCTTCCACTCCTTGCGGCATTCCTTGACGAATCGGTCCATCGCCTACACCTCCGCCTGGATCAGCCCGAGCACCGCGTCGATGGCATCGCGCGCGGCCCGCCACTCGGACGCGCCGGCCTCGAGCTCGCGCCGGCCCTCCCGGGACATGCGGTAGTACTTGCGCGGAGGCCCGCCGTCGCTGGCCGCCCGGTAGGTGTCCACGAGGCCCTCACGCTCCAGGCGACCCAGCAGCGGGTAGATCGAACCCTCGCCGACGGTCTGAAGGCCTCGCGCCTTCAGGCGCTTCGTCATCTCGTATCCGTACGCCGGTTCCTCCTCGACCACCGCCAGAAGGCAGAGATCGAGGACCCCCCGGAGGAGCTGGCTGCGACGACCCTGTGCGGTTCCCATTGGGCGAATGATAGCGGTCATTCCCTTGTACCGCAAGGCACCTTGGGGGGAGGGACCACTCATGGCGAGCGCCGCTCCACACGACCCTTTCCCCCGTTGGGGAGCCACGATGAGCACGCCTTCTGGGCAGCCTGGAACTGCGGCGATTTTGGATCCATGCCCGTCGGCAGGTCGGGGAACTGGAAACCGTGGCCGACGATCGGATCGGGGAAGTTCGGCTCCCCATGGGATCGCAGGCAGGCCGCGTACTCGAGCGCCGCCTGCTCGTCGCCGGCAGCCGGCCCGCCACCGTTCCCAAGGGGCAACAATGCCTGGCACGACCTCTGCGCGACCTGGTACCTGGGTGAGAGGGTGTCGATACCCGCCGGCAGCTCGCCGCCGGGGTCCGGGAAGTTCGAGATGCCGTGGGATCGCATGCACGCGGAGAACGCGAGCGCCCCGGTCCTGCCGGTGGACGAGGCGCGGACCCACCGCTCCCGACCGGCACTCCACCGCCGATCGGCAGTCGCCCGGGGAGGCTCTGGCACGCCTTCTGGGCGGCCAGGAACTGCGACGACGACAGCTCGATCTTCGAGAGGTCCATGCCCACCATGAGATGACCCCCCTGAGCGGTGATGGACGGATCGGGGAAGTTCGGCACGCCGTGGGAGCGCATGCACGCGGCCCACACCAGGGCTGTCTTCTGGCGCTCGGCAGCCTCCTGGGCTCGGTTCGGCCCGCTTCCCTGCGGGTCCAGCGACTGGCATGCGGCCTGAGCCGTCTGAAACTGCGGCGAGTTCGGGTCGAGGCCGGCGGGCAACGCCTCGGGCGGGTCCGGGAAGTTCGCCACCCCGTGGGAGCGCATGCACGCGGCGAAGGCGATCGGGCCGCGTTCGGCAGCGTGCACGCTCGGGCTGGAGCCCGCCCCTGCCACGCCCGGGCCCGAGGGCCCTCCCGAGCAGGCCGGGCCGAGGAGGACCAGCGCCGCCAGACCGATCGGCCACGCGCCGACACTCACTCGCGGTTGGCGCAGGCGTCTCACGGGTCCGTTCTACGCCCCGACCGGTTGCGCGACGGTCACAGCCGGGACCCCCATCAGCCTGTAACCCCCGTGCAACCCGGTCCGTAGGAGCATCACGAAGATGTCGCGGAGCCGAGAATGGACGGCGTGCGCGTGCTGGTGATCGAGGACGACCGGGAGCTGGCCGAGGCCATCGCCCTCGGGCTGCGGCGCGAGCGGATGGCGGTCGACCTCGCCTTCGACGGCCCCTCCGGGCTCGAGCACGGCCTGGTCAACGACTACGACGTCATCGTCCTGGACCGCGACCTCCCCGGGCTGCACGGCGACGACGTGTGCGCGCAGCTCATTCAGGCCGGATCCCGGAGCCGGGTGCTGATGCTGACCGCAGCGGGGACGATCCAGGACCGGGTCGAAGGGCTGGGCCTGGGAGCGGACGACTACCTGCCCAAGCCGTTCGCCTTCGCCGAGCTGGTGGCACGGATCGAAGCGCTGTTCCGCCGCTCGCAACCCGCCGTCCCGCCGGTCCTGGCCTACGACGAGCTCGAGCTGGACACCGCCCGCCGCCGGGCCTCCCGGGGCGGCCGCGCGCTGGACCTGGGGCCGAAGGAGTTCGGTGTCCTGGAGATGCTGCTGGCGGCCAAGGGGCGCGTCGTGTCGGCTGAGGAGCTGCTCGAGCGGGTGTGGGACGAGATGGCCGACCCCTTCACCACCGCGGTGAAGGTGGCCGTCAGCCGATTGCGGCGCAAGCTTGGCGACCCCCCGCTGATCGAAACGGTCGCCCAGGCCGGCTACCGGATCGGAGGTTGAGCCCGATGGCCCTGCGAGATCGCGTTCCAATATTTCGTTCCCGGATCCACCTGCCCCGGCGGACCGTCCGGCTGCGGCTGGCCCTGATCTACGGTGGCCTGTTCTTCGTGGCCGGGGTCGTGCTGCTCACGGTCACCTACGCCCTGGTCCACCATTCGACCGGCAACATCGGGGTGATCCGCCGGCAGGGCGGCTTCGTGGTCCAGATCAACGTCCCCGCCGGGCAAGCCCGGTTCCCGAAGCCGGGGCCCACGGCCGAGCAACATCACGTCACAGCGAGCAAGCCGCCCTTCCCTCCCCCGCTCGAGGTGTTCGGGAAACTGTTCGATCAGCAGCGCGCGGTGGTCCTGCACCAGCTCCTCGTCGAGTCCGGGGTCGCGCTGGGCGTCCTCCTGCTCCTCTCCGTCTTCCTGGGCTGGCTCATGGCGGGCCGGGTGCTCCGGCCGCTTCGGACGATCACAGGTACCGTGCAGACCATCTCGGCCAGCAACCTCCACGAGCGCCTGGGGCTATCCGGTCCCGAGGACGAGATCAAGGAGCTCGGGGACACGTTCGACCGGCTGCTCGGAAGGCTGGAGGCGTCGTTCGAGGCCCAGCGCCAGTTCGTGGCCAACGCGTCGCACGAGCTTCGAACCCCGCTGGCCCGCCAGCGGACCCTGGTGGAGGTCGCGCTCGGGGATCCCCAGCCGACCGTCGAGTCTCTGCAGGCCACGAACGAACGCACCCTGGCCGCCGGTGAGCAGCAGGAGCGGCTGATCGAGGCGCTCCTGACCCTGGCCCGGAGCGAGCGCGGGCCGGACCGGGACGAACCGTTCGATCTGGCGGCCTTGACCGAAGACGTCCTGGAATCCCGCCGTCCCGAAGCGGAGCGCCGCGGGCTGCGGGTCGGATCGACGCTGCAGCCCGCGGAGATCGTCGGGGACCCCGGCCTGGTGGAGCGCCTGGTGGCCAACCTCGTGGATAACGCGCTGGAGCACAACGTCGCCAGCGGGTCCGTGTGGGTCACCACCCGGGGCCGGGAGGGCAGGGCCGAACTGTCGGTCGCCAACACCGGCCCTGTGGTGGCGGCGGAGGACCTGGCCCGGCTGTCGAAGCCCTTCCAGCGGGCCACCCCGGACCGAACCGACCATGGGGAGGGCTTCGGGCTGGGCCTGTCGATCGTCCGAGCCATCGCCGCCGCGCACGACGCGGAGGTGGAGATCCGGGCTCGGCCGGACGGAGGCCTGGAGGTCGACGTGGCCTTCTCGCTCGTGCCCCGAGAGGGATAGGTCTTTCGGGGTGGAGGGGTTGCCTACACCTCGATGAGCTTGCCGCTGGCGAAGAAGTAGGTCCAGCCGTCCATCTCGGGAGGCTCAACCCCGAGCTGGGTCAGGATCGTGGACACCTGGGAGCGGTGCTCGGTGCCGTGGTTGACGGCCTGGAGCAGGATCAGCGACGCCGGCATCCGCCACGTACCGGGTGGATCATCGCCGGTCACTTCGACCTCGTGGTCCCGGCCGGCCTGGGTCGCCGCCTCCTCGAGCTGCGCGTCGCCGTTGGCGAACCGCTCGGCCAGGGCCCTCGAAGACGGGGAACGGCCCTTCCGGGAGCCGCTCGGGCCGTTCGGTGCCGAGGAAGCGCGCCGCGTATCCCTCCTGGGCGTTCGCGATATGGACCAGGGTGGCGCCGACGCTCCCGTAGGTTCCGGTGGCGGTGGCATCGAGCTGCTCCGGCGAGAGCCTCCGGCACGCCTCCACCAACCGCTGATTCATCATGGCGTTGTGCCGGAAGAACTCCACGAGGAGATCCATGCCCGGCATCTTAGCCAGGGTTGAGCTATTCGAAACGGGCGTTGTCGGGTTGGGTGATGCGGCCAAGCAGAGGCATGGTCGCCATGATCACACCCAAGGAGAGGACGAAACCGGTTCCCATGGTCAGGTAGTAGACGGGGCCTGGATATGCCACGTGCGCGGTTGGCGGCACCAGGGCCTTGACCACCGGCAGAGCGATGGCAGCGCCCGTGACCGCCGCGACCAACGACGCCACCAACAGGGGAAGTACCGACTCCAGCAGAACGACCGTCCGCAGAACAGCGGTCGGAGTGCCGCTCACCCGCAGCAACGTGAACGGACGTTTGCGCTCCACAAGACTGCCGCCGACCGTGACCGCAAGGCTGCAACCTGCGACCAGCAGTGTCAGCCCGAGTGCCACGAGAACGACTCGCTCCAGGTTGTTGACATCGTTGTTCCTGGTCTGGGCGACCTCGCCGAACGTCTCCGGTTCGGCGTCTCCCATCTGCCATGCCTCCAGGGGGATCGTTTCACCGGGGGCCGTCTTACCTCCCGTCGGGAGCGTCGCGTCCAATCCGGCCAGGAAGGTTCGGACCTTCTCGAGCGTGTGCGCGTCTTCGGTCTTCACCAACAGCGCGCTGGTGGACAGACCGGCCATCGCGACCGAGGTCGCGGGGCTCCTTCGATCGACGAGGGGCAGGTTCTTGTAGATCTGCAGCGGATTGTCGCTGAAGAGCGCCTGCCCATCCACCATCACGGCCTTGGCGCCGGGCGCACACCTCCCGAGGACACGCAACTGCTCGAGGCTCGCACAGCCGATGACGCTGTCGAATGGGGATCCGCCTCCCCCAGGATTCAGCTTGATGCCGCCGTTGCCGCTGTGTCCCGAAGATGGTGGCGGCGGTTGAGCGGAGCCGAAGCTTGGATTGGCGTAGATCGGGATCACGGTGACGCCGGGGTAGGCCTGCAGCTGATGGATGAGCTTGGCGCCGGTCTGCGGGGGAAGCCCCGCGGACGGCACCCGGAGCACGTTCGTCAGCGAGGCGCCGCCCGTCGGGCTCTGCGCCCTGTTCACCGCGGGAGCCAGGACGGCGATCCCGGTGCCCACGAAGACCGCAAGCACCAGACCGCTCACCGATCTGAACGATGCCTTCGGATTGTCCGCCAAGCGCCGCGAAGCAAGGAGTGACGACGCTCCCCGCGAGATCTTCGCCACGGCCCGTGAGGCCTGCATGGTGAGCCAGGACCCGCCCACGATCAACCCGACCATGATCAGCAGGAGGCCGAGGTACATCGGCCCGAGGGGAGTCCGCTGGGGATCTCGCTGGTTCCGCAGGATCGGGTAGACGAACAACGGGATCCCGACCAGGAGCGGGATCAGTCGCCAGGGTCCGGGAGCTGGGGGCGTGACCTTCCGGCTGACGCCAAGCGGGGAGATCTGCACCCGCCGGAGCGACGCAAGCGAAGCCACGGCCGACCCGATGGGAACGACGACGAGCATGCTCACGTAGCCCCAGATCGTCGGAGTCACGTAGGTGGGGAAGAATCGAGCGCCCGAAAGGGCCACGTTCGCCAGGGCCGGCCGAACGAGCAGGAACACTCCGATGCCGAGCAGCGTGCCGAACAAGGCTCCCACCACAGCGTCGACCGAGGCGATGACACTGATCTGAGAGGGGGTGCCCCCCACCAGGCGGATCGCTGCATAGCGTTCCTCGCGGCGGGCGGCGGAGAGCCGCGTGGCCGTGCTGATCAGGATGAGCAGCGGGAACAGGATGGCGATGGCACCGATGCCGAACGCCAGCCGATACAGGTTCGTCGTCCCCTGGGACTGGGGAGCAGTTGCGATCTTGTTGATGCGGATCGTGTTCGGCAGAGCTGCGAGCTTGGCAGGCGTGTACCCCACGATCGCTACGAGCTCCCGTGGGCCGGTCAACGCCTCCTGCCCGATGAGACCGACCTGCGAACCTGGGAAACGAGCGCCTAGTTCATCACGCGGCACCGTGGGCAGCAGTGCGGCCAGTGCCGGCGAGGCATAGAACTCTCCGCTCTTGGGCAGCCTAGGAATGCCGGGTACCAGCGGGGCGTTCGAGCCGAGGGCCGCCACGTCGAGCTGCTCGATGAACCGGCCCTGGTAGATGTTCTCGCTGAAGTTCCACAGCTCCAGGTTCGAGGTGGATCCAGGATTCCCGTGTACCGCGGCGGTGGATTCCCAGGATGGCCTCCGGCTCGTCACCTGAAAGGCGTGGAAATCGGCGAAGACGCCGAGCAGCACCGTCACCCCGATGGCGACCGCAACGGTTGTGATGATGAGTCGAACGAGCGCTTCTCTGCCGCTTCGAAGTGTTAACCGCAGGCCGAGCCCCGTCATCGCTGGACGGCCTCTGTCTTGGCGTGGGTCGTGACCCTGCCGTCTCGCACCATGATCTCGCGATCGGCGTAGGCGGCGACGCGGGCGTCGTGGGTGACCAGAACCACGGTCGTGCCCTCCTCGTGGGCGAGGTCGACCAACAGGTCCATGACGCGCTCGCCCATCAGCGAATCGAGCGAACCTGTCGGCTCATCGGCGAAAAGGACCCTCGGTTGCACGACGAGCGCTCTCGCCAGAGCGACCCGTTGGGCTTCCCCGCCCGACAGCTCTCCTGTCCGGTGGGTTCCCAGATCATCCAGCTCCAATCGCTCGAGCCACGACGCCGCCTTCCGATACGCCTCCTTACGACTGACCCTGTTGAGCAAGAGGGGCAAGGCGATGTTGTCGGATGCGCTGAGTTCGGGCACCAACTGCCCGAACTGGAAGATGAAGCCGAAGGCCGTTCGCCGGAGCTTCGTGCGATTCGTCTCGTCCAGCGTGTCAAGCCGCTGGCCCTCGAACCAGACTTCACCACGATCCGGTCTGAAGATGCCAGCCAGGCAGTGGAGCAGCGTCGACTTGCCGGAGCCGCTGGGGCCCATGATGGCCAGGATCTCGCCGGCGGACACCGACGCGCTGGCACCTCGAAGGGCGGGTGTCTCGCCGAACGACTTGAAGATGTCGCGCCCCTCGATGACACAGGCACGAGCTGCGGGGGCGGCAGGAAGGCCGGCGGTGTTCATCGCTGCACCATCTCCTTCAGGGCTTGGAGCCGAACCTCGGTGACGTCGATCCACCGAAGGTCGGCTTCCAGGTGGAAGAGGCCATGGTCGGCGAGCAGCGCGTCCATCGTGCTTCCCGTGCGTTTCAGCTCGGTCAACTCCCGCATCCTCTGCAGGTGGGCGGAGCGCTGGATGTCGAGATAGGCCATCGCGGAGCGGCCCAACATCAGCGAGAGCACGACCTTGGCGAAGAGCACCGTCTGGAGGTGGGGCTCCGGCTCGATCGGGTCGGTGAGCCAGGCCTCGACGTCACTCTTCCCAAGGTCGGTGATGGCATAGCGCTTGCGATCGGGGCCCGCGCCCGGCTCGATCTCGCCGGCCAGCACCTTCCCGTCCCGGGCCAGCCGTGCCAGGGTGGCGTAGACCTGGCCGAACGGGAGAGACCTGCCGCGGCCGATGTAGGTGTCGTAGTCGCGTTTCAGTTCGTAGCCGTGGCTGGGTTCACGTTCGAGCAGACCCAGCAAGGTGACCGGAACACTCATGGCCGGCAGAATACGCTGAGAGTATACGCTGAGTCAACACGGCATCCGCACGTCTGGTCAAGTGCCTGTCGAAAGGAGCTCAACGGAAAGGTACTGTGGGCCTGGCGAGTTAAGAAGGTTCGGGCAATGCTCCATCACATCTCGATCCACCGCCCGAAACCGAGGCCGAGGATTCGCGGACGCGCGGGCCCAACCGGGGCTGATGGAATCCACACGCTGCGCGACGCCAGGTCAGGAGCGCTCGTGGGTCTGTCGGTGTGGGAGTCCGCCGAAGCGCTGGACGCCCTTCGTCCGGCGCTTGCCGCCCCGATCGTCGGCGACGATTTCGACGCGTGGGAATCCGAACCCGTCCAGATGTATCTCCTGGAGGAAGCGTGAACCTCCGCCCATCGGCCGCTCGGAACGGACGGTGCGACTGGTGAACGCTAGGGTCAGCATGGCGAGGGCAAGCAGACCGAAGACGACCTCCAACGCTTGTGGCCCGATCCACGCCCACTCGACGATCTCGAAGCCGAGGAGCCCGAGGGCGTAAAGGACGATCAGTTTCCTCTTCCGCGGCCCCGGGCCGAGAGCCAGGCGAACACTCCGACCCCGCCACCGCCGACCAGCGTGGCCAGGAGGATCCCAGGGAGCCGCCAATCGCGGAATGGGGTTCCCGAGAGCGCCGACAGCTTCGCCTGGAGGAGTGACCCGTTCGGCTGGATGGTGAGCAGCGCTCCGCCTACCATGGCCGCCACGCCGGTGAACAGCAGGATGCCGAGAAGGATCCGCTCCCGCCGGTCCCGTCCAGACCCAGGTCCCCTCTGCCCTCCGTTGCCCACGATCCTCATCTCCCCCGGCAGGACTTGAGACCCGCCACCGCTCTTCTCCTTCGAATCCGATGACAAGCGTCGCGGAGGCGGGCGTCGTTCGACGCGCCCTCCTGACCCGCGCTACGTGGGCCAAGAGTCCCTGATCTGCCGGGGGAGCGTAGCGGTCGTTCGCGATAGGGTCTCCTCGCCCTTCGATTGAGGAGTCCGAACCCGATGCAGGCGATACGGATCCTGGCGAGTGTGGCCGGTGGGCTGCTCCTCGTCGGGGCGTCGATCAGCGTCCTGAAGACGCTGGTCATGCCCGGCGGAAGGATCGGGCGGCTGTACCGCGTGGTCGGCCGCGCGGTGGACCTCGTGTTCCGGATGGCCGTCCACCCTGTATCCGGCTACGAGCGCCGGGACCGTGTGCTGGCGTTCCAGGCCCCGGTCGTCCTCGCCGTCCTGCTGATCTCCTGGCTGGTGGCATTCCTCTTCGGCTTCGGCATGCTGCTCTGGCCCTCGGTCGGCGACTTCGCCGCCGCGCTGCGGGAGTCCGGTTCCTCGCTGCTCACGCTGGGTTTCGCCTCGACGAACCGCGGCGGCCCGACGGCGGTCGACTTCCTTGCCGGCGCGGCCGGGCTGATCGTGGTGGCGCTGCAGATCGCCTACCTCCCCACGCTGTACGGCGCGTTCAATCGCCGCGAGACCGAGGTCACGCTGATGGCGGTGCGGGGTGGACTGCCGGCCTGGGGACCGGAACTCCTGGCCCGCAGCCGCTTCACGATCACCACGGAGGACCTCCCGAGCTTCTATCGGCAATGGGAGCGCTGGGCAGCCGATGTCGCGGAGAGCCATTCGAGCTATCCGATCCTCCTCCGGTTCCGGTCCACGCATCCCTACGCTTCGTGGTTGATCGCGCTGCTCGCCGTGATGGACTCCGCCGCGCTGTTCTCCGCAGTGGCCCCCGACGAGCTGCCGCTCCAGGGGCGGCTGGCCCTGGCCATGGGGTCCCGCTGTCTCCGACAGCTCGCCGGCACGCTCGGGTGGTCCTACGACGACGACCCGCGGCCCGACGCGGGCATCGCCCTCAGCCGTGAAGAGTTCGACCAGGGCATCGCACGCCTGCAGACCGTGGGCTTCCACATGCAGCGCACGCCGGACGAAGCCTGGCCACACTTCCAGGGATGGCGCGTGAACTACGAATCGATCGCCTATCGACTGGCGTACACCCTCGACGTGGTGCCGGCGGCGTGGACCGGGCCACGTCGTTCGGGTGAACCGCCCGCCGCTCCGAAGCTGGTCATCAACCGCACACCCGAGCATCCCGAGGGGGCGCCCGTGCCCACCCGCGGCACGGCCGCCGCCCCGACGAAGCACTACCCGAAGGGACAGGAGGTCTCTACCCTGACGCTCGGGGAGGATGGGTCCGACCTCGACCCGGCCGATGAGACGCCGGGACCGGCGGTCACGCCTCCCGGCACGAGCTGAGCGCCCGGTGGACGAGCTCGTCGAGACGGTCGATCGGATCGCGCTCGAGACGTCCTTCTCCGGCGCGGTTCGCGTCGACGACGGTGAGGACGTGCGGCTCGCGAAGGCGTACGGGTTCGCGGACCGCGGCCACCGGATCGCCAACACGATCGATACGCGCTTCGCGATCGCCAGCGGCGCCAAGGGCCTCACCGCGCTGACCGTGGTGAGTCTGATCGAAGATGGCCTGCTCGACTGGGCCACCACCGCTCGCTCCGTCCTCGGTCCGGACCTTCCGCTGATCGACGACGGCGTGACCATCGAGCAGCTGCTCGCGCACCGATCGGGGATCGGGGATTACCTGGACGAGAACGAGGGCCGCCCCGTTCTTCCCGTACCGGTGCATGAGCTCGCGACCACCGAGCAGTACCTCGCCGTCCTGGACGGGAGGCCGTCCCTGTTCGAACCCGACGAACGGTTCTCGTACTGCAATGGCGGATACGTCGTGCTCGCGCTGATCGCGGAGCGCACGACCGGCATACCGTTCCACGAGCTCATGACCCGGCGGGTCTGCGAACGGGCGGGCATGGGCGACACCGAGTTCCTGCGCTCGGATGAGCTTCCGGGCCGGGCCGCCCTCGGCTACCTGTCGGTCGACGGTGCCAGGACCAACGTGTTCCACCTCCCGGTCCGGGGAAGCGGTGACGGCGGGATCTACTCCACGGTGGCGGATGTCCACGCGTTCTGGAGCGCCCTGTTCGACGGACGCATCGTGTCGCCGGCGGCCGTCGCCGGGATGGTGCGACCTCGCAGCGAAGCCCCGTCAGCGAAGATGCGCTACGGCCTGGGGTTCTGGCTTCACCCATCGGGAAGCGCGGTGGCGTTGGAGGGCTACGACGCCGGCGTGTCGTTCCGCAGCGTCCATGACCCGGGGTCGAAGATCACCCACACCGTCGTCGCGAACTGGTCGGACGGTGCCTGGCCCTTGGCACGGCACCTCGACGAGGTCCTCGGTCGATCTCCGAGCTGATCGCTCCGCTCCGTTCACGCCCCACTCACGTCGATCACGCAGAAGAGGTTGCCCTCCGGGTCCGCGAGGACGACGAAGTCCTCACCCGGCTCCGGCGTCCTGGGATGCCGGGTCGCTCCCAGCCCGAGCAGGCGCTCCACCTCCCCCGCCTGGTCGGCAGTGTAGAGATCGAAATGCAACCGGTTCTTGCCGATACGCTTCTCCGGAACTTGCTGCAGCGACACGTTGACGTTGCCCGCGTCCGGATCCCGCAGCACCACCCATCCGGGTTCCACCGGATCCCGGTGGACGTAGTGGAGCGCCTCTTGCCAGAACGCCATCATCGCGTCGAAGTCGTTGCAGTCCACTACCACGGATCCGACCCTGATCGTCACGCCTTCCTCCTCACGATCGACGACATCGTGCCGCACGCCATCGTAATCGGGGGCCTCAGCTCAGTCGCCGGACGAAGCTCCCAGCCGTTCGCGGACCGCCGCCGGATCGACGCGGAGGGCGGCCAGCAACTCGGCGGCGTGGTCGGGACGCTCCCGGGCCAAGAGAGCGAGCAAGAGGTGTCGGGTCTCGATGCTCCGAGACCTGGCCGAGCGCGCTTCGTGCAGGCTTCGCTGGAGGACGGCCCGCGCTCCAGAGGTGAGTGGGGGGCGCCGGTGCGGGCCGGCGACGTTTGACAGAGGGCCGAGCTGCTCGACATCGACCCCGACCGCGGCGAGCGCGTCTCGGTCCAGGGCCGTTGAGGCGGCCCGGGCGGATCCGAGGTCGACGCCGAGGGCCTGAGCAACCTCTGACCCAGGGTCGTGCAGGACTCCGAGCAAGAGATGTTCGGTCCCGATCCGCCGGTCGCCACGCCGCTGCGTCTCTTCGGCAGCCGAGGTCAGCACCGCTCTCCGTGCGTCCGCGCTGAGGCGCTTGACCATCACGCACCACCCTTCCTGTACTTGGCGTGCACCGACTGGCGTGACACTCCGAGAGCGTCGCCGATCTGCTCCCAGGACCAGCCGCGCTCGCGGGCCAGCCTCACGTGAGTGGCCTCCACCTGTTCGGCCAGACGATGCAGCGCCCCGACCGCTCGCAGGCCGATCGCCGGGTCGTCCGATCGGATCGCCGTCATGATCCCGTTCATTCCCATGGCTGTCAGTCTAGATTGCCTTGCGAGCGGTTGTCAATCTGGCTTGACAGCGACCCCGGGTCAGCCTCCCTCCAAGCCGACACCGAGATGCGCCGCAGCGACGCGCTTCGGCACGACCATCCGCCACGCCTCCAGGACGATCTCGCGCATCTCCACGTCGTCGATGGCGCTCATTCGAACCACCGCCCAGTGGTAGCGAAGGTCCGCCTGTTCGGGCATCAGGAACTTGGCCGGTTCGGACCCGACCAGCGCCTCGCGCTCCTCTTTCGGGAACGCGAACCCCATCAAAGTCTCGTCGCGCGAGAACGCCAGGTAGACGATCCGGCCGACGCGGAACTTGACCCGGTCCCGAACCAACACCTCGTAGCTCCTGGGCAAGCTCAGGGCGAGCTCGCGGACCCCTTCGATCGTCGCCATGGCGTCATTGACGATACCGGCCGCAAGATTCGATGGAGGATGCCACTACCGCGTGCTGGCGCTCATCCAGCGGACGGATTCGTAGCGGCATCGAGGTCACCCAGGGGTGATTCGATCCGGTCGTCGCGTCATCCAGATGGAGATCGAACGGACCTTCGCCGCGACGAACTCCTCCAGGCCGGGCCAGCGGAGGTTCAGGCCCAAGTTGAGCTGGTGGAGGTCACGGGCGGCGATCAGCGCGTCGAGCGTGACCGGGCTGAGGTCGGGCCAGGGCCGAACCTCCCGGTAGCCGGCCCGGAAGGCATCGACCATCCCACTCGGATCCGGATACCGGAGGAGGAAGCCGATGGTGATGGCGAGGTCCTGGACCTCGAAACCCCAGAACAGGTCCTGGAAGTCGATGACCACCAGGCGATGCCGGCCGACCATCACGTTGGAGGGACCCAGGTCGCCGTGGACCAGGTGGGGCGGATGCGGGGGGTTGCGCCAGAGTGCGTCCACCGCGCGCTGGGCCCGGTCCACCGCCTCGAGGAGGATGGTGCCGCAGACCGGGATCAGTTCGTCCAGCCGGGGTTCGTTCCGCCAGTAGAGGACCCGGTCGGCGACCAGCACCCGTGGCGGCGCCGGCGGGGCATGCCCGGCGGCGTGCTCGTGCAGGAGGGCGCTGATGCGGCCCATCGCCCGGACCAGGTCGGGACGAGGACGCCGGCGGAGCGGCCGTCCTTCGATCCAGTCGAACGCCATGCACAGACGCTGCCCCGGCACCCCGAGCGCGCCCGCCACGGTGGTGACCTGCCCGTCGCGTGTTGGGACGACCCGTGGGACGGCGACGGTCCGGTCGGCTCGAAGCGCTGCCAGCCATCCCGCTTCCGTCTGCTCGCTCCCTTCGGCATGGATCCGCTCGGTCTCGCCAACCCGGAGGGCGAACCGCGAGCCGTCCGCGACGTCCAGACGGAAGAGGCTGTTGAAGGACCGGGCGACGAACGAACAGAGACGAACGTCCCACGGGTAGTGAGCGGCGGCCTCCAACGCAACCCGACGGAGCCGGCGGATCTGTCCGCCTGGCGTTAGCTGTTCGAACGGACGCATCAGCCCATCGTGCCAGACCTCCGTCGCCCCCCGGCCTCACCTCTCAGGGAACTCTTAGGTTGCCCCAATCCCGCTGCCAGAGCGCGAGGAGAACATCAAGGCGCGAACGGGGTTGGAATCCGGCCCGCGGTGAGACAGTAAGAGGACCCCGCAGCGATGCGGGCCGAACGAAGAGAGGTGGCACGTGTCGGACATGCATCCTGAGGAGTCGGGCCGCCCGGCGGAGGAGCCGCGCGAGGAGGAAGCGGTCCCGAACGAGGACGCGCAGGGCAGCATCGAACGGCAGTCGAGCCCGCCGTCCACCCCCGACCACATCTCGGAGGGCACCACTGAGCCCATCCCGAGCTGGAGCCCT
>DHIQ01000284.1:36325-45953 GCA_002403895.1 Candidatus Neomicrothrix sp. UBA4742
ATCCCGAGCTGGAGCCCTCCACCCGCGGAACCGACACCCGCCTGGAACCCTCCGGGGGGCTGGCAGCAGGCCCAGTACCCGCAGCCTGGTTGGTGGCCGCCGCCCGGAGCCCAACCTCCTGTCGCCGCCCCGCCGCGCCGGTCCCACCGGGTCCTCGCGGCGATCGTGGCCTGCCTGGTCCTGGTCGGCGCCGGGATCGGGATCGGATGGGGCCTGGCCGGAGCCGGTTCGCCCACATCCACGTCGACCTCTTCCTCCACCGCGCCGATCACTCCGGTCCCCCAGGCGGGTTCGAACAAGGGCAGCAGCAGCCCAACGCTGACCCCTGCCCAGGTCGCGGCGAAGGTGGACCCGGCCATCGTGAACGTCAACACGGTCATCGCGGTCGGCCCGTTCGGGGGGGGCTCCTTCGGCGGGGGCAGCAGCGCACCGAGGGCCGAAGCGGCTGGGACGGGGATGATCCTGACGTCCTCCGGCGAGGTCCTGACGAACAACCACGTCATCCAGGGCGCCACGAGGATCAACGTGGCGATCCAGGGCCGGACCGGGACGTACTCAGCGACGGTGGTGGGCGCCGATCCCACGGACGACGTCGCGCTGCTCCAGATCCAGGGTGTGTCCGGGCTTCCGACGGTGACGCTGGCTGACTCGTCGAGCGTGACGGTCGGCCAGACCGTGGTCGCGCTGGGGAACGCTCTCGGGCAGGGCGGGACGCCGAAGATGACCACCGGATCCGTGACGGGGCTTGACCGCTCGATCACGGTTGGCACGGACGGCGGCACACCCGAGCACCTGACCGGCCTCATCCAGACCGACTCGCCGATCAGCCCCGGCGACTCGGGCGGACCCCTTGCGAACGCTTCGGGCCAGGTGATCGGCATGATCACCGCCGCGTCGACGAGCGGACCCGATCGTCGCGTGTCCACGGTGGGGTTCGCGATCCCGGCGAACAACGCGGTCGACGTCGTCAACCAGGTTCGCTCCGGCCACCGCAGCCCCAGCATCATCATCGGGCCGGCCGGCTTCCTCGGCGTGTCGGTTCGCAACCTCGACACCACCACCGCGAGCCAGCTCGGGCTCTCCGCGAACTCCGGCGCCCTCGTGGTGGACGTGGTCCCCGGAACCCCGGCGGCGAAGGCAGGCATCACCCGGCTCTCGGCGATCACGGCCATCGACGGCACGAAGATCACCACAGCCGACTCGCTCGGCCCCGCCATCCACGTCCACCGGCCCGGCGATCACATCCGGGTGACGTGGGTCGACAAGAACGGGACACATAGCGCCACCGTGAGCCTGGTCGAAGGGCCTGCCGTCTAACCCCCCCCCGCGGCATCTTCAACAGCCTTCGGCCACGAACCCCCGGGACCCGAACAAGGGACCCGGGGGTTCGCTCCCTCTCATGCGGGCGGCGTCTGGCCGCCGAAGACAGGACCGCAGGGAGCCCAGAACCGTCCCGGACGATAGACTCGGGTCTCCAGGACGGGGGGTAAGCTGCTGTTGGTCGACACCCTGGGACCCTCATACCCGGCGACGCAAGACGCGTCTTTCGAAGCCTCCGTACTCGATCAGGTCGACGCGGCGGTGATCGCCGCCGATCGCTCGGGCTTGGTCACCCGGTGGAACCGCCACGCCGAGAAGGTGTTCGGCTGGACCGGTGAGGAGGCGATCGGGCGGAGCATCCTCGACCTGGTCGTGTCGCCGTCCGACCTGCCGGCCATCAACGAGATCATGGATCAAGTCCTGGCCGGCGCCGTGTGGGAAGGCGAGATGGCGCTCCTCCGGAAGGACGGTTCGCGCGTCGTGTGCCACGTGAACGATGCGCCGATCCACGACGGAGTAGGAGCGGTGGTCGGTGCGGTGAGCGTCTCCGTGGACGTCACTGAGGCGAAGGAGGCCGAACATCGCCTGGCGGCCCGCACGTCCGTCACCCGGGCGCTCGCCGAGGCCGACGCGCTGGCCGGGGCCGCTTCGAACCTCTTGCAAGGCGTCTGCGAGAATCTGGGCTGGCCGCTGGGCTCGCTGTGGGCGGTGGCGCCCGAAGGCGACGTCATCCGGTGCGTGGACGTCTGGTACGACCGGTCCATGGACGCCGCCGAGTTCGAAGCGTTCACCCGGAGCGTCGCCTTCGAACCCGGGGTCGGGCTTCCCGGCCGCGTGTGGGCGTCGGGCCGGCCCGCGTGGATCCCGGACGTCGTCCAGGATCGGAACTTCCCCCGGGGTGCCATCGCCGCCATCGTCGGGCTCCACGGCGCGTTCGGCTTTCCCATCGTGCTGGGAGACGAAGTCCTCGGCATCATCGAGTTCTTCAGCGGTGAGGTGAAGGAGCCCGACGAGGACCTGCTGGCCATGATGGCTGTTATCGGCAGCCAGATCGGCCAGTTCATGGAGCGCAAGGAGGCTGAAGAGGAGCTCCGCCGCTCCCGGGACCAGCTGCAGGCGATCTTCCAGAGCGTGGCCGAAGGGATCACCGTCCAGGACCCCACCGGCAGGCTGATCTACGCGAACGACGCGGCGGCCAGGCAGACCGGCTTCGCGAGCGTCGAGGAATTCCTGGCCACCCCCTTGAGTGGGATCATGCAGCGCTTCGAGCTGACCGACGAATCCGGCGCGCCATTCTCCTTCCAGCGGCTCCCCGGCCGGCAGGCGCTGCGCGGCGAGACCCCCGAGGACGTGGTGGTCCGGTTCCGGGACCCGGATACGGGCGAGGAGCGCTGGGCACAGCTTCGGGCCACCCCGGTGTTCGACTCCAGCGGAAAGGTCCAGTTCGCCGTCAACATCTTCCACGACGTCAGCGACCGGAAGCGCCGGGACGAGGCTCAGCGCTTCCTGGCCGAAGCGGGCCCGATCCTCTCCGCGGCGGCCACCGACTTGGAGGCCACGCTGGCCCGCGTGGCCGAGCTGGCCGTCCCGTGGCTGGCGGACTGGTGTGCGATCGAGATGGTGCAGGACGACGGAACGCTCAGGACGCTGAAGGTCGCCCACGTGGACCCGGACAAGCTGGCCCTGGCCGAGGATTGGGGCCGCCGCTATCCCCCCGACCCGAGTAGCCCGCGGGGGGCAGCGAATGTGGTCCGAACCGGACGGTCCGAGATCTACGAGGACATCCCCGACGCGTTGCTGGTCCAGGCCGCGGTGGACCAGGAACACCTCGAGATCCTGCGAGGTCTCCAGCTTCGATCGGTGATCACGGTCCCGCTCACCGCCCGAGGCCGCGTGTTCGGCGTGATGACGCTCGTGTTCGCGGAGTCGGGCCGAAGGTACGGCCCGGCCGACCTGGCCCTGGCCGAGGACCTGGCTCGACGCGCCGCGTTGGCCGTGGACAACGCCCGCATCTACCAGGAGCGTGACCACATCGCCCGCACGCTGCAACGAAGCCTGCTCCCTCCCCGCCTTCCCGACATCCCGGGCATGGAGATCGCGGGCCGCTATCGGGCTGCCGGCGCCGGCAACGACGTGGGAGGCGACTTCTACGACGCGTTCGAAGCGGTCGATGGGAGCTGGGTGGTGGTGATCGGGGACGTCTGCGGCAAGGGCCCGGAGGCGGCGGCCGTGACCGGCCTGGCCCGGCATACCATCCGGGCCGCCGCCATGAGGGAGCGCAAGCCCAGCGAGATCCTCACCACGCTGAACGACGCCCTCCTGCAGCAGCGTTCGGACCACATGTTCTGCACCGTGGCCTACGTGCGCGTCCGGCCCAACCCTGGCGGAGCTCGTCTGACGATCTGCTGCGGCGGGCATCCCCTGCCCGTCGTCCTGCGAGCGGACGGGACCGTGCTCGCCGCCGGGTCCCCCGGCACGCTGCTCGGCATCTTCCCGGATCCCGAGCTGGTCGACCGGACGGTGGACCTCGGTCCGGGCGATGCGCTGGTCCTGTTCACCGATGGGGTTATCGAGGAACACGGCGACGGCGAGATGTTCGGCCGCGATGGCATGACCGACCTCCTCCGGGAGTCCGTAGGCAGGAAGGCCGAGGAGATCGCCGAGGCGATCGAACAGGCGGTGGTAGCCTTCGGTCCCGCGGCACCGAGAGACGACATCGCCATCGTGGTGCTTCGGGTGGAGACATGACCCAGCTCGAACTGAAGATCGAGTCGCGGGACGGGGTCGTGCTGATGGCATTCTCGGGCGAGCTCGACCTGGCCGAGGCGGCGCGCGTCGAACAGCGGCTGCTGGAGATCGAGGCGGCACGCCCTCCGCTGGTGGTCCTGGACCTTCGTGGCCTCACCTTCATCGACTCGTCCGGGCTTCGACTGGTGATCGAAGCCGACCAGCGGGCCCGCCGTGACGACCGCCGAATGGCGCTGGTTCGTGGTCCCGAACAGGTGCGACGGATCTTCGCGATCGCGCTACTCGACACCCGGTTGCAGATGGTGGAGGACCCCGCGGAGCTGTCGGCCGCAGGTGACGGGGCGCCTCCGTAGGCATACGCCCCGTTGGAGCGCGGCGGCGTTCAGACGGCGAACCGGACGTGGAGCACATCGCCCTCCCGGACGACGTAGTCCTTGCCCTCGACCCGGAGTAGGCCCTTGTGCTTCGCCGTGTCCCAGCCGCCGGCGGCCACCAGGTCATCGTACGAGACGACCTCAGCCCGGATGAACCCCCGCTGCAGATCGGTGTGGATGGCCCCGGCCGCTTCGGGGGCGGTGGCGCCCCGCCGAACCTCCCACGCCCGCGTCTCGTCCTCGCCGGTGGTCAGGAACGCGATGAGATCCAGAGCCCGGTAGCTCGCTGCGATGACCCGGTCCAGGCCGGGTTCGTCGATGCCGAACTCGGCGAGCAGCAGTCGGGCCTCGTCCGGATCCATGGCCGCCGTCTCGGCTTCGATCTCGGCCGAGACCCCCACGGTCCCCTCGGGCAGTCCCTCCGGGAGCGAGGCGCCCTCCTCGAGGTTCGCCACCACCACCCAGGGCTTTAGGGTGAGCGGGGCCAGGCCCCGGAGCAGCTTCCGTTCCTCCTCGTCGAAGCCCGCATCGCGCAGGATCGTCTCCGACGCGAGCGCCTGATGGGCGCGCTCCAGAACAGACACCTCCTGGGTGGCGGCCGTCCCGGCGGCCCGGCCCTTGGTTCGGCGGCGGGCGTTCTCCAGCGCGGTCTCCACGTTCGACAGATCGGCCAGCAGGAGCTCGGCCGAGACCTCCTCGAGCTCGGCCGCCGGGTTCGCGCCGGGGCCGAACGCCCGGACCACCACACAGAGCGCGTCGGTCTCCCGGAGCGCGGCGAGGCCCTGCGCCGTCGCCCCGCCGGGCACGTCGACGAACCGGACCTGCGAGGGGACGACCTTCCGCGAGCGCTCCATCTGGGCCAGGACACCGAGCCGCGCGTCCGGGACCTGGACGACGGCCTGGTTCGAACGCCCCCCGGATACGCCGGTTCGCGTCAGCGCGGTGAAGAGCGTGGACTTCCCCGCGAACGGGACTCCGACCAGCCCGACGTCCTTCATCCGGCCACCGCTCTCGCCCGCCCGGTCAGGTGCGATCCGGGCCGGAGGCCGGCAAGCCGCGGATCCGGGCGACGACGGCCGAGTAGTCCAGGTCCCCGAAGCCGACCTCGTCCCCCTCCGTCATCCAGCCCAGGGCACCGATGGCGACCGGCGTCTCGACCCCGGCCCGTCGAGCCTCCGCGACGATCAGCGTGGCATCCTTCCGGGCCAGCTCCAGGGTGAAGTTCGGCGGGTAGGTGCCGCTCTCGATCCGCGAGCGCTTGCCTCTGGCGGTCACGCCGATCGCCGCATCGGACAGGACGTCCAGCACCGCCGCCTGCTCCAGGCCGAACGCGTCCCCCAGGGCGAGCGCTTCGCCGAGACCGGTCATCAGCACCATCAGCGTGGAGTTGACCACGAGCTTCATGGCCGCTCCGGAGCCCAGTGGGCCTACCAGACGGGGCGTGCCGAAGACCCCGAGCACCATCCGCCACCGCTCGAAGGTCTCGGGGTCCCCGCCCGCGAACACCTTCAGGGAACCTTCGGTCGCCTCCGGGATGCTGCCCAATACCGGAGCGTCGAGCATCCGGACGACCTCCGGCAACCGGGCCCGGACCTCGCCGATCGCGTGCGGGCCGACCGTCGACATCTCGAGCAGCGTGGCCCCTGGCGGCGCCGCCTCGGCCACCCCCTCCGGGCCGAACAGCACCTCTTCGAGCGCGGCCGGGGTCGCCAGCATCGTGCACACTGCCTCCGCCCCGGCGACCGCCTCGGCGGGGGAAGCCGCCTGCCGCGCACCCTTCTGCACCACCGGCCCGCCTTTCTCCGCGGTGCGGTTCCACACCGTCACCTCGTGGCCGGCCTCGACCAGGCGACTGGCCATCGGCAGCCCCATCCGCCCGAGGCCCAGGAACGCGAGCTTCGCCATCCGCTCTCTCACCCTCTCTCGTGCGGTTCGACCGTCATGGGTGCCGGAGACCGCGGAACTCGACCGCCCAGGTCCATCGCCGGCCGTCCGGGGTGTGGTCGAACCGGAGCAGCCGGCCCTCCTCGCCGCCGGGCAGCAGGACGGGAAAGCCGGTATGTCGCTCGTCGGGCCACAGGTCCTCGCGCCCCGGGGGTTCGAACGAGAGCAGCGACATCGGATGGTCGCCGGTCCGTTCAAGCGCTACCGACCACGCGGTGTCCGGGCCGTGGGGGCGGAAACGGACCAGTCGCGGCGCCCCGTGGAGGAGCGCCGGCTCGCCCGGCTTCGTCCACAACTTGCCGAAGAACCGCCAGTGGTCGCCGTCCTTGGACGCCTCCACGACCCATGCCACCTCGTCCCCGGCCACGGGAGAAGGCTACCCACTTTCGGCCGGACGGCCGCGGCGGGGACCGCCGGACGGGGGCAGGCGGGGAGGTTCGACCTCAGAACTAGTGGAAGTGGATCCGGCCTTGCCGGTGGAGGTGGACGAACACAGCGACGACGTTCGGGTCGAACTCCGTCCCGGACGAAAGCTTGAGGCGCCGGATGGCCTCCTTCTCGCCCAGCGAATCGCGGTACGGCCGGTCCGTGGTCATGGCGTGGAAGGCATCGCAGACGAACACGATCCGTGCCTCGAGCGGGATCTCCTCACCCCTCAGACCGTGCAGATAGCCGTTGCCATCCCACCGCTCGTGCGACGCCTCGACGATCGGCCGGACGGGCTGGAGGAACGGGACCGGGGCCAGGATCTGCGCCCCGATCTCCGGGTGCCTGTTCATCTCCCGCCGTTCGGCCGCCGTCAGCGGGCCGGGCTTGCGGATGATGTCGGACGGAACCCCGATCTTCCCGATGTCGTGGAACAGAGCGCCGAGCTCGAGCATCTTCAGCCGGTCGGCCCGCAGGCCCATCTCCTCGCCGACCGTCATCGACATCCCGGCGAGAGCCCGGCAATGGTCGCTCGTGTACTCGTCCTTCGCCTCCACTGCGTTGGCGAGGGCCTCGACCGTGGAAACGTACGCGCGCTCGAGGTCCACGAACCGCTGGGCGTTCCCCAGGGCCAGCGAGGTGATGTCGGCCATGCCCCGGGCCAGCCGGAGGTCTCGTTCGCCGAACGAATCGGTCGGCGACTCGGCGACGATGACGAAGACCCCGAGACCGTCCGGGTCCCACCGCATGGGAGCCACGAGAACCTCGGAGATCTCCGGTATCTCGATGAACTCCGGCGGCACCGTCGCCATGACCTCCTTCCGGATGAGGAACGGCTCATCTGCCGTGATCAGGAGGTGCTGGGCGAGTTCGCCCGGTACCATCGGCACGTCCCGCCACCCCTCTGCATCGCCGCCGACGTGGCGTCGGATCAGGGTGAAATCACCGGTCTGCGGGTCACGGATCCACGCGCTGGCAGCGGCGGATCGGATCAGCGAAGGGATCGACCGGATCGCCTCACCCATCACTGCATCCGCGTCGTGGACCCGGGTCAGCGCCTGCGAGAGCTGGAGCAGCGCGCCGGAGATCACGGCCTCGTCGTGTTCGACCTGCAGGAGGCGCGCGTTCTCCAGGGCGATGGCCGCGTTGGCCGACAGGGCCTCCAGGAGCCGCATGTCCTCCTCGTCGAATTGTTCGACGCCCAGCTTCGACAGGACGACCACGCCGACAAGCCGGTCGCCCATGACCATCGGGACGGCGAGGATCGATTCGGCAAGGTCCGGGGTCCCGGCGATGGTGATGGCGAAGGGATCGTGGTCGGCGTCCGGCGAGTAGTACGACTCCCGGGTCTCGGCGACGTGGCCGGTCAGCCCCTCGCCCACCTTGGTCACCAGCGCGTCGAACGACTCCCCCTGGTACTCGGACAGCACCCCCTGGAAGGCGATGGGCAGAAGCGTCTCGCCGTCCGGATGCAAAAGGAAGACCCGGCAGTTGTGGTAGTCGATCAGGGTTCGAAGCTCGGCCGTGATGGCCTCGCCGATCTGGCGGACGTCGTTCAGCTGGTTCAGCCGGGCGGACAAGCTCTGAAGCGCGCGGAGGTGGGCGACCGAACGGAGCTCCCCTCGCGCGGCGAGCGTAGCGAGCCGGGCCCGCATGCCCTCGTGCTCCTCCGAGGCGTGCCCGTCGGTGCCGGTCGGCAGCAGGTCGTCGAGCTCTTGATCGCTCCGGTGCTCCACGAAGGCCCGGACCCGGTCCTTGCCCTTGGCCTTCGCCTCCAAGAGCGCAAGGTCCGCGCACGCGATCAGCTCGCGCGGGCTGGAGGCATGGAGCGGCGATGCGGCCACGCCCAGGCTGATCGTGATCTGCCCGACCAACGGGAACGAGACGCTGCGGATGGCGCGCCGCAGGCGCTCGGCGAGGGCCAGGGCGTCGTTCATGCCGGAACCGGGCAGGATGACGCCGAACTCCTCCCCACCGATCCTGGCGATCACGTCCTCCGAACGGCACGTCTCTCGCGACACCGACGCCACGCCCTGCAGCACCTGGTCGCCGACCAGGTGGCCGTACGTGTCGTTGACCCGCTTGAAGTCGTCGATGTCGAACAAAACCAGGCCGGACGCGGTCTGCTGGCGCACCGAGCGCCGGATCTCCTCCGCCAGGCGTTCGTGGAACAGGCGATGGTTGTACAGCGCGGTCAGGTGGTCGGTGACCACCTCGGCCTCCAGGCGGGTCCGGGTCTCCGCGCTGTCGATGGCCAGGGCCGCCAGCTCGCTGAACAGGATGGCCAGCTTGAATTCCCCCAGCGTGAACCGCCTGTCTTCCCCGATCCGGTAGAGGCAGAGCACGCCCTTCATCTGGTCCCGGGCCAGCAAGGGGATGGCCACCATCGACTCGGGGTGTTCGGGGAGGTTCGGGACCCGTTCGGCACGGACGTCGAGGTGCGAGTCGTTCACCAACTCGGGGATCCCGGTCGTGGCCACGAGCCCGGTGATCCCGTAACCGAATGGCACAGGGCCCATGGCCAGGAACTGGTTGACGCGCGACTCGTCCAAGTCGCGGATGAGGATCGGCCGGAGGAGGCGGAGCGGGAGGTCGGCCTGACAGAGGGTGAGGGTGTCGTGTGGGATCAGCTCGGCGAGCGCATCGGCCACTGCTTCGAGCACGCGGTGCGGCGAGTCCTCGGAGACCAGCAGGTGGGTGATGCCGGAAAGGACCTCGTCGGCCAGCACGCCGTCCGGCGGTCCGGCGGGCGCCATCTCTCCGTCGACCTCGAAGCCGGGAAGGCGGATAGCTTCGACGAGCAGCGGGCCCGTCGA
>DHIQ01000225.1 GCA_002403895.1 Candidatus Neomicrothrix sp. UBA4742
CTGGATCGACCAGGATCTGTGCACCGGCGATGGCCTGTGCGAGGAGATCGCCCCCGACGTGTTCACGCTCCTCGATGACGGGCTGGCCTACGTCAAGGAAGGCGACAAGGTGTTCTCGAACCCCGGTGGTGCAGAAGGCCTTGCCGTGGTTCCCGCCGGGCAAGAGGAAGCAACCATCGAGTCTGCCGAGGAATGCCCGGGCGAGTGCATCTTCATCGAGATCGACTGAGAACCTCAGCGCATCGAGGCGCCGCAGTAAGGGCACTCTCGGAGGTCGCGGTCCACCGACAGGCCGCAGTCCGGGCAGGTGGGGCGCCGGAACCGCTTGAAGCCGACCACGGCCACCACCACGGCGAGCACCAACCACAAGAGCGAGCCGATCCACACGAAGGTCATCGCTCATCATTGTGGCCGATTCCCGTCGAGGGTCGGGCACGGCTCGGCGCGAGCGGCGCCACCCGCCCAGTCGCGCCATGATCTGGCCATGACCCAGGGGCTGAGCGGCCGGCTGCTGATTGCAGGACCCAGTTTGGGTGACCCGAACTTCGACCGCACGATCGTCTACCTGCTCGAGCACGCACCGCAAGGCGCTCTCGGTGTGGTGCTCAACCGCCCCAGCGCCCTCGACGTGGCGGAAACCCTCCCCCCGTGGGCAGTCTCGGCCGCCGAGCCGAGCGTGATCTTCAGCGGTGGGCCGGTGGAGGCCGACGCCGTACTGGGCCTGGCCCGGGTACGAGACACCATCGACTGCCCGGGTTGGAGTTCGGTCGATGGCGTCATCGGCACCGTCGACCTGAGCATGGACCCCGAGGCCGTGATGGCCGGCGTCGAAGAGGTCCGGATCTACCTCGGCTACGGCGGGTGGGGGGCGGGACAGCTCGAGGAGGAACTCGCCGCCGGGGCCTGGTTCGTGGTGGAACCCGGCCCGAACGACGTCTTCCATCCCGAACCCGAGCGCCTCTGGGGGGACCTGTTGCGCCGAGACTCAGCCCTCGCCGCCATGGCCTCGGGTAACCCGAGCTGGAATTGACGAGCCACGTCGCTGCCGATCGACGGCTCTCGCCGCCTGGTCAGCTCAGGCAGGACCCAGTGTCCACCGGCTCGTCGTGAGGAGTGGCCAGCACCCCGTCCAACTCCGAGGTGGCCAGGGCGTAAGCGACCCCGGGATGCTCCGTCGAGATGGCGAACGCCACCCCAACCACCTCCGCCGCCGGATCCACCAGCGGCGCGCCCGAATCCCCGGGCCGCAGCGTCGCCGCCAGCTCCAGGACCTGGCGATCAGTGGTCTGCTCGTCGTAGATGTCCTTGCCGGTGGCTTCGGTTTGGCGTGACACCTGAAACGGAGCGATACGCAGCGGCTCGCCGCCGGGATGGCCGAAGACCCCACCGATGGTGCCCCGGGAGGCGGCCGACACCACCAGGGCGGCCCGCTTCAGCCGGGGGACCTGGAGCAGGGCGAGGTCGCGGTCGGCGTCGAAGGCGACCACGGTCGCGCTCAGCCGCCGACCGTCGTTGCGCTCGATCGTGGTGGACCGCTCCCCCGCCACCACATGGGCGTTCGTCACCACCAGGTCCTCGGCTACCACGAAGCCCGACCCATCTTGGATGCGCCGGCAGGCAACTCCCTCCACCTTGACCACCGACACCGCCACCCGGGTGGCGGTGTCGGGATCGATCCCACTGGCGCCGGGCGGAGGACCTAGCACCGGCGTGGGCTGTAGGGCTTCAAACACCTGCGGGAACTTGTCGTCGCCCACCAACGCCTGCAGGGCCTGGGAGGCGTCGGGTGGTGGGGGGAGGTGATCGCTGAGCGTGCGGGCCACCACCGAGCCGGTGGCGAGCTCCGACGGCCAGCCGGGCGTGACGGCCAACACCGGCAGGATAAGCCACGCCACGACGACCAGGCCCGCCAGGCCAGCCACCCCGCCGAGGGTGTGATCGGCCGCCGCCACCCCCCGGGTCGTCGCCCTTGGGGCCAGCCGGGTGCCGACGGTGAGCCCGACCATCTGGCCCAGTGCGGCACCGACCACGATCGTCCCGATGGTCACCGTCACCACCCGCATATGGTCCGTGCCGTCGACGTGGCCGAGCAGCCAAGGCACCAGCCGGATGGCCGCCATCAAGCCCACCCCGAGGCCGAGCCAGGACAACACCCGAGCGGTGAAGCCCAGTCGATACCCGCCGACGATGGCCGCAATCGCCGCGATTGCCAGAACGATGTCGAGGGCGTTCACCTGTGCGATCCTGGCGGCGACGCCGCCTCAGCTCCCGAGCAGGCGGGCCGAGGTCAAGAAGCCGGTGTGCGCGACCATCCGGTGATCGGGCCGGACGGATTGGCCTTCGATATGCCACGAACGGTTCAGGACCTCCAAAGTCTCGGCCATGGCGAAATCGCTCTCCTCCAATGTCTCCCGCAGTTGGGCGGCCTGAGTGATGCTGGGCGTGTAGGCGACGAGAATGCCGCCCGTGGCGAGGGCACCTTCCGCGTGCTTGACGACGTTCCAGGGCTCGGGGAGATCGAGGACGACGCGGTCGAAGTCGAACCCGTCGATGCCCTCGTAACAGTCACGCAGGTGGACGTCGTAACGCTCGAGCGCCTCGTCACCGAGGAACGACGACACGTTGGCCTGGGCCCGGTTGGCGAAGTCCTCTCGCAACTCGTACCCGGTGACGACGGCCCCTGCTCGCAGCATGGTCATCGACAGGGCGCCCGACCCCACGCCGGACTCGAGGACCCGTGCCCCCGGGAAGATGTCGGCCATCATCAAGATGGGTCCGAGGTCCTTGGGATAGATCACCTGGGCACCGCGGGGCATCTTCAGCACGAAGTCGGCCAGCGTCGGGCGCAGGACCCGGTACGAGGTACCCCGCGTCGAGCGGGCTGACATGCCCTCCGCCCCGCCGATGACCTCGTCATGAGGCACGAACCCCGCATGGGAGTGGAACTCCCCGCCCGGCTGGAGCACGACGAGGTAGCGACGCCGTTTGTTGTCGATGAGCAGGACCCGCTCACCGGTCTGCAGCGGACGGCTCACGAGACGTCATCTCGATCGGGTCCACCGGCGCTGGCCCCCATCCCGATCTCAACGGGTACCGGCCCCACGTCCGCCGGGAGCTGGCCTCCGGCCCGTTCCACGAGACGGCAGAACGCGCACTGCTCGGCCGTCGTGGGTGCCCCGCAGGAGATGCAGGGAGCCAACCCGGCCTGTTCCCCTTCGGCCTCCGGCCGGAAAAGGGCCGAGGCCCGGGCCAGGAAGCCGAAGTAGAAGTCATGCTTCGAGCCCGGCGAGGTCGCTTCGACGGCATTCAGGGCGTCCTTGTAGCCCAAGTGCTTGTTGCCGGCGGCCATGGGGCACTCCTCGACGATGTAGTCGATCCCCTTGACCACGCAATAGGCCGCCATCTCCCGCTCACCCAGTCGAACGAGGGGCTTCACCTTGCGGGGAAATCCGTGCCGGGCCGGCAGGACGGGCAGCTGGCGCCCGAGGTAGTCGGTCTGCCACCGCAGGACGTTGCCGAACAACACCGCCGCCTCGTCATCCAGGTTGTGGCCGGTGACCACCACGTCGTAGCCCCCATCGATGGCGGCCCGGTCGAACAGATGGCGTTTGGAGAGCCCGCATGCCGAGCAGGGCACCCGCCGCGCCGCCCGGGCGCCGCCGGGGATGTCGTAGCCGTAGTCGGCCGGCAGATCGATCTCGATCAGGGTGCGCTCTCGGGTGGCGGCGTAGGCCCGGGCGTAGCGACCCGACTCGTCGCTGTAGTCGCCGATCCCGAGCCCCAGGTACAGGCCGTCGGCGTCGTAGCCGAGGTCGAGCAGGATGTCCCACACCGCCAAGGAGTCCTTGCCGCCCGACACGGCAACCAGCACACGCTCATTGGGCTGGATCATGTCGAAATCGTGGATGGCCTTGGCGGTCTGGTCCCGGCACAGTCGCAGGAAGTGCTCCGTGCAGAAGTTGGCGTTGTGGCGGCGGATGTCGATGATGGCCGGCTCACGGCACACCCGGCACTTCATCGGAGACCGATCGCAGACCCGAAGTCCCCGCCGGAGATGACCGGCCGGATCTCGACGTCGTCGCTGTCGGCGAGCCAGGCGTCGCCCGGGACGATGGTGTCCCCCCGGATCACCAGCACCGACTCGCGGTTCACCTCGAGTCGTTGCAGGAGGGTTGACACCTGCAGCGGACCCTGCACATCGACCTCACGTCGGGGGTTCCTCAACAACACCTTCATGGCCACCATGATGGCCCCATCGCCGCCATCTCGCGAACGGGCCTGGCCACGTGATCGCTCAGTCCGCCGCGGCGGACTGGTGAGCCGACATTTCGCTCCCCCGTCGTGACGCCTTGCGGGTGGCCCGTTTGGCCTGCTTGGCGTCCTTCCGGACACGCTTGGCTGACTTCTTGGCCTGACGGCGGGTCGGCCCCGGTGGTTGATGGCGGATCACCACCGCCTGACCCGGGTCCAGCTTGTCGCGGTAGATCACCGTTGTCTCGGCCCGGGTGAGCCACTGGAAGAGACGGATGGTCCATACCAAGGCGCCGACGCCTACCCACATCCGGCTCCCGCCCAGGAGACCCCGGTTCAGGGCTCGGGTCCGGAGGAACGCCAGCATCAGACGCGCCGGACTTCGACGATGGTGCGATTGCGCCGGCCCCGGCGCCGGCCCAGCACGAACGCAATGGCGACGATGCCGACCCCGACGGCGATGGCGACGGTGATGGCGTAGCCCTTGGCCTCCTCGCCAATGAGCTCGACCTCGCCCTGGAGTTCGCGGAACTTGGCCTCGATGTCGGCCCGGTTGATGGGCCCGGGAGCGACGGGGTCGGGAGTGGCGGCTGGCGTCATGGGATCCTCACGTGTTCACGCTCTCGGTAGCGCACGATACGGCGGACGGCAAGGGCGATGACCATCGACAGCACCGCTGCGGTGATCAGATACGGCACCCACGACCATCCGCCGACGAACGTGGTCCCTGTCTGGGTCTGCAGCACCCGCAACAGGGCCATACCCAGGAAGAACAGCCCGAGCCCCATCAGCGCGGAGCCGGCCATACCCCACGCCAGGTACCGCCCGAGCTTCTTGAGCGGGTCGACCGTTTCCTGGGTGGCGTACGCCTTGAGCAGGACCCACAGGTCCTGGACGATCTCGGCAACGGTCTTCTGCTGTGGCTTGGCCACGGACATCCTCGACAGTCGGGTCATGGCAACGAGCGGTGTGGGAGGGAAGCCATCCTGTCACGCGCCCGTCACCACGGAGGTTGCGAAGGTGTAGCTCGCCGTCGCACGTGGTGCAAGGACCGCTCGCTCAGTCGATCAGTCGGCATCCTCGGGATTCGAGGACTCGAGCGCCAGTCGGCGGCCGAGGTGCTCTTCCTCCTCGGCCAGCATCACCGACAGCCGATCGGTGCGCTCGGCGGCGTCGGGCGCAGCCAGGAGTGCGTACTGGTCGGCCGGACCGATCGGGGCAACGGCCACGGCCTGATAGCTGGCCAGGACGGGGTCGTCACTCAGTTCCACGGTGGCCGAGACCACCGCATCGCCCAACTCCGAGCGCAGGGCCAGGACCCGCCGCAACCGGGGCACCACCTCGATGATCGCTTCGCTCAGTCCGGCGGCGGGTGGGGGCTCGTCCCAATCCTCGACCTCGGCTCGGGGGTAGGGGGCATCGTGAAGCCAGTCGATCACCCGGATGCGGCGGGTACCGACGGTGCCGAGAGCCCAGCGGCCGTCGTCGAAGCGGGCCGCCTCGATGATGCGGGCCACCGTCCCCACCGGGGTCCGGGTGTCGCCGCCACCCACCTCGCTCCCCCGCTCGATCAGCACCACGCCGAACTCCCCCGAGCCGTCGAGGCAGTCCTGCACCAGAGCCTGGTACCGATCCTCGAAGACGTGGAGGGGCAGGTAGACGCTGGGGAGCAGGACCGAGCCGAGGGGGAACATCGCCATGACGGTCACGCCGCCACGCTAGGCCTCGGGGTCAGATCCGACGGTGTTCGGAGCCGAACCGGGAGCCGCCCATCGGGGGCCCGAGGACAGGTCTATGAGCCCGCGGGACGCGGTCCGATGGCATCCACGGACAAGCCCTCGCCGTAGTGGGCCAGAGCCACCGCCACCTCGTCGGTGAGCGCTACCGCTGTCGCCAGCGTGCCATTGACGAGCACGGCGAACGTGAGGTCCTCCCCGGACGCGGTATGGGCGAAGCCGGCCAACGCCGAGACCTCGTTGAGCGTGCCCGTCTTGGCCCGGACGTTGCCCTCGGCGGCGGTGCCCCGGAGGCGCTTGCGCAAGGTGCCCGTTTTGCCGGCCACCGGAAGGTCAGCGGCCAGAGCGGAGGACGGTCCTTGGTGATCGAGGGCCGCCACCAGCAGGTCGCAAGTCACCCGGTCCCCGACGTCGAGCCCGGAGCCGTCGACGGTGACCGACCCCTGAGTGGGGAACCCGAGACGGCTCAGCGTGTCCTGCACCACCTTGGCGCCGCCGTTAGTGGTCCCCGCGGTTCGCTCGTGGACGGCGAGGTCCTTCAACAAGATCTCGGCCGTGGTGTTGTCGCTGCGGCGCAACATCTCGCCCACGGTGTCGGCCATGGACAGTGAGTCGAGCGAGGCAACGGTGGTGGCGCCGTCGGGCGCCTTGGCCTCGAAGGGCCCCCCGGAGACCTGAACGCCGCGCGCCTTCAGCAGCGAGATCAGGGTCTCGGCCGCCAGCAGTGCCGGCTCGCCCGGTTGACGGTCCTTCGTCGGGGTGTCCGGGGTGAGGGAAAGGCCGGTGAACCCGTCGTTGACGGTGAGCGCACCCAAGGGGCCGATCTCGCCGGAGCGGATGTAGCGCCCGGCCCAGGTGGGCACGTAGCGCTGAGTATCGAACCGGCTGTCGTCGCCGAGGACGTTGCCGCGAATCTCGGTCACCCCGGCCGCCTTTATGGCGTCGGCCAACTTGGCGTAGTCGTTGTACTTCTGGTCGGCTTCCTCGAACGTGCTGGTGTAGCCCGACGTGATCAACAGGGGGTCGCCCGCCCCGACGACGTAGAGGTCACCGTCGATGACCCCGCTGTTGGTCGAGGCCACCGTGACCGCGGCCGTCGTCAGTTTGGCATCGGCACCCAAGCGGTCGAGCACGGCGGTGGCGGTGAGCAGCTTCTCGGTCGAGGCCGGCATCAATGGCTGTTCGCCGTTGATGCGGTCGATCACCCGATTCCCCGATTGCACCGTCACGCAGGTGGTGGGGGTGGACTTGGCCACGATGGGCGCCAACGCCGCCCGGAGCCGGGCGTCGGCCTGGGAGGCGGCCAGGACGGCCGGGAGGCGCCGGGCGGACAGCACCGGAGTCACCAGTGAGGTGATGGTGGGGGCCGCATCATCAGCGGCCGCAAGCCTCGTATCGATGGGGCTGGCCGCCAGCCCGACCAGTACCGCGAACACCACCGCCAGGGCGGACACCGGTGCTGACGGGCGGCGGGACATCCGGACGAGGCTAGGGGCTGACGCGGCGCAGGTGGTGTCAGCTCAGCCGTGGCGACGGGCTTGCCACTGGGTGCGTTCCCACAGCCGGGCCAGGGCATTGACGGCCCGGTTGGAGGAGGGATAGCAGAGCCGTCCCGCCTCGACGGTGCCCCGCACGGCCGCGTTGTCGGGGAACGTGACGGCCAGTTCGGTGGCAACCAGTAAGGGCTTACCCAGCTCCTCGCTCAGCTCGGCGGCAAGGGTGGTGTAGCGGTGATCCTGGCGATCGTGGAAGGCGGCGATGCGGTCGAGACCCCATTCGGGGAAGAACGGCCCGTCGTGTTCCATGCGCCCCTGATTCGACTGGATCCCCATGCCCAGCAACACGATGGCGTCAACGTCGGGGTGACGGGCCACGATGGCGAGGACCGCGGGAATGGTGTCCTTGGTCTCGCCGCCGGCCATGTCGATCGGGTTGTTGCGACTCCACCGGGGCGGGAGCTCGGCGTCGAGAGCGGTGATCAGATCGTCGGGCAGCGCCAGCAACTCGAGATCGGTACCGGCGATGGCATCGGCGGTGACCACGCCCCAACCACCCGCGGTGGAGACCACGGCCACCCGATTTCCTCGGGGCGTCGGCTGTGTGGCGAAGCTGGCGGCCACCTCATAGGCCTCCTCGATGCTGCGCGCTCGGATCGCTCCAGCCTGGCGGCACATCCCGTCGAAGACCCGGTCATCGCTGGCCAACGAGCCGGTGTGGCTGGCCGCGGCCCGCGCTCCGCCAGACGTCGCGCCACCCTTGACCAGCACCACCGGCATCCGTTCGGCCACGTCCGACAGCTCGCGGAAAAACCGACGGCCGTCGGTGATGCCCTCGACGTAGGCGAGGGCCACGTCCGTCTCGGCATCCTCGGCGTAGAAGGCCAAGAAGTCCGTCACACCGACCATGGCGGCGTTGCCGGCCGAGACCGCCCGGCTGATGCCGACTCCGGTGGCGCAGGCGTAGTTCATGAACGACGAGACGAAATTGCCGGACTGGCTGGCCACCCCGATGCGACCGGCCGGGGGGTAGGGCGCCACGATCTGGGCGCACAGCGATGAGGGGGTGGAGACCAGGCCCTGGCCGTTCGGACCCACGATGAGGATCCCGAGCTCCTCGGCCAGGGCCACCAGCTCGTCTTGCGCCCGCCGCCCCTCCTCCCCCGCCTCGCCGTAACCGGCGGAGGCCAGAAAGGCCGCACGGATTCCCCTCTCGGCCGCCGAGCGCAGCACATCCAGGTTGGTGACCGCTGGGGTGCACACGAACAGCAGGTCCGCCTCGCCTGCCGGGATGTCGTCGAGGGACGGCACCGTCTCGATACCGAGGACGGGCGCCGCGTCGCGGTTGGTGGCGAAGACCCGGCCTTCGTAGCCGTTGGCCAAGATGTTGTGCAGGGCCACGAATCCGAACTTGCCGGGGTGGGTGGAGGCACCAGCCACCACCACGCCGCGCGGGTCGAACAGGGCCCGGAACTGCTCCGTCGTCGCCATCAGGCCTGCACCTCTACGAGGGCGTCCACCGCGATCGGGAGCCCGTCCACCACGATCAGCGGGTTGAGGTCAGCCGACACCAGCTCGGGGGTGGCAACGGCGGCTCGTGACAGGCCCAACAACACGTCCGCCAGCTGCGTCCGGTCGACCGCGGGCTCCCCCCGGAACGGGCCCAGCAATGCCTGGGTGCGCAGCTCGTCGATCATCTCCTCGGCGTCCACCCGCTCAATGGGCACCAGGCGGATGGCCACATCGGCCAGCGCCTCGGCGAAGATCCCGCCGATGCCGACCATCACGGTCATGCCGAACTGCGGATCCTTGCTCAGTCCGGCGATCAGCTCCCGGTTGCCCCGCAGCATGGGAGCCACCAGCACTTGGACTTGCCCGTCGGCGGCGGTGGCCGCGCCCAGCAGGTCGGTGGCCGCCGTGCGCACGGCGTCGGCATCGGCCAGGTTCAGCCGGACCAGACCCCGCTCGGTCTTGTGGGCGATGCGTTCGCCGTTGAGCTTGGCCACCACCGGATAGCCCAACTCGTCGGCGGCCACGACGGCGGCATCGGGATCGTCAGCCAGGCGCTCCCCCGCCAACGGGACGCCGAAACGTCCGAGGAGGGCCTTGGAATCGGCCTCGGAGAGGGTGATCGACCCGGAGATGGGGCTGGCGGTGGGCATGGGTGCGTACCCTACTCAGCCATGTCCGATGCTCCCGCCGACGAGCTGCCCGACGGTCCCGGTGTGGCCTTCCCGGTGAGCGGCATCATCGAGGGGTTCTACGGTCCGCCTTGGTCGTGGGCGATACGGGCCGAGATCATGGCCTGGTGTCATCAACGCGACATGGGCCTCTACCTGTACGCCCCCAAGGACGATCCGCTCCATCGCGAGCGGTGGCGTGAGCCCTACGGGCCCAAGGCCCTTGCCGGGTTCGAGTCCTTGGTGGCGGCCGAGACCCTGGCCGTCGGCTTCGCCATTTCCCCCGGCCTCACCATGGACTACACCTCGGGCGACGACCGTCGCTCCCTCGGGACCAAGGTCGACCAGCTCGTGGATCGGGGTGTTCGGATAGTGGCCCTGCTCCTCGACGACATCCCCGTTCGGCCCGGCCTGGGGACGGATCACGCCGCGCTCACCACGTGGCTCTACGAGCACCTCGACGGGCGGGCCGAGTTGGTGATGACCCCCACCGAGTACACCGGCACCCGCCCGACCGCGTACCTCGACGCGCTGGCCGCGGGCATGCCCCAAGAGGTGCCCATTGGCTGGACCGGCACCACCGTCGTGTGCGACGAGATCACCGTGGCTCAGGCCCGGGCCCGGGCGGCCAGCCTCGGTGACCGCCCGCCTTTCCTGTGGGACAACTATCCCGTCAACGACGGGCTCATGGCCGACCGTCTGTTCCTGGGACCCCTGCGGGGGCGCGAGCCGGGGCTGGGCGCGGTGTGCTCGGGCTACGCGGCCAACCCGATGGTGCAGGGCCGGGCCTCGAAACCGGCGTTGGCGTCGATCGGCGCCTACGTCAACGGGAGAGATCCGTGGGCCGGGTGGCGGGCTGATCTCGGGACGCTCGCCGTGTTCGCCGAGGCGTGCGACGGGGAGCACCCGCGGGCACTCGTCGCCGCCGTGGTGGACGGCGACCCCTCCCCCGAACCGCTGCGTGCCCTCGAGGCCTGGTTGGTGGCGGCCAAGAACTGCGAGGCACCGGGACTGGACGATGTCGATCCCTGGCTCGACCAGGTCCACCGCGAAGCTCGCGTCGGGCTGGCCGCGGTCAACCTGGTGCGCGCCACCGTGACAGGCCAGGGCGCAGCCGCCGTTGACGAACACGACGTTGGCGAACACGCCGTAGCCCTGGCCGCCGGGTGGCTTCCGCTACGCCGGGGCGCCGCGTCCGTGATGGGCACGCGGGGGAGCCTGCGACCGGTCCTGGGGCAATCCTCGTCGGGAGCATGGACCTACCGGGCCGCCTCGGTCACCGAATCGGCCAACGCCATCGATGACCTCGTCCGTTACGCCTTGACCCTCGCCGACGCCCGAGGGGCGCCGACCTGAGCCTCAGGGTTCGAGGGCGGCGCGGAAAAAGTCGCGAATGTGCTCGAGGCGGGCCTCGAGCATGGCCTCAGCCAGAGGGTCGGCGTCGAGCAGGCCCTCGATGAAGGGCAGGTCGCCGAAGTAACTCAACAGGGCGCCATAGCCGGTGAGCAGGAGCTGTTCGGGGTCGAACTTGCGGAAGTTGCCCGCCCCCATCTCGCGGGCGAAGTAGTCGACGGCCCGTTGGAACAGCGGCCGCAGGGCGACACCGAGGTCGACGCCGAGCGCGCTGTTGGAATCCAGTGCCTCACGGCGGACGATCCGCACGAAATCAGGGTTCTCACGGAAGAAGCCGAACCCGGCGGTGATCACCCGGTCCACCTGGATCCATCCCTCGCCGGTGTGATCCCCCTCGGTAGCCAGGTCCACCCGCCCCATCCACTCGGTAAGGGCGGTGGAAAAGACCTCCCGGTAGATAGCTTCCTTCGACGGGAAGTGGTGGAGCACGCTGGAGCGCCGAATCCCCACCGCCTCGGCGATGTCGTTCAGCGACGTGTCCGAATAGCCCTGCTCGGCGAAGCGGTGCCGCGACTCCAACAAGATCGCCTCGCGGGTCGAGAGGACGACTTCGTCGCTGGTCACGGCGCCAAGGATACCGAAGCGCGCCGCGGACTGTTGAGACGTTCCTGTGCAAGCGAGCCGGTAGGGTCCGGCCATGGACATCGTGGCTGCCCTTTTCATCGAAGCGATCGAGTTGCGGCAGGTACCTGGCCCATCGACTCGAATAGACCTCACCGGCATCCAGTTCTCGGCTCCCGCACCCGGTCCGGTGCCGGTCACCATCGAACCCCACCTCGTGGTGATCGTCCGCTGCCGGCCCGATGAGACCGGCTCGGCTGCCCTCGAGGTGGTGTACCAACGCGACGGCGAACAGATCGCCCGAAATGTGCAGCCTCTCCAGGTCGAACCGGGCAAGTTCAACTACCGGCTGGTGCGAGCCGAGCTCGAATTCCCGGAGTATGACACGGTCGAAGCGCACTGCCGCCTCGACCTGGGCCCGGCGACGGTGGTGCCGTTCACGCTGCTGCCTCCCGTGTGAGCGAGGGGCCGACCGCCGAGTTCGGCGCCGCCCTCTCGGAGCACCCGCTGGCCACCCACGCCACCGGCGAGGTCGTCGGCGAGTTGTTGGAGACCCTCGGCTCGGAGCCGGATCTGGCCCTCGTCTTCGTCACCGCCGCCCACCTGGGCGCGCTCGATGACGTGGTCGCCACGGTAAAGGCCACCCTCGGGGCGCGCACGGTGCTCGGGGCCACGACCCGGTCCGTCCTCGGGGGGCGGCGGGAGGTCGAGGGCCAGCCGGCGGTCGCGGCATGGGCCGCCCGCGGCGGCCGAGTCACCCCGGTGCGGCTCATGTCGGCGGAGGACTGGCCCGACCACGACGCCGAGCCGGGCAGCACCCTGGTGTTGCTCAGCGACCCCGATTCCTTCGCCGCCCGCGACGCGCTCGACACCGCCGCCCAGCGGTGGCCGGGCGTGACCGTGGTCGGGGGTCCGGCGTCGGCTCCCACCGGTCCCGGCGGCAACCGACTCTCGCTGGATGGCCGGGCGTACACCGAGGGCGCCGTCGGCGCACTCCTCGGTCCGCAGTGGCCGCTGCGGACCGTTGTCTCGCAGGGCTGTCGACCCATCGGTGATCCCTATACCGTGACCCGAGCCGAGCGATCGATGGTGCACGAGTTGGCCGGCCAACCGGCCATGGCCCGCCTCGGTGAGGTCGTGCGCCATCTCTCGCCCGACGAACGGACCGCGGCGGCCCAAAGCCTGCATCTGGGATGGCTGGTGGACGAGCACAAGCTCGACCTCGAGCGCGGCGATTTCCTGGTGCGGCCCATCCAGGGAGCAGACCCCGACACCGGCTCGATCGCAATCCCGGCCGAGATCGAGGTGGGGGCCACCGTGCAGTTCCACGTCCGCGACGCGACCAGCGCGGATGAGGACCTGCGCGCGATGCTGGCCGGAACCCCAGCCGCGGCTGCCCTCCTGTTCGTCGGTGTGGCCCGGGGACTCCAGATGTTCGGCACCGCCGACCACGATGCCAAGGTGGTCAGCACCCTGACAGAATCGCCGCCTTCACCCGGCGCCTTCCGGGCGGTGCGTCCCATGACCGTGGCCGGCATGTTCACCGCCGCCCCCGTCGGCCCCGTGGGCACCCGATCGTTCGTCCACCCACCAGAAGCCGCGGTGGCGCTGCTGGCCGGGACGTCGGCGCCACCACCGGTCGGCCCGGATCTCGGCGAGGGACCCATTCGCTAGGGTGACGCTCTTGTGCCCGGTCAGCAAAGGACCCGTGAAAACCGTGAGCAACCCTGATATCGAGCAAAGGGCCATCGACGTGATCCGCGGCTTCGCCATGGACGCCCCTCACACCGCCCGCTCAGGCCATCAGGGCACGGCTATGGCCCTGGCTCCGCTGGCCCATGTCTTGTGGTCACGGATCATGGACTACGACTCCGAGGCCCCTCTTTGGCCCGACCGCGACCGGTTCGTGCTGTCCAACGGCCACGCCTCCATCCTGCTCTACTCGATGCTGTACCTGACCGGCTACGGCCTCACCCTGGACGACCTCAAGGACTTCCGCCAGTGGGGCAGCCGCACCCCCGGCCACCCCGAGGTGGCCCACACTGACGGCGTCGAGGTCACCACCGGACCGCTCGGCCAGGGTTTCGCAAACGGCGTGGGCATGGGTCTGGCCGAGCGCTGGCTCCGCAACCGCTTCAGCCCCGAGGTCGTGGACCATCACACGTTCGTGATCTGTGGTGACGGCTGCCTGGAGGAAGGCATCAGTCACGAGGCGGCGTCACTGGCCGGTCATCTACAACTGGGTCGGTTGGTCTACATCTACGACGACAACCACGTCACCATCGACGGAATCACCGAGTTGGCGCTCAACGATGACCCGGTCAAGCGGTTCGAGGCCTACGGCTGGGACGTCGACGACGTCGGCGAGATTGCCGATGATCTCGACGGCCTGGAAGCAGCGGTACGCCGGGCCATGGCGGTGGAGGACCACCCCTCGCTGATCGTGTTGCGCAGCCACATCGCCGCCCCCTCGCCGGACCATACCGACGACCCCGCCACCCATGGGTATGCCCTCAAAGATGCCGAGATCAGCGCGGTCAAGGCGGTGATGGGCATCCCCGACGAGCCGTTCTGGATCCCCGACGACGTGGCGGCCTACTACCGCGACATCGGCGCCCGAGGGCGCCCCGAGAGGCTCGCCTGGGAACAACGCCGCGCCGCGTGGGACGGCGACGCTCCCGCCTTCGACGCCGCCGCGCAGGCCACCGGTCTGGCCGGGTGGGAGGACGCGTTGCCCTCGTTCACCGTGGGCGACGACATCGCCACCCGGGTAGCCAGCGGCACCTGCCTGAGCGCGCTGGCTGACGTCGTCCCTGGCCTCCTGCCGGGATCGGCCGACCTCACCGGCAACACGGGGACGGCGATGAAGGGTTCCACCATCCAGGCGGCGGACTCACCTGCCGGGCGCCAGATCCACTACGGCATCCGTGAGCACGCGATGGGAGCGATCATGACCGGCATGGCGCGGCACGGCGGCACGGTGCCGGTGGGCGGCACGTTCCTCGTGTTCAGCGACTACATGCGCGGTGCCGTCCGTCTCGCCGCCCTTTCCAAGGCCAAGGTCATCTACTCGTGGACCCACGACTCGGTGGGCGTGGGCGAGGACGGACCGACCCACCAGCCCATCGAACAGGTGGCCTCGCTTCGGGCCATTCCCAACCTGGTGGTGATCCGCCCAGCTGACGCCAATGAGACAGTCGAGGCGTGGCGCTTCGCCATCGGCCACGACGGTCCCACCGCGTTGATCCTCAGCCGCCAAGGCCTACCGGTCCTGAACGGCACTGCGGGGCCCGGCCGGATGAGCCGCGGCGGCTACGTGCTACGCGAGCCCGACGGTGACGGTGCGCCCGAGGTCATCGTGGTGGCCACCGGCAGTGAGGTTTCCATCTCCGTGACCGCCGCGGAGCAGCTCGCCACCGGCGGGGTCCGTGCGCGAGTGGTGTCGCTTCCTTCGTGGGAGTTGTTCGCTCTCCAAGACGCCGACTACCAGGCCACCGTGCTCCCTGACGGCATCCCCACCCTGTCGGTCGAGGCCGGCTCCACGTTCGGGTGGGCTCGCTACGCCGATGCGTCGATCGGCATCGACCACTTCGGCGCCAGCGCCCCCGGCGAGGTCGTGTTGGCCCGGTTCGGCTTCACCGCCGAGAACGTGGCCGAACGGGCGGCCGCCCTGGCCGCTCGCCCGGAGTGATCGACGCCCACAGGGCAACGCCCGTCGGCGAGCAGAGTCGTTCCATCGGGTGCACACTTAGCGCACTCGTCCGCTTGTCCGAGAGGCATGGCCAGTGACCCGACTTCAGGATCTGTACGCGCAGCAACAGCAGAGCCCGTGGCTCGACAACCTGCGGAGAGGCTGGATCACCAGCGGCGAGCTCGAGCAATGGGTGGCGCGCGGGGTCCGGGGCATCACCTCGAACCCCTCCATCTTCCAGAAGGCGATCGAGGGAAACGCCGAGTATGACGACCAGCTGCGCGGCCTCGTGGCCGATGGCGTGTCGGTCACCGACACCTACTGGGATCTGGTCACTGCCGACATCCGCGATGCCCTGCGCATCCTGCGTCCCGTGTATGACGCCAGCCGAGGCGAGGACGGCTACGTCTCGGTCGAGGTGGCACCGTCGCTGGCCCGGGACACGGCAGGGACGACCGAGGCGGCCCGTCACATCCACACCACCATCGCCCAGCCCAACCTCTACGTGAAGATCCCGGGCACCGCCGAGGGCATCCCGGCCATCCGCCAGATGATCTCGGAGAGCCGCAGCATCAACGTCACCTTGTTGTTCTCCGTCGAGCGCTACGGCGAGGTTATCGAGGCCTACCTGTCCGGCCTGGAGGCCGCCGAGGGCGACCTGTCGGGCACCTCCTCGGTGGCCTCGTTCTTCATCTCCCGCGTCGACACCGAGGTGGATCGCCGGCTGACCACGATCGCGACCCCCGAGGCGCTGGCGCTGCAGGGCAAGGCCGCCATTGCCAACGCCAAGCTGGCCTACCAGCTCTTCGGGGAGCGGTTCTCCGGTCCGCGCTGGGAAGCGCTCGCCGCTCGCGGCGCACGGGTCCAACGTCCGCTGTGGGCGTCCACGTCAACCAAGAACCCCGCCTTCCCCGACACCCTCTATGTCGACGAGCTCATCGGACCCGACACCGTCAACACCATCCCCGATGCCACCCTCGAAGCGTTCGACGAGCACGGAACCGTGGCCCGCACCATCGATGCCGGCGTCGACGGTGCCCGCCAGGACCTGCGGCGTCTGGCCGAGGTGGGGGTTGACCTCGACGAGGTGACCCACGTCCTCGAAGAGGAAGGCGTCGCCGCGTTCTCCAAAGCGTTCGACGAGTTGATCGGCAGTTTGCAGACGAAGACCGAGAGCTTCGGCGCCTGAGGGTCCTGCGGAAAGCCTGGGTGGGGACGCAGATGAACGGGTCACTCATGGTGGTCGACGATGTCGCCGCCGAGTTTGCCGAGCGCGTCATCGAGGCGTTCCACGGGCGCCCCAACGACGGGTTCTCCCTGGCCCTGTCGGGCGGGTCCACCGCTCGGTCCTGCTATGAGCGCCTGGCCGAGGACGCGGGCAGCCAGATCGACTGGTGGAAGGTCGACCTGTACTGGGGTGACGAGCGGTGCGTGCCGCTCGACGACCCCGACTCGAACTACCGCCTGGCCCGCGAGGCCCTACTCGACCGGGTGGGCGCCGCCAACGCCACCTACCCCATGCGCTGCGAGGAGGGGGCCGATCCCTACCAGCTCCGGGTCGGCGAGCTGGGCCGCTTTGATGTGGTCCACCTGGGTCTCGGTCCTGACGGCCACACCGCCAGCCTCTTTCCCGGCTCCACCGCGCTCCGGGCTGACCCGGGTCGCCTGGTCGTGCTCAACCAGGATCCGCTCGGCCACAACCCCCACCAGCGCATGACGCTCACCTACGCCGGCATCGCCCGCGCCCGCCTCGTCATCGTCACCGTGGCGGGCGAGGCGAAGCGCGACGCTCTGGCCCGGGTGATGGCCGGCGACGACGTACCCGCCTCCGCCGTTCGAGCAGAGCAGGTGATTTGGCTCGCCGACCCCGCGGCGGCCGGCGACCTGATCGGCGGTTGACTGGCCGGATGGGCCCCACCATGTCAATCGCCAGGCAACCACGGTGGGGGGTCGTCGTCGGCCTGACCCTTGTCGTGGTGCTGGCGGGCGCCTGCGGCTCATCCGGCGACTCTTCCTCCGCCTCGCCCGATGCGTCCATACCGGGAGGCACGACTCCCACCAACGCCCGCGTCGCCGGGACCACGGTGTTGCCGCTGGACGGAGGTCACGTGCTCGTCGCCGCCGAGGTCACCTGCCACCTGGCCAAACGCGAGCAGAGCGGAATCATCGGCAGCGACGAGGGTCGGGTCGAGACCAGCTGCACTGAGCGACACAACGAGGAGTCGTTCACCCTGTCCGGGACCGATGAGTTGGACGACTGCTACCGAGCGGTGGCCGCCTCCAGCGATGTGGCGATCGGTCCCGACTCCTTCGACCCCGCCAAGCTGGACTTCGCCGACGAGCAGATCACGGGCCATACCTTCACCACCCCCAACGGCGCGCTGAACAGCCCCGACGGGGTGAGGTGCGCCATCGACCTGCGTGATGACCGCTCGATCCCGCTACTGGGCGGAGCGTCCTGAAGGCTGAGCACCGCCGGCCGCCACTCGCCGGCGACCGCGTCCGGTTGCCAGGCGTCGCCGATAAGGTTCGCCGGATGATCGGGGAACTCGAGGGGGCATCACTCGACGAGCTCATGGCCGAGGCCCGGAGACGACGTGACCAGCGTTTCGGGACGCGGGTCACCTATTCGCCCAAGGTGTTCATCCCGCTAACCATGCTGTGCCGCGACAAGTGCGGCTACTGCACGTTCGCCCAACCGCCCGCAAGGCTCGAGGCGCCCTATCTCGATCCCGAGCAGATCCTGGCCATCGCCCGCGCCGGAGCCCGGGCCGGGTGCCACGAGGCGCTGTTCACCCTGGGCGAGCGGCCCGAGAAGCGGTACCCGGCCGCCCGTGACTGGCTGGCCGAGCACGGCTATGACTCCACCGTCAGCTACCTGGCGGCCATGGCCCGCCTGGTGGTCGACGAGATCGGGCTGCTCCCCCACTCCAACGCCGGGGCGCTGTTCGCCGGCGAGCTCGAGACCCTCCGCGCCGTCTCCCCCTCGCAGGGGATGATGGTCGAGTCGCTCAACCCAGACCTCGAGGCCCACCGGGGATCGCCCGACAAGACCCCCGAGCGCCGTCTGGCCACGCTCGAAGCGGCCGGCCAACTGGCCATCCCGTTCACCACCGGGATCCTGGTGGGTATCGGCGAGTCGCGCCAGGACCGTATCGACGCGCTGACCGCCATCGCCGCGTCCCATACCCGCTGGGGTCACGTACAAGAGGTCATCGTCCAGAACTTCCTGCCCAAGGCGGGCACCACCATGTTCCGCTCCCGGCCGTGCCCGACCGATGAGTACCTCGAGGCCATCGCCCTGGCCCGACTCATCCTGCCCATGGAGATCCATCTCCAGGCGCCGCCCAATCTCTCGGACGACTTCGCCGTGCTGCTCGACGCCGGCATCGACGACTGGGGCGGCGTGTCGCCCATCACCGCCGATCACGTGAATCCGGAGCGGCCGTGGCCCGACCTCGACCAACTGCGCTCCGTGACCGAAGTGGCCGGGTTCGTGCTGGCCCCCCGGCTCACGATCTACCCGGAGTTCGCGCTGGATCCCGACCGGTGGCTCGACGACGGGATGCGCTTCCCCGTGCTCGACCGCAGCGACGCCGAGGGTCTGGGCCGCGACGATCCGGGGGCGGTGCTCGTCCAGTGCATCAAGCCCGCCAGCCCCGAGCAGGTCGATGGCGGCATCGAGGTGCTCCACATCGGGCCTCGCAGCACGGCGTGGTACTCAGGCGCTTCGGCCGAGCCGATGACCTTGGTCCCGGGCTCCCCCCGCTCGACTGGCGCGGTGGCCGAAGTCCTGGCCGGCGTCCTGCTCGGCCAAGAGCTCGGCGTGGACGAGATCGTCACGTTGTTCTCGGCCCGCGGTCCGGAGGTAGCCGCCGTCGCCGCCGTGGCCGACGATCTGCGTCGCTCCACCAACGGCGACGTCGTCACCTTCGTCCACAACCGCAACATCAACTACACGAACGTGTGCACTTTCAAGTGCAAGTTCTGCGGCTTCTCGAAGGGCCCCCTGTCGCTCAACCTGCGGGGCACGCCCTACCTGCTTACGCTGGAAGACATCCAGGGCCGGGTGCGCGAGGCCGCCGATCTGGGCGCCACCGAGGTTTGCCTGCAGGGCGGCATCCACCCCAGCTTCGACGGCGACTACTACATCGACGTGGCCCGGGCCGTGAAGGAGGCCGCACCGGACATGCACGTCCACGGCTTCACCGCCTTGGAGGTGCACGAGGGCGCCCGCCGGCTGGGCGAGCCCCTCACCCAGTACTTGGAACGTCTCAAGGAGGCCGGGCTGCGGACCCTGCCCGGCACCGCGGCGGAGATCCTCGATGACGAGATCCGCGCCGTGCTGTGCCCCGACAAGATCACCACCGAGCAGTGGCTGGAGGTGCACCGGGCGGCGCACCAGGTCGGGCTCAACTCCAACGTCACCATCATGTTCGGCGCCGTCGAGCAACCGGTCCATTGGGCCCGCCACATGGTGCGCACCCGCGATCTGCAGAAGGAGACGGGCGGCTTCACCGAGTTTGTGCCCCTTCCCTTCGTCCACATGGCGACGCCCATCTACCTGCAGCGGAAGTCTCGCCGCGGCCCGACGTTCCGCGAGACGGTGCTGATGCACGCGGTGGGGCGCATCGCCTATCACGGATGGATCGACAACATCCAGTGCTCGTGGGTGAAGATGGGTCACGCCGGTGTGAAACAGCTGCTCCAGGTCGGGGTGAACGACCTGGGCGGCACGCTGATGGACGAGAACATCTCCCGGGCGGCCGGCGCCTCGCACGGCCAGGGGCTCGAAGAGTCCGACTTCCGCGCGCTGGTCGAGCCGCTGGGCCGCATCCTCGAACAGCGCACCACGCTCTATGGCCGTCCCGGCCGACCCGACCCGGCCGTGGTGGGCTGAGGCCGAGTTGGCACCGGGTCAACGAGCGGCGGGTTGCCCCGCCGCCACCACGAGCCAAGGGCCCCCGCCCGCAAATCTGAAGCGAAAAGCACGCTGGATGTCGATTCGGCTTCAGATTTCGCCGAGTTTCACCGACCGGCGGCCGGTTCGTCAGGCTCCGTCGAGATCGGCGACGCGGTCGTCGGCTTCGCGCAGGATGGCCACGGCCCTCTCGACCGCCCGCCGGGCGCGGGTCATGCGCCGCTCGTCGACCGGGAGCTCGTTGCCGCCAGCGTCAATGGATTCCCGCAGTCGCTGGATGGCCAGGTCGGCCAACTCCTCGCTGACGGCCTCGAGCCGCACTCGGATGTCATCGAATTCTCCGGCCATGCCCTCTTCCTAGCGCGTCGCCCGCCCGGTTCCAAGGGAGCGTGGCTGCGCCGGGCGCGGGTAAGCTTCGGCCTTTCCACAGGTTCCCACTGATTGCCCGACTGGGCCCGATCCCCGACTGAGAGCCATGACCCCGCCCGACGATCTCCACGAGTGGCTCTCCTTCGACCTGGAGGACGAGACCTACGAGTTCGATGTGACGTTCCTGACCAGCCCTTGGACCTGCATCTACGGTCGAGGGTGCCCGGGAGTGCTCACCGGTCCCGCCGCCGAGCTGGAACAGGGCTGTTGCAGCTACGGTGCCCACTTCACCGGCAAGGAGGACCGCCAGCGGGTAGCCAAGGCCGCCAAACGGCTCGAGCCCGACGAATGGCAGTTCCATGCCGAATCCGAGGCCGCCGGTGGCCCGCTCCACCGCAATGAGGAGGGCGAGTGGATGTCACGGCTCGTCGACGACGCCTGCATCTTCTTGAACCGGCCGGGCTTCGCCACCGGGGCCGGCTGCGCCCTGCACCAGGCCGCCGTGGCTCGGGACGAGCGCTTCATCGGCTGGAAGCCGGACGTCTGCTGGCAGCTGCCCCTACGCCTCGAGCAGCGCACCGACGACAACGGCCACCTCACCAACGTCTTGCGAGAGTGGAAGCGCCGAGACTGGGGCGAGGGTGGCCACGAGTTCCACTGGTGGTGCACCGACGCCCCCGACGCCTTCATCGGCCACCGCCCTGTCTACGAGGAACTGCGCGACGAAATCACCGAAATGGTGGGTGATAAGGCCTTCAACCTGTTTCTCGACGCCTTGGAGCCCCGGACCTCCTGGCAGCTTCTTCCCCATCCAGCCCTCAAGAAGCGGCCCTGAGCCGCCGACAGGCTAGCCAATGCGCGCATTCAACGCTGAAGAGCTCACTCAGGCCGCGATCGAAGAGGGGATGATCTTCCCCGATTACGTGATCGACCAGCTGGTCGCCGCGATCGATGCGGGCAAGCACGTGATCCTCACCGGTCCGCCGGGGACGGGGAAGGGCCAAAGTGGTCTTCCCCGTCCCCGGCGGACCGGTGAGGATCACGTGCTTGCCCGCATCGATCGCGGCGA
>DHIQ01000005.1 GCA_002403895.1 Candidatus Neomicrothrix sp. UBA4742
CCGATGCCAACGCCGTGTCCCTAGTCGAGAGCTTCGCCTATTCCGACAGCTACTACGACGTGCCGTTGCTCAACGCGGTGGGTCACCCCTTCGTCGTGAACCCGGACCCCCGGATGCGTCTGCAGGCGCTGGCCCGGCGCTGGCCGACGATCTTCCTGGACGTGCCGCCGGGTGTCCCCAAGCTGGGCGGCATCGAACCGCAGAAGCTGATGTTCCCGTTCGTGCGCCCCGGCCTCGCCCCCTACGTCAACCTGAGCATCGACGGAGTGGAGAACATCCCGGCCGAGGGTCCGGCGATCCTGTGCGCCAACCACCGCAGCTACTTCGATGTCGCCGCCGTGGGGTTCGCCATCGCCAAACGAGGCCGGCCGGTCCGCTTCCTGGGCAAGAAGGAAGTCTTCGACGCTCCGATCGTCGGGGACATGGCCCGAGCCATGGGTGGCATCCGCGTCGAGCGGGGCACGGGCAGCGACGAGCCGCTGAAAGAAGCGCTGGCGGCCCTCGAGGCGGGCGAGATGGTGGCGATGATGCCCCAGGGCACCATCCCGCGGGGCCAGGCGTTCTTCGACCCGGTGCCCAAGGGTCGGTGGGGCGCGGCGCGACTGGCGCAGATGAGTGGGGCGGCCGTGATCCCTATTGGATTGTGGGGCACGGAGCAGGTGTGGCCTCGCAACGCCAAGATCCCGAACCTGTGGAATGTGATCGACCCACCCAAGGTCTCGGTGACCGTGGGCCCACCCGTGCCCCTGGGCCTGGACGACGCACAGGTGGACACCGACCATCTCATGGCCGCCATCGTCGCCCTCCTGCCGTCCGAGGCCCGGGAGTGGCACGAGCCCACCGCCGAGGAGTTGGCGGCGACCCTGCCCTCGAGCGCGTCGGGGGACTCGGGGGACTCGGCCAAGGCCGAGCACGAAGCGAGCCGCCGACCGGGCCGAGACTGACCGATCCGATTGGCCTGCGTCGGTTGGCTGCGCGGCCGCCCGGCGGAGCAGCGGGCGACCCAATACCCGGATGGGCGAGGCCGCCCGCAGGGAGGTTTGCCGACCGGAGGGCCAAGAGAGTTGGGCGTCGCTCCCGGCGTCAGTCCGTGTCGACCAGGCCCGCCGCGTCGCGCCGCGCCGACATGCGCCAGGTGCCGCGGGCCCGGCGTTTGGCGTTGTACATGGCGGCGTCGGCCAGTTCCAACAGGCGCTCATGATCGGTGCCCACCTCGTCACCGAAGGCAATCCCGATGCTGGCACTGATCTCCACCACCGGTGCCCGTTGCGGTTCACCCGTGGGGGCGGCGGGAGCGCCCGCCAGCGCGGACAGTTCGGCGGAGCGCAAGGTGCCGGCGGGCAGGCTCACCGGCTGGCTCACCACGGTGATGAGTCGTTCGGCGATCTGTTCGGCCTCGTGCGGTTCGGTCAGGCGAGGGCAGATCACCCCGAACTCATCGCCGCCGAGGCGGGCCAGCAGATCTCCAGGGCGCAGGGCGTCGGAGATCCGACGGGCGACCGTCACCAAGACGTGATCGCCGGCGCGATGGCCGAACCGGTCGTTGGTCGACTTGAACCCGTCGAGGTCGAGATAGAGCACGGCCACCGGGTGCTCGGCGCGCTGGAGCTCACGCGCCAATCGATCGAAGAACAGCGAGCGGTTGGGCAGTGAGGTCAGGGCATCGTGGCGGGCGGCATGCACCAAGATCTCCTGTGAGTCACGCCGTTCCAGCGCGATCGCCACCAGGCGGCTGGCCCGATCCACCGCCACCCGCTCGCCCGGTGAGGGGTTGCCGGGCTGTCGACGCCAGACGATGATGCAGCCTTCGATGTCGCCGCTCGACGGGAGGAAGATGGGGAAGACCCAGCAGGCCGCGAACCCCTGGCTGCGGGCTTCGGCCTGCATCGTCGGCGGCAGCGAGGTGAGGCCGGAGTGGAAGCGCGCCCGACCGTCCTCGATCACCGGCGTCCAGGGCGGGGGCTGGCCGCCTTCGGCGACCTTGGTGAGGCCGAGGGGATCCGCGTCGGTGGCGTCGGCCCCGGACACCGTGAGCTGGTCCAGGGAGTCGAGGGACGACGCCGCCACCGCGAAGTGACCCTCGAATGGGTCGATGGCCACGATGGCGCGGGAATCAGGCAGCCTCGTCTCCACCAATCGGGCCACCAGCCGCAGCATGGTCGAGACCGGCCCGCCCCCGGCGATCGACTCGAGGACGTGGTCGGTGACGCTGCGGTCGGTGACGTCGTGGACCTGCAACACGATGCCGTTGATGCGGGGGTCGGAGATCTGGTTGGTGCTGACCGCCTCGGCCACCCCGATGCTGCCGTCGGCGCGCACGTAGCGGAACTCCATCGCCTTGAACGGGCGGGTCGAGTGGATGGCGTACTCCATCGACTCGAGGGCCAGCGGGAGGTCGCTGTCGGGCACGAAGTCGAGCAGGTTGCGGCCGATGAGGTCAGCGGGCGAGATGCCCACCATCGACAGACTGTCGCCCGCCACCCACACGAGCGTACCGACCGGGTCGAGAACGGCGATGACTCGGGGCGCGACCTCAAGAACGGCTCGCAAGAAGGCCGCGTCCGGAACCTGATTGAGGGGTGGTTGAGTCACCTGGATGTGCTCCCGGTCTGTTGCACATCCATTGAAACGCCTCTGCGACCCGGCTCACAAGGGTCGTTCGGACCACTCTCAGTGGTGGCAGAGCAGCTCTCTGGGCGTTGGTGGGGGCCACGGGCTGGTGGCTAGAGCCTGCTCGCGGTACTCAGCTTTCAAAGACTCGATGGCCGAGGTGCTCACGAGATCCTCGGGCCGGTAGTGACTGCTCAGACGCCCTGTTCTTGGCGAATGATGTTGAGTGCGCCCCCGGCCCGGAACCAGCCGATGTGCTCGTCATTCATGGTGTGGGAGCAGGTGAAGGGGACCATGGTGCCGTCCGGCTTGTGGATCTCGCAGGCGAGAGGGCGATCCGGGGTGAGGTCGGCCAGCCCGAGGATCGAGATGCGGTCATCGACGCCCACCTTGTCGTAGTCGGTGGGATCGGCGAACCACAGCGGCAGCACGCCCTGCTTCTTCAGGTTCGTCTCGGCGATGCGGGCGAACGAGCGACAGATGATGGCCTTGGCGTTGCGGAAGCGAGGCTCCATGGCGGCGTGCTCGCGCGAGGAGCCCTCGCCGTAGTTCTCGTCGCCGATCGCCACCCAGCTCCGCCCGGCCTCGTGGTAGTGCTTGGCGATGTCGGGCAGGGAGCGCTTCTCACCGTCGAGCTGGTCGATGCCGGTGCCGGCCTCACCGGTGAGGGCGTTGACCGCGCCGAGGAAGAGGTTGCCACTGATGTTTTCGAGGTGGCCGCGATATTTGAGCCAAGGTCCGGCGGCCGAGATGTGGTCGGTGGTGCATTTGCCCTCGGCCCGCAACAACACGAGCAGGCCGGTGTAGTCCTGACCATCCCAGGGGGCGAACGGTTCGAGTAGCTGCAGCCGGTCGCTCGTCGGGCTGACCACGACGGTGATCCCGCGGCGATCCTCGGGCGGCGCGATGAAGCCCATGTCGCCGGGGGTGAACCCCTGGGCCGGGAGCTCCTCACCGACCGGGACGGCCAACTTGATCTGGTCGCCGGCGTCGTTGGTGAGGGTGTCGTTGATCGGGTCGAACTCGAGCGTGCCGGCCAGGGCGAGGGCGACGACCGTCTCGGGTGAGGTCACGAAGGCCAGCGTCGAGGCATTGCCGTCGTTGCGCTTGGGGAAGTTGCGGTTGTAGGAGGTGACGATCGTGTTCTTGTCGCCCTCGTGGACGTCGGGGCGAGCCCACTGACCGATGCACGGCCCGCAGGCGTTGGCCAGCACGGTGGCGCCGATGCGCTCGAGGTCAGCCAGCAAGCCGTCGCGTTCGATGGTGGCCCGGACCTGCTCGCTGCCCGGGGTGACCATGAGCTGGGTCTTGCAGGTGAGCCCGGCGTCGGCCGCCTGACGGGCAATGGAGGCGGCTCGGGTGATGTCTTCGTAGCTGGAGTTGGTGCACGAGCCGACCAGGGCCGAGCTGATGGCGACCGGCCAGCCCTTGGCGCGGGCCTCCTCGCCGAGCGCGGAGACCGGCCGGGCCAGGTCGGGGGTGTGGGGCCCGTTGATGAGCGGCGCCAGCGTCGAGAGGTCGATCTCGATGACCTGATCGAAGAAGCGGCCCGGATCGCCGGTCACGTCGTCGTCGGCCCGCAGGTCGTGGGCCACGGCGTTGGCCGCGTCGGCGACCTCTTCACGAGCGGTGGACTTGAGGTAGCGGGCCATGGCGTCGTCGTAGGCGAACAGCGAGGTGGTCGCCCCGATCTCGGCGCCCATGTTGCAGATGGTGGCCTTACCGGTGCAGCTGATCGACTGCGCCCCGGGCCCGAAGTACTCGACGATGGCGCCCGTGCCGCCCCTCACGGTAAGGATCTCGGCCACCTTCAAGATGATGTCCTTGGGGGCCGACCAGCCGCTGAGCTCGCCGATCAGGTGCACGCCGATGAGCTTGGGCCAACGCACGTTGAATGGGTAGCCGGTCATCACGTCGACGGCGTCTGCCCCGCCCACGCCGATGGCCACCATGCCCAACCCGCCGGCGTTGGGGGTGTGGCTGTCGGTGCCGATCATCATCCCGCCCGGGAAGGCGTACTGCTCCAGCACGACCTGGTGGATGATTCCCGAGCCCGGTTTCCAGAACCCGAGGCCGTACTTGGCCGACACCGACTCCAGGAAGTCGTACACCTCGGAGTTGGTCTCGAGCGCGGCGAGCAGATCGACCTTCCCGTCGTCGCGGGCCTGGATCAGATGGTCACAGTGCACCGTGGAGGGCACGGCTACCTCGGGCAAGCCGGCCGTGGTGAACTGCAGTAGCGCCATCTGGGCGGTGGCATCCTGCATCGCCACGCGGTCGGGGTCGAGATCGGCGTACGACTTGGCCCGCTCGAGCTCCTGGGCCTGCGGATCGCGGAGGTGGTTGATCAACACCTTTTCGGCGAACGTGAGCGGGCGGCCGAGGCGCTCACGGCCGATCGCCACCCTTTCGGTCAGGCGTCCGTAGACCGTGTTGATGAGTTCGATCGGGGTGCTGGCATAGACGGCCATGGCCTGCTCCTTCGGTTGTTCGGTCGAGCGTACGAGAAGAGACGACGATCCCGCAGGTGGGTGGTGTAGACAAGTATAGGACAAGTTGAACCGACAAGACAAGTAGCAGACAAGTGCGCCAAACCCGTTACCAAGAAATCGCTGATGCGGTGCGTGACCGGGTGTCGACCGGCGAGCTCAGCGCGGGTCGGCTGCTGCCCAGCGAGTCCGAGCTGTCGCAGGCGTACGGCGCCAGCCGGGTCACTGTCCGCCGGGCCCTCGAGGTGCTGCGCGACGACGGGCTCGTCGATTCTCGTCAGGGGTTCGGCTGGTTCGTTGCCGCCGATCCCGTCCGCCAGGCGCTCGGGCGCCTGGGCACCATCGAGAGCCAGCTGGCCGCCGAGGGGGTGCGCTCGGAGCGGCGAGTCCTGGACTTCCGCTTCGTGGCTGCACCGGCGCGGGTACGAGAGGTGCTCGACACCGAGACCGTGTTGCGGGTCCGGCGCCTGAACTTGGCCGACGACCAGCCCTTCGCCCTGGTGACGGTGTGGTGCCCGGAGCGCTACGGCGCCGAGCTGTCACGCGCCGACGTCGAGCGCTCGCCGTTCTACGAGCTCATCGGCGTCGAGCTGGGCGGAGCGGTGCAGACGATCGGCGCCGCGGCCGCGTCGGCCCACGACGGCGAGCTGCTGGGCGTGCCTGCCGGATCGCCGGTGCTGCGCTGTGAGCGGGTGACGTCGTCGGTAGACGGACGGGCGGTGTTGGTGAGCGAGCACGTGTTCCCCGCCCACCTCACCGAGTTCGTGGTCGACCTGCCCCACGCCGATACATCCATCGCTCCCAGCGGGCTGCGCCTCGTCGAGTGACGCCACCCTCGTTCGTCAGCGGCTCGTTCGGGTGACGTTGATGACCTGGTGGCCGGTGGCGTACCAGTAGATCCAAAACAGCGACAGCAATACCGCGATGCCTCCGAGGAGCATGCCGAACAGGGCGACGCCGTTGCCGCCGAGGCGACCGTTCGAGACCTGAATGCGGTAGCGGGCTTGTGATCCTTGGTAGATGGCGATCGGCCCGAAGACGAGGCCGCAGCACAGCAGGGAGACCACGCCCCATACGACTGACGCCACCGCCCCCTTGGCCATGCCGCCGGTCGGTCGGCCCGTGGCCTGGTGGTAACCCGGATTCGGGCTCGGAGCGAACGGGCGGTGGGGAGGAGCCTGGCCGTCGCCGGGCGCGCCCTGGCCCGGCTCTTGCCACCAGCCGGGTGCCTCGCCACCGCCGGGCTTCGCCCACCAGGGGACGTCATCAGGCCCACCCGGCCCACCCGGGCCACCCGGGCCACCCGGGCCACCCGGGCGAGGAGAAGTGGGATCAGACATCAGTTGC
>DHIQ01000054.1 GCA_002403895.1 Candidatus Neomicrothrix sp. UBA4742
CTGCAGACGGTCCAACAACAGATCTGTGAGCAGGAAGTGCCCGAGGTGGTTGACCCCGAACGTCGTCTCGAACCCCTGCGCGGTGACCTGACGTTGGGTGAGGATGGCGCCGGCATTGTTGACCAGGACATCGAGCCGGTCGAACTGCTCGTGGAACTCAGCGCTGAAGGCGCTGATCGAGGCGAAGTCGCCCAGGTCGAGCGCCATGACCTGCGCGGTGTCGCTACCTGAGCGGTCCCGGATCTCGTCGAGGGCGGCCTGGCCCTTGGCCTGGTTGCGGGCGGTGATCACCGTGGTGGCGCCGAGGCCGGCCAGGGCGACTGCTGCCTCCTTGCCGATACCGGAGTTGCCCCCGGTGATGACGATGACGGATCCGTGCAGGTCGGGGGAAGAGGAGGCGGCCATGGCGGCAGGGTACGCGCTCGGCCCGTAACCTCACCCCATGACGGCCGTACCGGCGATCCCCGCCGCAACCGTGGTGTTGCTCCGTGACGGCCAGCGCGGCCTCGAGACCCTGATGTTGCGCCGCAACGCAAATCTCGCCTTCGCCGGGGGGATGTGGGTGTGGCCCGGTGGTCGACTGGACCCCGACGACTATCCCGGTGGGGAGCCCGACGACGACCCGGCCGTGCTCCAGGACAGTGCTCGCCGGGCCGCGGTGCGAGAGGCCCGCGAAGAGGCTGACCTCGCGGTCGACCCCGACTCACTGGTGTGGTTCTCCCACTGGACCCCCCCGCCCATCAGCCCTAAGCGGTTCGCCACCTGGTTCTTCGCCGCCCCCGCCCCTGCCGGCGCGGTGCACATCGACGGAGGAGAGATTCACGGCCATGCGTGGATGACTCCGGCCGAGGCCATGGCCCGGCGCAACGCCCTCGAGCTCGCTTTGTCGCCACCGACCTGGATCACCCTCGAGCACCTCGCTGTCTTCGACTCGACCGACCAAGCGCTGGGCGCACTGGCCGCCCGAAGCCCGGAGTGGTTCGCCACCCGGTTCGCCACCTTGGAGGGCGGCGCGGTGGCCCTCTACGACGGGGATGCCGGTTACGAGGACGAGGATCCCGACCGACCCGGCGCTCGCCACCGCCTGTGGATGGTGGGCGATACCTGGCGCTACGAGCGCTCGTCCGGACCGGTCTCGGCGGAGGACTCCGAGGGTTCAGAAGGCTCGTAGGATTCGGCCCGCCCAGAGCCTCCCTGCGCGGGCGGCACCCCGAGGGCGGATTCGTAGGCCTGCTCACCGAGCTCCTCGGCCTCGCGCACCAGCTCGTCGCGGGGCGGCGCCGCGACGTCCTCCTCCCGGTGGTTGCGCCGCAGCCACCGGCGCCAGCCGAGGTAGAAGAAGGGACCGGTGGCCAGGGGCGGGAGCCAGGTGAAGGCCCGAAACACCAGCACCCCGGCCACCACCTCGGCGTGATCACCGCCGGCCGCCACCAACGCGCCAGTGAGTCCCAGCTCGACGACGCCCACCCCACCCGGCGTGATGGGGATCGACTGGAGGATGCGGACGAGGGCGAACGAGGCCAGCACCACGCTCCACGACACCTCCGACTCGCTCACGCCGACGAGGCGGAGCGAGACGAGCAGCACCAGGTAGACCGAGAGCTCGCTCAGGTAGGCAGCGATGGTGAGGACGTGCCAGTGGGCGCGCAGGAGCCCGATCGATTCGTGGCGGAACGCCACTACCCGGGACCCGAAATCGGGCACCGGCGGCCGCTTGATCCAACCGAGGGGTCGGGCGCTGACTCGACCGGCCCAATCCCCGGCCTTGCGGGCAAAGGCCTCGCTGCGCAGCGAGCCGACGGCCAACACGATCGAGCCGACCAGCAATCCCACCCCGATGACGGCCACCGGGGCCAGACCGTCGGAGGTGTCGCCCGTGAGACGGATGCACACGAAGGCGATCACCGGCATCGAGAACTTGGCGATGTTGTCGAACATGCCGGAGATGACCAGTCCTTTGGCCACATCGCCCGCCGTCAGCCGGAAGCTCCGGTACATCCGGTACACCATCCCGTAGGCCACGACCTCGCCCCCCGGGAGGGCACTCGACAGCGCCGTGCCGGTCTGGGCCACCGCCATCGCCTCCCAGAACCGCAGACCAGGGAAAGCGGTCATGAGTAGCGGTCCCACCGACGCCAGGTTCCAGGCCGACACCACCACCAGCAGCGCCACACCGTCCCACGACAGCGTCTGGATGGTTGCCCATACCGAGGCGTAGTCGGCGACCTGGGGCAGGACGAACCCGAACGTGAACATCACCACGACCAGGCCGATGACCGGCCCCAGGAGGCGGCGCCACCGGGGCTTGCGGGGGCCGTCGCTCATCGCTCGCCCATGCCCGGGTCGCCAACGGGCGCGGCTGGCACGGCCAGCACCGATCCCCCCGGCGTGACACGGATCGCCCTCGTGCGCTGCACCACGCCGATGGTGTCGACCTGCACATCAGTGGTGGCACAGCCACCCTCTTTCCGGGCCTGGTAGTTGACCCGGACGCGCTCCACCTCGTGAACGGCGCCCGACGCCGACCGCAGCCGCAGCCCGCTCCAGCACACCTCGACGCCGGGATCGTCGCAGCGGGCGAAAACCTCGGACCACACCATCGGGGCGGCCAGGCGATCGCCGACGGCGAAGAGTTCCCGCACGACCACGAGCGCGCCGGTCGCGGTGTCGGTCACCTCGCCGCGCCACGCGGTGGTCCCCGGCGGCGACGACTGATCGCCATGGCAGACTCGCAGCCGGTAAGCCCGGCCCGGGAGCCAGGCCAGATCCCGGGTGTTGACGTTGCCGGTGGCGCTGGGCAGGACCGAGACCGAACCGTCAAGCTCCCGCCCGTCGGGGTGGTAGCCACCCCAGTTGACCGCGGTGGCCCCGGGATGCGGCGGATACCACTGCAGTCCCAGGTGGGCCGCGCCGCCGTCCCGACCGCGGTCCACGAAGGAGACTTGCAGCGCCCAGAAGAACAGGGCGGCGACGACGGGGGCGTGGCGCACGTCGAGCGTGACTTCGGCCGCCACCCACTCCCCCGGGGGGACCTCCCAGATCAGATGGAACGACGACGCCGCGTTGGCCGAGCGGGGGGACCCGGCGGAGCCGTCCCACACCAGGCGCTGTCGCCAGCGATCCAAGAACACACCCCGCACCCTACGGGCGACCTGCCGGGAGCGCGGACCTCGTCGCGTCCGACCCGGTGGCCCCCTACCGCACCGGTGGGGCGTCTACCGTTTCGCGCCGGTCGCCCTCCGTCAGAACTGGTGGACGCGGCCCACGAAGTCGGCCAGCACCGCCTCGTCACCGAAAACGGCGAACCCGTCCCCGTCGGCCTCGCGGCGACCCCACAACCACAACAGCAGGTCCGACGCCGACGCCCGTACGGCCACCTCGCCCTTGCCGTGGGTGCGCTCGAGGTGGTGTTGGCCGTCGCCGATGGTCAGAATCCATTCGCCGTCGGCATCCGTCGTGTGCACATGAATGGTGAGCGGGTCGCCGGCCAGGCACTCGGGCTTGGCCGCCAGGAAGATGTCCAGGAACTCGTCGACGCCGTCGACGGCGATGGCGGGTTCGATGTCAGCCTCGGCCCCGATGGCCAGATCTGCGTCCCAGGCATGGACGGTGAACTCCTGGGCCATCCGACGCTGGATGAACGCGCCGTCGTGTTGGTGGCTCCAACTCCAGCGCGGCGCGGCGGGGTCGACCGCGGCCACCGCGGCGGCGCCATCGGCCACTTCAGCCCGGTACCACGCGATCACGTCGGCATCGTCGGGCCGTTGGGGCGGAGTCCAGTCGGTTGGCGGCTCCTCCCCCCCGGCGGCGATGGCACCCCAGAACGACAGCACCACGCTCAGGTGGGACAACAAGTCGGCCACGGTCCATTCCGGGCACGACGGCACCGGACGGTCGAGCGCCCCGGCAGCCGCCACCGCGGTCCGCGCTGCCGCGTCACGCAGAATCTGGTCGTACTGGTGAGTGTCCATGGCGCGCACGGTACCGCTCCGGGCGTGGTGATGCGGAAGAGTGATCGGCCCCGGGTGCTACCTTGCCGCCCATGTTGGGGCTGGACGATCACGATCGGGTGCGGCTCCTCACGCTCGACCGACCCGAGGCGCTGAACGCGTTCGACAACGCACTTTACGACGCCACCGCGGCGGCGCTCAACGAGGCGGCGGCGGACGACGAGGTAGCCGTCGTGGTGATCACCGGCTCCGGGCGGGCATTCTCCGCCGGTCAGGACCTCGTGGAGATGGCCGAGCTGGCCGCCGGGATGGGCATTCCGGGCCCCGAGGCCGAACCCGAATCCCTGAAGGGCGTGGTGTCGGGCTTCCCGGGTCTGCTCGATGCCCTCCAGAGCTTCCCCAAGCCCCTCATGGCCGCGGTCAATGGCCTCGGCCTGGGTATCGGCTTCACCATGCTGGCCCACTGCGACCTGGTGCTCATCGCCGAGGGGGCCCGGCTCAAGACCCCGTTCACCTCGCTCGGCGTCGCCCCGGAGGCGGCCAGCAGCCTGCTGTTCCCGGTACGAATGGGCTGGCAGCAGGCCGCCCGGGTGCTCTTCACCTCGGACTGGATCAGCGCGGCGGAAGCGGTCGAGCTGGGGATCGCCCTGCGGGTGTGCCCCCCCGACGCGCTGGTGGACGAGACCCTCGAGCTCGCCGGTCGTATCGCCCGCATGCCCATCAGCTCGTTGGTGGTGACCAAGCGCCTCATGCTCGACGCCCAGCTGCCGCTCGTGCGCCAGGCTCGCCAACGGGAAAACGCCGCCTTCCTCACCCTGATGGGCGGGCCCGCCAACCTGGAGGCGCTGACCGCCTTCGCCGAAAAGCGTGAGCCCGACTTCACCGCCGTCGACGATCGGCCCCCGCCGGCGTCGTGAGGAAATCTCTTTGCCTGCGCCCGTCCCAATCCGCGAGCCTGGGGTCATGGAGCATCTGACCACCGAAGCGCTCGAAGCCGGCCTCGACGAGATCCGTCGGTCCCCCGCTGACGAGGGCCGGGTGGAGCTCATCGTTGCCCGCCCCGCTGTGGGTGAGCGTGACGAGCTCACCGAGGCCGAGCTGGATGTCACACTCGGGTTGGTGGGCGACACCTGGTCGATCCGACCGAGCTCGACATCCGAGGACGGCAGGGCCCACCCCGAGATGCAGCTCAACATGATCAACACTCGGGCCATCGCCCTCATCTCCGGCGAGCCGGCCCGCTGGGTCCTGGCTGGGGACCAGCTCTACGTCGACCTGGACCTGAGCACCTCCAACTTGCCGCCGGGTACCCGTCTGGCGCTGGGATCTGCCGTCATCGAAGTCACCGCACAGCCCCACCGGGGGTGCGCCAAGTTCGCCGAGCGCTTCGGGCTCGACGCCGCGCGCTGGGTCAACTCCCCCGCCGGGCGCGAGCTGAACCTGCGGGGCATCAACGCCAAGGTGGTCACCCCGGGCACCATCCGCGTCGGCGACGTGGCCCGCAAGGTGACCTGAAGCGCGGCCGGACACGCGTCTGGCGTCAGCAGGGGACTTGCCCGCACGCGACGCCACGCGAACGGCTATGAATGGCTCAGCGCAGCCAAGGGGGACGACATGACCGGTACACCTGTGTCCGACTGGACAACGGACTACGACGTCTTCGATCCCGACTACGTGGCCGACCCGTTCCCGGTGTGGGACGACTTGCGCGACGCCTGTCCGATCGCCCACACCGAGCGGTGGGGTGGCTCCTGGCTGCCGACCCGCTACGCCGATGTCTCCGCCATCGCCCACGACATCGAGCACTTCAGCTCCCGGGAAATTACCGTCGTCCCGCCGCCGGAGGACGACATCAGCTCCGTGGGCTTCGCCATCCCGGTCCCGCCGATCGATTCCGACCCGCCCATGCACACCTGGGCCCGCCGACTGCTGCTGCCGTGGTTCTCCCACCGCCGGGTCGATGAGTACGAGCCCATCACCCGCGAGCTGTGCAACCGCCTCATCGACGGCTTCATCGACTCCGGTCACGCCGATGCCGCCGCCGACTACGCCCAGCAGATCCCGGCGCGGGTGATCGCGCTGACCCTCGGAGTTCCCCCCGACATGGCCGACACGTTCACGGGCTGGGTGCGAGATGTGCTCGAGTTCGCCCATGATGAGCAGCGCCGCAATGCCGGGCGCGATGCCATCGCCCTCTACCTCATGGAGAAGATGGAGGAGCGGCGAACCGAGCCCGGCGACGATCTCATCAGCGTGCTGTTGCACACCGAGGTCGAGGGCGAGCCGCTCCCCGACATGCACGTGCTGGGCACCGCCGCCCTGACCCTCATCGCCGGCGTCGACACGACGTGGTCGGGCATCGGGTCGGCCATGTGGCACCTCGCCACCCACGAAGCTGACCGCCGGCGACTGGTGGCCCAGCCCGAGTTGATGGCCACCGCATTGGAGGAGTTGTTGCGGGCCTACTCCCCGGTCACCATGGCTCGCATCGTCACGGAGGACGTGGAGGTCGAGGGCTGCCCGATGAAGGCCGGCGATCGGGTGCTGATGAACTTCCCGGCGGCCAACCGCGACCCGGAGATGTTCGACCACCCCGATGAGGTGCTCCTCGACCGGGCGGTCAATCGCCATCTCGCCTTCGGCGTGGGCATCCACCGCTGCGCCGGGTCGAACCTGGCCCGGATGGAGTTAGGGGTGGCGATCGAGGAATGGCTCAAGCGGATCCCCGAGTTCCGCCTGGCCGACGGCGCCGAGGTCACCTGGGCGGGTGGCCAGGTCCGTGGCCCCCGCACCCTCCCGGTGGTGTTCCCATGAAGGTCAGCGTCGATCCCGACAAGTGCCAGGGCCACAATCGCTGCTACGCCTTGGTGCCCGAGGTCTTCGACGTCGATGACCTCGGCTACGCCTCGGCCAAGGGTGACGGCATCGTGCCGCCCGAGCTGGCCGACAAGGCCCGCCTGGCCGCGGCCAACTGCCCCGAGTTCGCCATCACCATCGACGAGACCTGACCTGCGGGGTCGTGCCACTGACCACCGTGGCGGTAGTCAACGGCACAAGCCCAATCGGCCGCGAGCGCTGGAGGGCGGCGTCAGCGCTCGATGCGAACGCGACGGCGAAGGTCACGCGACGATGAGCCGAGGTGGAGGTCGAACTCGCCCGGCTCGACCACCCAGTCGTCGCTGATCTCGTCCCAGAAGGCGAACGACCGCTGGTCGAGCTCAAGGCGAACCGACGCCGTCTCGCCCGAGTCGAGCTTCACCTTGGCGAACGCTTTCAGCTCCCTTTCCGGACGGCTCACGGTCGCCTCGAGGTCGCTGACGTAGAGCTGCACCACTTCGCTACCCCGACGGGCTCCGGTGTTGGTCACCGGGACCGTCACGGTGACGTGGGGACCCTCGACCTCGACGGTGGGCTCGTCGTAGGCGAACGTCGTGTACGAGAGGCCGTGGCCGAAGCAGAACGCCGGCTCGATGTGGTTGGCGTCGAAGTGGCGATAGCCGACGAGCACGCCTTCGCCATAGACCACCTTGCCTTCCGAGCCGGGGTACCAGGCGTGGGTCGCTGAGTCCTCGAGCCGGGCCGGGAACGTGATGGGCAGGCGTCCGCCCGGCTCGGCGGCACCGGTGACGATGTCGGCGAGGGCCGGCGCCCCCTCCTCCCCTGGGTACCAGAGCATGACCACCGCGGCCGCGGCGTCGGCCCAGGGGGTCTGGACGGGCGCACCGGCATTGATGACCACCGCGGTCCGCGGGTTGGCTTCGAGCACGCGACGGATCAGCTCGTCCTGCTCCCCGAGGAGCTTCAGATCGTGGCGATCGGCCCCCTCGGTCTCCCACTGACCGTTGGAGCCGACCACCACGATGGCCACCTCGGCATCGGCGGCCGCCGCCACCGCGCGCGCCATGGCATCAGGGACGGGCGGGCGGGCCGCACCAAGGCGAAACCCGGCGATGGGCAGCCCTTCGCAGCGCATCTCGACCACGAGCTTGTGAGCCCCACCGGCCTCCAGGTCGAGGGTGGTGGCTACCGTGTCGCTACCCATCCCGTAATAGAACTTCCCGGGGGTCGGTTCCGTGTTGTCCACGACCACCTCACCGTCGAGCAGGATCCGCGCCTTGCCGGCGTTGGCGATGCCCAGTTGCCAAGCGCCGGAGACGTCGGGACGGAACGTGCCGGTGGCGCGCAGCGAGCAGTCGCGCACCGACACGCCGGGGACGGGGTCGCCCAGGGCGACGAACTGGCCGGTTCCGAGGGTGTCGGCGTCGACGGGATCACCCTCCCAGGACGAGTTGGCGAAGTACTCGACCCGCAGGCCGTTCTCCAGCAGGCGGGGGTCGATGAGGGGGATGCCACGATCGAGCCGGCACCCCTGCTCGTAGACCACCTCGACCTCGCTCAAGCGGGCCCGAAGCTCGTCCACGAAGGAAAGCGACCGATGCGGAACGACGCTGGAGCTGCCGCCGCCGCCCGTCTCGATGAGATCGGCGTTGGGCCCGATCACCGCGATACGCCGGACCGCGGGGCCTAGCGGGAGCAGGTCCTCGTTGCGGAGCAGGACGGTGCCGGCGATGGCGACCTCGCGGGCCATGCGGCGACGGTCGGGATCCTCGGGGTCCTGCGGCTCGCCGTCGGTGGGTGCCCGATCGAGGAGCCCGCAGCGTTCGGCCAGGCGCAGGATGCGGCGGACGTGGTCGTCCAGCACGGCCTCGCTCAGCTCGCCGGCCTCGACGGCCCGGGCGAGCTTGCGACCGAGGTAGTGGGGCGGCCCCGGCATCTCCACGTCGAGGCCGGCGGCGGCGGCGGGAACGGTGCTGTGGGTCCCGAACCAGTCCGACACCACGACACCGTCGAAACCCCACTCCCCTTTGAGGATCTTCCCCAGCAGCTGCGGGTGCTCACCACAGAAGGTGCCGTTGACCTTGTTGTAAGCCGACATGACCGACCACACCCCAGCGTCGCGCACGGCGGCTTCGAACGAGGGCAGGTGGATCTCGCGCAGGGTCCGCTCGTCGACCTCGGCGCTGATCGTCATGCGCTCGTGTTCCTGGTCGTTGCAGGCGAAGTGCTTCACGCAACAGCCCACCCCGCCACCTTGGACCCCGGTGATGTAGGCGACGGCAAGGTGGCCGCTGAGCAGCGGGTCCTCGGCAAAGGACTCGAAGGTCCGACCGGCGAGCGGGGTGCGAGGGATGCACACGGTCGGGCCGAGCAGGACGTGGACCCCTTTGGCCGCCGCCTCCTCGGCCAGCACCGCGCCATAGCGCTGGAGCAGGTCGACGTCCCAGGTGGCGCCCGCGGCCATGCCGCAGGGGAAGGAGAGGGACCGACGGGTGCCGATCCGCTCGCCGCGCACGCCTGACGGGCCGTCGGAGACCTTGAGGCGGCCCAGCCCGACGCGGTCGACGGCGGGGAGGTGCCAGACGTCGTCGCCCCCGGTGAGCGAGGCCTTCTCTTCGAGGGTGAGCGAGGCCGGCAATTCCTCGACGCGATCTTCGGTGCTCATGGTGCTCCTCGGGGTCTCAACGGTTGGTCGGTGGGTCGGTACGCGGGTTTGGTTCAGCGGGTCGAGCGGGCGTCGAGGCGATGGTGGAGGCCGTGGATGTAGGCGTCCACCGACGACTCGAGGTCGACTGCGTCGGGGTCGGTGAGCCACTGGATCTCGAGGCCCATGAGGGTGGCGATCTGCTCGGGGTCGATCTGCTCGGGGTCGAGGTCGGGCCGGAAGGTGCCGTCGCGCTGGCCGTGCCGGATCGACTCGGCGGTCAGGAAATATGGCTCAGCGGTCGGGGGTCGTCAAGTGGTTCCTCGCATGACGGAGCCCGTGTGCCCCGCAACCCCGAGCCGACGCGACGATGCGGCAGCCCAAGAAGAGTCCGAGCGAAGTGACAACAACCCGGCGCCTCCGGTCGCCGCCATCGTGCGTCGGTCCCTACCATCGCGCCATGCAACCCGACGCCCCCGATCCTGTGGCCCCCACCCAGCCCCGCGCTCGGCCGCGCTTCCCGTGGGTCTCCCTGGCGGGCCTGATCCTGGCCGCGCTCGGGGTGTTGACCGCCGTCGGGCTGGGGATCGGCGCGGCCGTCGCCTATTCCGACAGCAACGACCAGGCACTCGCTCAGGGCATCGCGGTGCACCCTGGCACCCCCGCCGGCGTCGAAGTCGACGGCGCCGATGACACCGTCCACATCGCCTTGATGATCCCCCGCGACGCGTCCGCCTGGAGGACCGACGGCACGTTCGCGCTGCCTGCCCCGACTATCCTGGCCACCCAGGAGGGTCGGCCGCTGTTCGTCGAGACGGACCCCTGCCCCTGCGCCTACTCCTACGACGTCGATAAGTTCAGCGACGGCTCGACCGCCGTCCATGTGGCCGACGTCGAGCCCGACGGCGCCGGATTGGTCCGGATCAGCGCCGGGGACATCGCACCGGCCTCGGGACTCCTGGCCACCCGGACCCCGTCGTACTCCGCCAGCCGCAACCTCGGCATCGCCGCCGGGATCGTGGCCGGCGCCTCGGTGCTGATCGGTCTTATCGCTCTCATCTGCTTCATCGTGTTCATGTTCCGCTGGTTCTCGGCCAGGCCGCGCCGCCCGCGTCCGGCTCCATACGGAGCGCCCTACCCGGGCCCCTACGGCGGTGCACCACCCGGTCCCGGCCCCGGCGCCTGGGGACCACCGCCTCCGCCGACGGGTTAGAGCTCATCTTCTCGTGGGCGGCCATAAGGCCGCGCGGTTCGAACCCCGTTCTAGGTGGCGAGGAACGACCGGGACCGTTCCAGGACCCGACCGGCGAGCTCCGATGGGACAGCTGCAGAGCCGAGGGCATCGACGATCTCGGAAGCTGCTTTCGTGGCGGTGTCACGAGCGAGATCTGGGTCAAGGGGCCAGCCTCCGGCCTCAGCGGTGACGTCATCCAACGTGATCGCTGCGAGGTGCTTGGTGCGTGGAGGGTGTCCCGGCGCGACTTCGGTTGTCACCACGCGATTTCGCCTGTCCCGGGCCGCGATTTCACGGCCCGG
>DHIQ01000028.1 GCA_002403895.1 Candidatus Neomicrothrix sp. UBA4742
GCGAAGGGACCGGGGCCGATGCCCGCGATCTCCAGGATCTTGACGCCCCGCAGCGGCCCCATCAGGCAGCTGCTGCCGAACGGGCCGCCAGTGCGGTGATCGCCTCGACCACGACGGCACGGTAGAAGGCCGGAAGGTCGTGGCCCATGCCCTCAAGGATCATCAGCTCAGCACCGGGGATGACCTCGGCGGTGCGCTCTCCACCCGAGACCGTGACCAGCGGGTCCACGTCGCCGTGGATGACCAGGGTGTTCACCTCGAGCTCGCGCAGGGCGTCGGAGCGGCTGCCCGAAGCCAGGACGGCCAAGACCTGGTGGCCCACACCCGCCGGGTAATAGCAGCGGTCGAAGGCGGCCCCGGCCATCTCGGCGGCCCGCACCTCGTCAAAATGTTCGGGGCTGGAGATGGTCCGGCTGGCCTCGACCTGGTGGGCGATGAACGCGTCGCGCTCGTCGGGGGCGCGCTCCAGCAGCAGGGGCAGCACCTCCGGATGGGGCTGGCCCACATCGGGATCGCCGGTGGTGGACATGATCGAGGTCAGCGACAGCACCCGCTCCGGGTATTCGATGGCCATGGTCTGCACGATCATCCCGCCCATCGAGGCGCCCACGATGTGGGCCCGGTCGATGCCCAGGGCGTCGAGGACACCCATTCCGTCGGCCGCCATGTCCTTCAGGAGGTAGGGCGCGTCGGAGGTGTCCCCGCCGAACGCCTTCGTCATCTCGGCCATCATGTCCACAGGCGGGTCGACGGCGATCTTGGTGGACAGCCCGACATCGCGGTTGTCGTAGCGGATGACGAAGAAGCCACGGTCCACCATGGACTCACAGAATTCGACGTCCCACGACAGGAGCTGGGCGCCGAGGCCCATGACCAGCAGCAGGGGCGGGTCCTCGGCGTTACCGAAGGTCTCGTACTCGATCTCGATGCCATTGCTCGGGGTGCGCATGGTGCCATCGTCCCCGCAACTTGACCATGCGGTCAAGGGATGACTCCCGGGGGACCCGTCGACCGATACCGTCAGGCGCCTGTGAACCCCGACGACCTGACCCTGCACGAAGCCTCGTTCGACGAGCTCAGCCCGGCGACGCTGTACGAGATCCTGCGCTTGCGGGTGGACGTGTTCGTGGTCGAGCAGGACTGCATGTTCGGCGACCTCGACGGCCGTGATCGAGAGCCCTCGTGCCGGCACCTGTGGCTCGAACACGACGCGGACGTCCTGGGCTACGCCCGGATCCTCACCGAGCCCGACGGGTCGATCCAGATCGGCCGAGTGGTGACCAGGGGCGAGGCTCGGGACCGCCATCTCGGCGTGCGACTCATGCGGGAGGCCTTGGCCCGGGTGGCCGGTTCGGTGGTGCTCAAGGCGCAAGCCCGACTGGCCGGTTGGTACGGCCAGTTCGGCTTCGTGGCCGAAGGCGACGAGTTCACCTGGGACGGGATCGCTCACGTGCGCGTGACCCACCCGGTCGCGCTGACCAGCCCGGCGCAAGCCAACCCATCGGGAGCCGGACAATCGCACCCGCAGCCATCACCGGCCCGCGAGCCATGACCGACCGTCGCTACCGCGTCGACCCCCTGACCGGGGATGTCGCCTACGTCGTGGCGGCCCGCCAGGACCGACCGAACCTTCCCTGGACCGGTTGCCCGTTCTGCCCGGGAGGCATCGAGGCGCCCGAGCCCTACGACGTGCGCTGGTTCCCCAACCGCTGGCCCGCTATCCCCGACGGCCGGTGCGAGGTCGTTCTCTACACACCCGAACACGACGCCTCGTTCGCCTCGCTCGGGGCCGACGGCGCGCGCCGGGTTGTGGATCTGTGGGCCGAGCGGACCGCCGCCCTGGGCGCACGCCCCGACGTGGACTACGTGCTCGTGTTCGAGAACCGGGGCCCCGAGGTGGGCGCCACCATCGCCCATCCCCATGGCCAGATCTACGGGTTCGAAGCGGTGCCGCCACGGGCCCGGGCCGAACTCGAGCGACCGTCGACCGAGATCGAGGAAGGGCTGGGCACCGAGGCTCCGGGAGACCGACTGGTCTGCCAGGTCGGCTCGTGGCGAGCATGGGTGCCGTGGGCCGCCTCCTGGCCCTACGAAGTGGTCCTCGTCCCTGAAAGGCGCGTGCCCGATCTCCCCTCCCTCGATGGGGCGGGTCGCGACGATCTGGCCGGTGCTCTGATCGACATCCTGGGCCGGTTGGACCGGCTGTTCGACGAGCCGATGCCCTACATGCTGTGGTTCCACCAACGCCCGACCGACGGTGGGGACTGGCCCGCGGCCTGGCTCCACGCGCATGTGGCGCCGCTACATCGCGCTCACGGCACCCAGCGCTTCGTGGCCGCCGGCGAGCTGGGCAGCGCCGTGTTCTTCAACCCCATCGACCCGGTCGTTGCCGCGGCCACCCTCCGGGACGCGTGAACATCACCATGACGATCGAGCGGGCGACCCGGTGATTGATCGCGGGGAAGGTCGCGCCGAAGGTCGCGACGAACCCCTGGGCACCATCCGAGCCCACGCGCCGGGGCGGGTGAACCTGATCGGCGACCACACCGAC
>DHIQ01000165.1:0-221 GCA_002403895.1 Candidatus Neomicrothrix sp. UBA4742
GTGGGCCATGATGCCGATATTGCGGGTGCGCTCGAGGGGGTGGGTCCTGGCCATCGTTCTCTATCTCTCGTGTACTCGGGGGTGCGAGCCGGGTCGGCTCTTAGGCGTAGATGCGGATCGGGTCGGAGGTAGGGCGCTCGGGGCGGGGCCGGTGCAATGGCTTGTTCACCACGGGCCCGGGCGATCGGAACTTGGTCGGTGCGAGCGGCGAATCGGCTCAC
>DHIQ01000165.1:523-733 GCA_002403895.1 Candidatus Neomicrothrix sp. UBA4742
GAAGGCCTTGTTCGACTCAGCCATCTTGTGGACATCCTCACGGCGCTTCACGGAGGCACCAACGCCATTGGAGGCATCCATCAGCTCGTTGGCGAGACGTTCGGCCATCGTCTTTTCGCGGCGTTGGCGCGAGTACCCGACCATCCAGCGAATGGCCAGGGTGTTGGCCCGGCGGGGGCGAACCTCCACCGGCACCTGGTAGGTCGCGCC
>DHIQ01000165.1:967-1163 GCA_002403895.1 Candidatus Neomicrothrix sp. UBA4742
GACGCGGCGGCTCTTGACCTCGAGTTGGGGCTTGATGTTGTCGATGGCCCGCTTGAGGGTGGAGATGGGCTCGGTGCCCGTCTTCTCCTCGATGATGGCGAGGGCCTGGTAGACGATGCGCTCAGCAGTGGAGCGCTTGCCCCTCTGGAGCACCTTGTTGACCACCTGCGTGACGACGACCGACCGGTAGATCGGG
>DHIQ01000165.1:1336-3183 GCA_002403895.1 Candidatus Neomicrothrix sp. UBA4742
GACGACCGACCGGTAGATCGGGTCAGGCATCAATTCACGACGGGGAGCGGGACCCTTACGAGGCACGTCAGCTCTCCTTCTTGGCGCCGTAGCGACTACGGGCCTGCTTGCGATCGCGCACACCGGAGGTGTCGAGCGTGCCGCGGATGATCTTGTAGCGCACACCAGGGAGATCCTTCACACGACCACCACGGACCAGCACGATCGAGTGCTCTTGGAGGTTGTGGCCCTCCCCGGGGATGTAGGCGGTGACCTCCATGCCACTGGTCAGCCGAACACGGGCCACCTTGCGCAGAGCGGAGTTCGGTTTCTTGGGAGTGGTGGTGTAGACGCGAGTGCACACACCCCGACGCTGGGGGGCGCCCTTGAGAGCCGGCGTCTTACCTTTCGCCGGCTTCGAGACGCGGCCCTTGCGGACCAACTGCTGGATGGTGGGCACAGAGAAACCTTTCGTGGTACTGCTCAACGATGACAACCCGCTCGCAGACGCGAGAGAGCCGGAGGTCAATGGTATGGGGGAAGAACAAGGCGGGGCAAACCCTGTCCTTACGCGATCAAGCGACGGGTTCAGGATACCGGGCTCGGCGCGGCGTGCGACCCCGAAGGACGGCAGCCACCCGTTCCGGAACGCGGACGTTCACGAGCGCGAGCACCAACACGATGCCCAGGCTGTCCCATCCCCCGATGCTGCGCCCGATACCGACAAAGGGCAGGTCGAGGTTGCGTTGGATGCCCCCGCCCGTCGACGCGCCGAGGCGAGCCGTCGTCGACGCCGCCCTGCATGTCGTGACCCACCGGGCTGCCGAACCGCACCGGCGCAGGCTAACGCCGGAGCAGCCGGATCGTAACGCCGAAGGCCCCTGACGGAACCAGGGGCCTTCGGTGACGAACGTGGATGAAGTCCGGATGACTCAGCTGGCGGCGTCGCCGCTGGTCGGCAGATCGATGACCTGCGCGTCCGACAACTCGGACCCCACCTCGGCTTGGTCACCGGCACCGGCCGCCAGGTCGGAGCGACCAGCCAGCCATTCGGCCAGGTCCTGCTCCTCGTCGGCCGATGAGTAGAACTCCATCGGCTGGTAGTCGGGAGCCGAGGTGACGATGTCGCGGTAGGTGGCCATCCCGGTGCCGGCGGGGATGAGCTTGCCGATGATGATGTTCTCCTTGAGCCCGACCAGCGAGTCGCTACGTGACTCGATGGCCGCCTCGGTGAGCACCCGGGTGGTCTCCTGGAACGACGCCGCCGACAGCCACGAGTCCGTGGCCAGCGATGCCTTGGTGATACCCATGAGCTCGGGTCGCCCTTCGGCCGGAGTGCGACCTTCCTGCACCAGCGCCCGGTTGGTATCGGTGTACACCTTCTGGTCGACCCGCTCCCCCGGCAGGAAGGCGGAATCGCCTGGTTCCTGCACAGCGATGCGGCGCGTCATCTGACGCACGATCAACTCGATGTGCTTGTCGTGGATGGGCACGCCTTGGTCCCGGTAGACCTTCTGGACTTCGATGACCAGGTACTGCTGGGTCTCGCGGATGCCCTTGATCTCCAGGAGCTCTTTCGGGTCCCGGGGGCCCTCGACGATCGGGTCACCGGCTTGGATCTCCTGACCGTCGGTGATCTCCAGGCGAGCGAGGCTGGGCACCGTGTAACTCTCCTCGGTGCCGTCGTCGGCGACCACCGTCACCACCCGACCCTTGCCCTCGTCATCGGCGATGCGCACCACCCCAGACAGTCGGCTGAGCGTGGCCTTGCCCTTAGGGCTCCGGGCCTCGAACAGCTCGACGACGCGGGGAAGACCACCGGCGATGTCGCCGGCGCCGGCGATACCGCCGGTGTGGAACGTCCGCAT
>DHIQ01000023.1:0-9459 GCA_002403895.1 Candidatus Neomicrothrix sp. UBA4742
GCACTGCTCGTAGTTGAACAGGATGCCGCCGTCGCTGGTGGGGACGAACAGGTCGGCCGGGCAGGCGGTGACGCAGGCCTTGGTGGTGCAGCCCCGACACGAGTCGCCGTCGACGGTGATGTGGGCGCGGGTGCCGATCCGGAACTCGACCGTGGCCATCCGGTCCTCGAAGCTCACGTCCGGCCAACGCGTCGAGGCCACCGTCGGCGTGTCGGTCGGTCCAGAAGCTGACGTCATGAGGGGATCGTAGGGCGGCATCGGTCGTCTCCTACCCGAACGTCCGCACCGAGGTCCACAGGTCCCGCAACAGATGGCGGATCTTGACCTTGGCCCGGCGCAGCTCTTGCCAACCGAGAGCCACCACGCCCTTCTTGGGCGTCGGGTTGGTGACGGTGAACATGCCCTCGACCAGGTTGCACATGAGTTGGGGGTACTGGGTTTGCATGCGCTCGGACATGAGCAGCTCGGGGACCCGCCGCAACCTCTTGTGGTCAGCCAGGACGAAGCTGTCGTCCAGCCGGCTCCGGTAGCCCGCCAATCCCTCGGCCGTGACGTCACCGGTGACCAGCGCCTCCAGCGCCGCCTCACCGGCGGCCTTGCCGGACCCGATGGCGAAGTTCACGCCTTCCAGCCAGATCCCGGCGGCCAGGCACATGGCGGCGGCATCACCGGCAATCAGCATCCCGTCGGCGGCCAGGGTCGGCATCATGTCGTAGCCCGCTTCGGGAATCAGATGCGCCGAGTACTCCTTCAGGTCGGCACCCTCCACCCACGGGGCCACCATCGGGTGGCGCTTGAGATCGGCGATGAGCTCCTCGGGCCGGACCTTGGCCGTGGCCAGCTGGGTGACACTCAGCACCACCCCGACGGCGATGCTGTCGAGGTTGGTGTACACAAACCCGCCGCCGGCGATGCCTCGGGTGCAACCCACGATCTCGAAGTCAGCACCCTCGTGGCCGGTGAGCCCGAAGCGCTTGTCGATCTCATCGCGGGGCAGGGCCAGGACCTCTTTGGCGCCAAGGGTGAAGTTCTCCGGGACGGCGTGGGGGTAGAGCCCGGCCTCCTTGGCCAGGAACGAGTTGACGCCGTCGCAGGCGATGACGAGCGATGCGCTGAGATCGCCATCGGGTCGATCGGTCCGCACCCCGGTCACTCGACCGGCCCCGTCGCGCAAGAGGCCGGTGGCCGTGGTGCTGGTCACCAGCACCGCCCCGGCATCGGTGGCATGGCCGGCCAACCACGAGTCGAAATCGGGCCGGAACGTGGTGGCTCCGTTGTAGGGCGCCTCACCCCAAGCCGTCGTGCGGTAGTCGATGGTCAGCGACTGCTGTTCGGTCATGATGACCGTGCCGCGCCGGGTCACCCAACGCTGGATCGGCGCCTCCTCCCACCACCGAGGGATCAAGGTGTCGAGGATGCGCCCATAGACCACGCCGCCGTACATGTTCTTCGAGCCGGGGAACGGACCCCGCTCGAGCAGGCAGACCCGCTTGCCGGCGCGGGCCAGCACGAGGGCTGCGCTCGCGCCGGCCGGGCCGGACCCGACCACGATCACGTCGAAGTCCGGTGTGCGGGGCTCAGTCATGTTCGGCTCCGGGTTGATCGACTTCCAGGCGGCGGGCCAGTTCGGCGACCAGGGCGGGCGCGTCGGTCACCACCGCCAGGTCGGCCAGCGACATCATGGGGCAACTGGCGTCAGTGTTCACCGAGATGACGTGGGCCGGGTCGCCGAGGCCGGCCACGTGCTGCACGGCGCCGCTGATCCCGAAGGCGAGGTACAGCTCGGGATGCACGGTGACGCCGGTGGTGCCGATCTGGCGCTCGAACGGCAGCCATCCCCAGTCGGTGATGACGCGGGTACCGCCCGCTGAGCAGCCGAGCGCCTCGGCCACCTGACCCAGCACGTCCATGGTCGCCTTCGACCCGAGGCCGGCCCCGCCGCTCACGATGCGCGGGGCCTCGCTCAGATCCATGGTGGCCGGGTCAGGAGGGATGACCTCGATGACCTCGGCATCGACAGCCCGACCGCCAGAAAGATCGACGCCCGCCTCACGAGGCTGATCGATATCGAGCGGCTGTGGCACCGGCGCCTCCAACGCCGGGTCGGCTTCGGCGCCGCGCACGCCGGGTTGCAGGGTGGCCACGAAGGGCCCATCCACCACGATGTCTTCCATGATCAGCCCGCCCTGGCGGGCCACGGTGGCGCCGTCGTTACGCACCGCCACCGCGCCGGCCAGCAGCGGCAGGTCGAGCGCGTAGGCCAGGCGGGGGGCGAGGTCACGGCCGTCGGGCGCGTTCGGCAAGATCACCACGTCCTCCCCGCGCAGCACGGGGCCGAGCACGGCGGACCAGGCGCCGGGGGAGAACCCGGCCTGTTCCCACGTCCGCACGTCCGACGCCACGCCCGTCAGCTCGACGGCGGCCTCGACGGTCCCGTCTCCGACCAGCAGCGCCCGGCCACCGGCCTCGGCCACGGCCTCCGCCCCACCGAGAGGAAGTCGACCGGCCCGCACCGGGACGAGAGCGATCACAACGACGCCCCCACCCGGTTGCCCTCGATCACCGCGGCATGTGCACGGCGGGGTGCCACGCAGTCGCCGATGCGTTCCACGGTCACCGCGGTACCGCCGTAACGGGCCTTCAGCTGGAAGTAGAGCTCGTCGGCCGGCGATCCGGGTACCGCCAGCACCACCCAGTCCGCCGTCTTGGGGGTGGTGACCCCGGTGGGGTGGTGCAGCACCTGCAACGCGCCGCCGTCCATGCCCACGATCACCGAGTCCGGGATCTGATCGATGCCCTTGCTCGAGGCCCGCAACCACCAGTTCTCCATGTCCAGCGTGATGCCCAGATCCTGGCCGACGACCATGGCGGGGCTGAGGATCTCGACCGAGCAACCCCGGTCGGCCAACAGCTCGGCCACGCTGGTGGCCTGGTGGAACCCGACCTCGTCGATGACGATCACCCGGCCCTGCGGCGCAAAGCGACCGGTGACCACGTCGGTGGCGTCGATCACCGCCGTCTCCCCTGGTGCTGGCCCGCCGCCGCCGAGCGGCGGGGGCGCCCACCACGGCCGGGCCGGCACCGAACCGGTGGCCACCACCACCGCGTCGGGAGCGAACGCTTCGACCGACGCGGCCGTCACCTCGATCCCGAGCTGGAGCTCCACCCCGACGGCGGCGGCCTCGTGGACCTGGTTGCGCACGAGGTCGCCGAACTCGGCCCGGTTGGGCACCCGAGCGGCCCAGCGGACCTGGCCGCCCGCTTCCTCGGCCCGCTCCTGGATCGTGACCTGGTGACCCGCCCGGGCGGCGGCGATCCCCGCCTGCAGACCGGCGGGTCCGGCGCCCACCACCAACACCCGCTTGGGGGCGGACGGCCGCAGCGCGACGGGCTGGGCCTCGCGACCAGTGACGGGGTTCTCGATGCACCCCAGCCACCGGTTGAGGCCCATGCGGCCCACGCACTCCTGGTTGCACGACAGGCACAGGCGAATGTCGTGGTGGTTGCCCGAACGTGCCTTGGCCCCGAACTCGGCGTCGGCGATCTGGCCCCGCACGATGCCGATGAGGTCGGCGTGGCCCTGAGCCAGGGCCCGCTCGGCCTGCAGGGGATCCTTGAACCGGCCGACGCCGACGACGGGCAGGTCGACGGCCTTGCGCAGCGCAGATGGGATGAACATGGCGTACTCGGGCGGGATGTGCATCGACGCCTCGATCATGAACAGCGAGGCGGTGGCCACCCCGATCGAGGTGTTGATGTAGTCGACCAGTCCTCGTTCCTCGACGGCCTGGGCCACCTCGACGGTCTCGTCGATGGTGATGCCGTGCTCGATGAGCTCGTCGCCGCACAAGCGGACCCCGAGGGCCAGGTCACGGCCGATGGCCTCGCGCACCGCGGCCACGATCCCGTGCAACAGTCGGGCCCGGTTCTCCAGGCTTCCCCCGTACTCGTCGGTCCTGGTGTTGGTGGCCCGGGACAGGAAGCCTCGCACGATCGACGAGTGCGAGCACTGCAACTCGATGCCGTCGAAGCCACCTTCCTTGCACCGCGCCGCCACATCGGCGTAGCCGGCCACCATCTCGGCGATCTCGAGGTGGTCGATGGCCTTGGGCACCTCGCGGAACAGCGGGTCGGCCACCGGGGACGGACCCCACACCGGCAGGCGGGTGTACATGCTCGAGGCCTGGCCACCGTTGTGGTTGATCTGGGCGAAGATCGGCACCCCGTGGGCATGGACCACCTCGGTGATGCGCTGGTAGCCGGGTAGGACCTCGGGACGGAACCCGTGGATCATCTTCTCGTAGGGCCAGTCGGTCGGGTGGACCGAGTGCTCCTCGGTGATGATGAGCCCGGCCCCACCGGCGGCCCGGGCCGCGTAGTAGGCGGCGTGCTGTTCGGATGGCATCCCGTGCTCGGCGTAGTTGGTCAGGTGGGCGGCGAACACGATGCGGTTGGCCACCGTCACCGGCCCGAGCTGGAGCGGACTGAACAGGTAGCGGTACTGACCTCCCGGCATCAGCGCTCACCTTCCACGGCCAGGGCAGCCCGACGGCCTTCGAGGACCGCTTCGTAGATCGTGCGGGGGGCAACGGCGTCGCCGGCGCGGGGGTGGCGGCGACCGGCGGCCACCCACAGCTCCTCGTCGGGCAAGCGGGGTCCGGCGTCGATGAGGGCGGCAGTCTTCAGCTCGCGCTGCTCGCCGGTGAAGCGGTCCTCGACCACGACTCCGACGGCGCGGGCCTCACGTACGACGGCGCGCTTCACGAACGTGACTCCGGCGGCAGCCAGTCGAGTGTTCACCGGGGCCAGGTCACCCGAGCGGCTCAGAAGGGTGCCGACGATCAGGTCGGGGGTGACAAGCGTGACGTCGAGTCCATCGGCGGCAAGCAGCTCCGCCACCGAGGCGGCGATGGGGCCGCCGATGGGGTCCCAGATGACCACCGGTCCGGGCGGCAGCGACTCGACTCCCGTGCCGGTGCGGGCGGCGGCCAGGACCTCGTCGGCGCCGATCACCACGGCGTCGTCGCTGATCTCGTAGGTGGGCACGCCGGGCTGGCTCCCCGTGGCCAGCACGACGTGCTCGTCGTCGCCGAGCTCGGTCGGGGTGACCTCGCGGTCGAGTTCCACGGTGACGCCCAGCCGATCACACTCCGTGGTGAGCCAGTCGGCGATGGCCGCCAGCTGATGGCGGCCCGACCCCTGGGCGGCCACCCGCACCATCCCCCCGGTTTCGGTGGCCCGGTCGATGACGGTCACCCGGTGGCCGCGACCGGCAGCAACCCGGGCGCACTCCAGCCCAGCCACGCCGGCGCCGACGACGGTGAGTTCGACGGGATGGCGGGCGACGCCGGACGGGTCGGGCTCGGTGGTCTCGTAGCCGGCTCCGGGCTCGACGACGCAGGTCACCAACGGGTTGCGGGCGTCGCGCACCTTGCACGTCTGGTTGCACAAGATGCACGGGCGGATCCGTTCGGTCTGGCCGGCGGCAGCCTTGTTGACCAGGTCGGGATCGGCGATCTGCGCACGGGTCATCTCCACGCCGTCACACCGATCGTCACCGAGGGCCCACTCGGCCTGTCGCACCTCGATGATCGAGCCCTGGGCGAACACCGGAACCCGCCCAGCGACCGCGGCGCGGATCTGGGCGGTGAGGTCGAAATTGAACCCGGGCGCGTCGTGGCCGTCGGGCCGGGTGGCCTGCACCGAGAAGATGCCGCCGCGCACCACGACCAGGTAGTCGACCCACGGCACCAGCTGGGCCGCGATCTCGGCGGCGGCGTCGGGCACGATGCCGGCCCAGGGGGCCAGCTCGTCGCATGAAAGGCGCAGCCCGACGAGGCCCCCACCGGCCCCGGCCCGCACCGCGTGGAGCACCTCCCGGGCGAAGCGCAAGCGGTCAGTACCGTAGGCGTCACCGCGCTGGTTGGTCAGCCCGGACAGGAACTGGCGCACCACGCTGTTCTGCCCGGCGTTGATCTCGACCCCGTCCTGTCCGGCGCGCATAGCCGACTCGGCCGCCTCGCCGAACCCCCGCACCACGGCGTCGATGTCCTCGGGCTCCATGACCTTGGGCATCTCGCGGGTGTTGACCTCGGGCACGCCGCTCGGGGCCCACAACGGCCGCTGGCTGTAGGCCGACGATCCCTGTCCCCCGGTGTGGCCGATGGCGGCCAGGGCAAGGGCGCCGTGTCGGTGAGCGACCTGGGCCAGGCGCCGCCATCCCGGCCCGCACTCGCTGGCCAGCGGGCAGCGCTCATAGGGCCAGTCGGACTCGTGGACGGACGCCTCCTCGGCCACGATGACCCCCGCCCCACCGGCGGCGCGGCGCTCGTAGTAGGCGAGATGGCGCTCAGACAGCGAGCGATCCCAGCCGAGGTTCGTCTCGTGGGGGCCGAACAGGACGCGGTTGCGCGCCTCGCGGTCGCGCAACGGCAACGGTTCGAGAAGCCTCACGTCGTCGAGTTTCACACGCCGCCCGATGCCTTCCCAATCCAACGAACGACGCCGACCACCTACCGCCCAACCCAACGGACGCGGCCGCCCAACCACCGGGCCATCTCGACAATCGGCGTAGGAGACGGTCGCCAGGGCGACCGTTCGCAGCGCCGGTTCGAGATCTTGGGGCCGATCGCCTCCCGAACGCGAGCTAGAACAACAGGGTGCGGATCCTGTTCACCTTCGCCGGCGGTAGCGGCCACTTCGAACCGCTGACCCCGATTGCCCGAGCGGCCGGGGCGGCGGGTCACGAGGTTGCCGTCGTCGGTCGACCGGCCATGGTCCCGGCGATCGAGCAGGCCGGCTTCACCGCCTTCGCCACCGGGTCGGACGCGGCCAGCGGGCCCACGATTACCCCGCTGCTGGAGCTCAGCGCCGAGCGTGAGGATCGGGTCCTTCGCGACGGCTTCGCCCGATGGATCGCCCGGGAACGGGCAGCCGGCATCCTGGCGTTGTGCGCCGAATGGCAGCCCGACGTCATCGTGGGCGACGAAGTCGACTTCGGCGCCATGGTGGCCGCTGAACGACTCAGGATTCCGCAGGCGACGGTGATCGTCACCGCCGCCGGCTCGTTCGTCCGATCCGTGGTGGTGGCCGAAGCGCTCAACGAACTGCGCGCCGAACACGGCTTGCCTCCCGACCCGGAGCTGCTCATGCTCAGCCGGTACCTCGTGCTGTCGCCGGTCCCGCCCAGCTTCCGCGACCCCGCCTTTCCGCTGCCAGCAACGGCCCACGCCATCCGTCCGGCGGCGCTCGACCCCCGACCCGGAGATGCCCTGCCCCCCTGGGTCGAGGAGCTGGACGGTGCACCCACTGTGTGGCTCTCGCTCGGGACGGTCTTCAATCTCGAATCCGGCGACCTGTTTCCTCGCGTGCTCGCCGGATTGCAGGACCTGCCCATCAACGTCGTCGTCACGGTGGGGCGCCAGCTCGATCCGGGTCACCTCGGCCCGCAACCGGCCAACGTCCACGTCGAGCGCTACCTTTCGCAGTCGCTGCTCCTTCCCCAGTGCGACCTGGTGGTGTCCCACGGCGGCTCGGGGAGCGTGATCGGCGCCCTGGCCTACGGCATGCCACTGGTAGTGCTGCCCATGGGCGCCGATCAGCCATTGAACGCGGCACGAGCGGAGGCACTCGGCGTAGCCCGGGTGCTGGATGCGGTCCGCGCCTCGCCGGAGCTGGTGCAAACGGCGGTGGGCGAGGTCCTGGCCAACCCGTCCTACCGGCAGGCAGCGGGTCGCATTCGGGACGAGATCGCCGCGCTCCCAGGACCGGCCCACGCCGTCACCCTGCTCGAACGGCTATGAGACCGCCTTGCGGCCGAACGACACCGGGGCCCACGAATGGTCGGTCCCGGTGTTCACCGGCACCATGACCACCGCGGTGCCGGCCAACGCCGTCTCGCCGTGGCCCTTCACACACTCAGGATCGGGCCCGTCGAGGGGCAGGCCGGTGAAGAACTTCGTCGCCATGCAGCCGCCCTGGCACGCGTCGTAGCTACCGCACGAGGCGCAGGCGCCCGCCGATTGCGGCTGACGGAGTTCGGCGAACAACCTCGAGCCGGTCCACACCTGACCGAAGCCCCCCGGGTCGTGGACCGATCCGGCCTTGAACTCGTCGTGCAGGACGAACGGGCAGGCGTAGACGTCGCCCACCGGGTCGATGAGACACACCACCCGACCGGCGCCGCACAAGTTGAGGCCGGGCAACGCCTCACCCAGGGCCGAGAGATGAAAGAACGAGTCGCCGGTGAGCACGTGGGGACGCTCGAGCAGCCAGTGGTAGAGGTGGCGCTGCTGATCCTGGGTGGGGTGCAACTGGTGCCAGGACTCGGCGCCCCGACCCGAGGGTCGGAAGCGCGTGAGCCGCAGCTCCGCTCCGTAGGCCTCGGCCAGGGCCTCGAAGCCATCGAGTTGCTCGACGTTGTCGCGGGTCATGACGACGCTGATCTTGAACGGCCCGAAGCGGGCATCACGGAGGTGGTCCATGGCCCGGCGAGCCTTGGCGTGGCTGCCCTCGCCCCGAACCGCGTCGTTGGTCGCCTCGTCGATCCCGTCCAGGCTGATCTGGACGTCGACGTAGTCCATGGCGGCAAGGCGCCGGGCCTTGTCGGCCGTCATGAGTCCCCCGTTGGTCGAGAACTTGACCCCGACCGCCCGCGACACGCAGTACTCGACCACCTCGAAGAAGTCGGGGCGCAACATGGGCTCGCCCCCGCCGATGTTCACGTAGAACACGCCGAGGTCGTGGAGGTCGTCCACGATCTTGAACATCTCTTCGGTCGTGAGCTCGAGCGGATCACGACGACCCGACGAGCTGAGACAGTGGACGCACTGCAGGTTGCAGGCGTACGTCCACTCCCAGGTCAAGCAGATGGGGGCGTTGAGTCCGGCCTTGAGCTGGTCGCCCATACTGGTCCCCCGGGTGGGCGGGGCCTCGAGTGTGCCGTCGACCCATGACGGGAACACAGGCGGATCGGCGACGAATCCAGCGCCGAGCTCGGCGGGCGCCGCTCCGGTGGTCTCGGTCAGGAAGCCTGACCGAGTCAGCGACCCCAGCGCCTTTTCGAAACTGGACCAGCGCCCGGCATCGATGCTGGCGGCGTCGTAGGCGGCCCGCGCCGACCGATGGCGGCCGATGTCCTGCACCAAGGTGACCAACTCCGGGGCGCGCAACAGGGTGAGGCGTCGGTTGCCGTAGTGGTAGGCCAGCGCGCCGAACGGCTCGGGACGGAGCGCGACCTGGGGATCGAGCCGGTACCGGGCATGGGGGTCGAACGTGGGCGTGGTGACGATGGTGACCGTATCGAGCGTCATGGGTTCGAGCGTGCGGGTGTCGATGGCCGCCGGCAGCTCAGTAGACGCCGCACATGCCGTCGATGGACACCTCTTCGACCAAGAGTTCTTCCTCGACCGGTTCGGACTCGAGGTGCTCGTTCTGCTCGGCGGTCTCGGCGGTCTCGGC
>DHIQ01000023.1:9631-15083 GCA_002403895.1 Candidatus Neomicrothrix sp. UBA4742
CTCGGCGGTCTCGGCGGTCTCGGCAACGGTGGCGGTGTCGTCCATAGGAGTCCTTTCGGCCGTTCGATCCGCCTCGGCAGGCGGCAGTGGGCAACCGCTCGTCACCCTACTCGGGGGTCTCCCAGCCCAGCTCCGATCAGCGGCCGCCCACCCGGCCGGGCCGTGGTCGACGGCGGAACCGGGGTGGCCCCGGGCCCGCGCTCGGCGCTGATGCTCACGACCTTGCGCAACGTCATCAGGGTCGTCACCGCCACCAACACCAGTGAGCCCCACGCCACCACCGGCTCCCTCAGGTCGGTCCCGGTCGTCACCGCGTGCACCGCCATGGCCCAGGCGGCCACATAAGAGAAGAGGTGAACGCCATGCCAGATCTTGCGGGGCAGCCAGCGCTTCGCCATCGAGGTCGCCTCCACCGCCAGCAGGATCCAGAGTCCCAGCACCCCCAGGGCGATGCCGAGACGGCTGTAGCTGGCGGAGAAGGGAACGACGATGTTGATCAGCTCGATGTGCGCCTTGCGATCCATCAGGAGGCTGACGATGTGGAGCACCAAGGCGCCGAGGCCGATGCCACCCAGGTAGGGGTGCAGGTCCAGGAGCCAGCGCCGGGCTCGCGCCCGCTGCACGAGGCGCGTGGACACGACGGTGCCCCACACCATGGTCAGGGTGAGGAAGGCCCACGACGTGAGGGCGCTGGCTCGGGTGAGATACCACCACATGGTGTTGGTCATCGGACAGGCTCCGGGTCAACGGCGAACCACCGGGGATCGCCCAGGGTCCGGGTGCCACCGTCGGCGTCGATCACCAGCGCGGCGGCCGAATCGTCGCCCAGCTCTCCGTCGAGGAAGGCCACGATGGCCAGCACTTCGGCCCACCACGCCGTGGCCGAGATGGTGGTGACCTGGCGCCATTGACGCTCGGCCGGTCGGCCCGTCCGGGGATCGACGAGATGGTGCAGCGGGGTGCCATCAGCGGACTCCCACCGACGGCGGGCCGACGTGCTGGTGGCCACGCCCCCGTCGGCGAGCTCCAATCGGGCCAGATCGCCCATGCCCGGGTCCGGGTGTTCAATGCCCACCACCCAGGCGGCGCCCTCGGGGGGACGACCCATGACCCGCAGGTCGCCACCCACGTTCACCAACACCCCCTCGGCCGCCTCAGCCAGTTCCGTCGCCACGAGATCAGCCGCCAGACCCTTGCCCAGGCCGCCAGGGTCGAGATGCACCCCAGGTGGCAGCTGGACGAGCCCGCGCTCGGCGTGAAGATCGACGCCGCCACATCCTGGGGTGGGGTGCGGCTTCGGCAGCCAGAGAGGGCTGGCCACATCGGGCCACGAGGCTGCGTACCCGAGGTCGCACATGGCGTCGAGCACGGTCGGATCGAACCGGCCAGCGGTGAGCTGCCAGGCCCGCCGGAGCGCGTCGATCAGCACGACGGTGTCGGCGGACACCAGCATCGGCTCGCCCCCAGCCGCGTTGAGCTGCGAGAGCTCGCTGTTCGAACGGAACCGACTCCACCGTGATTCCAGAAGGTCGAGGCGCTCGACACCCCGATCTGCGAGTCCCTCCGGTCCGCCGACGACGATCAGGTGGCCGTACGACCCCATCGTGGAGAATCGACGCTCCCTGACGAGAGCAACCGGGGAGCCCATGGCGTCAGCTCCCAGAGGTGGACGATTGCGGAGGGGCGGCGGGAACCCGAGCCGAGGAACTGTTCGAGGAACTGCTCGACGACTTCGAGGACGAACTCGATGACGAGCCGTTCGAGCTCGGCACCCGCTGCGCCGACTGCTTCGACTGACTCAGAACACCACCAGCCGCGGTCGTGGAGGTCGTCGACGACCCCACCTCGTTGCCGGTCACCGCGGCGACGCCGCTCGAGTCTGTGGTCTTGGCCGACGAGGCGATGGGGATCTGGCTGATGGCTATGGCGCCACCGGCCACGCTGACGACACCGGCCACCGTCACCACCGCCCGTGAGCGCCACGTCCGACGCCACCGCTTCTTCATGGCGGACGTGATGCCGGGACGGGGAGGTCGGGGGGTCATGTCGCCAGGGTGGCGCGCCCAGGTTAGGGAGCAACGTCACCTGGGTAAGAGTTCGGTGAGATCCCTGGTGAGAGGCCCTTTCTCCTACCCGTCTCTGCCCACTCAGCGGCAGAAGTGGCGCCAAAACGGATTGGGGCTCAGACCGTTGGGAGGGTGAAGCCCACCACCGCTCCGCCGTCGGGTCGGTTGACGGCCGAGACCGTGCCCCCGTGGGCCTCGACGATGTCGCGGACGATGGCCAGACCGAGCCCTGAGCCCGGGCGGCTGCGGGCCCCTACGGCTCGGTAGAACCGGTCGAAGACGTGGGGAAGGTCATCGGCGGGGATGCCCGGTCCGCGATCGCGGACCTCCACCCGGCCGGCGGCCACCTCGACCTCGATGGGCGGATGGGCCTCCCCCTGATCCGGACCGAGAGCGTCGAACTTGGCCGCGTTGTCGAGCAGGTTGGACACCGCCCGTTCCAGCGCCAGGGGCCGGCCGTCGACGGTCGAGTCGTCGGCGATGACGGCGATGACGGCGATGAGCCGGCCCGTCCGTCGGCGAGCCCGCTCGGCCACCCGCTCCACTAACGGGCCCAGCTCGACGCGCTGGTGAGGCTCGTCGTCGCGGGCATCGGTGGCCAACTCAATGAGCTCGTTCACCAAGCCGGTCAGCTCCCGGGTCTCGGCATCGAGATCATCGATCACCCGGGCGCGCGTCTCGGGCGGGAGCGTGTCGTGACGACGCAACACGGCGACGTTGGTGCGCAGGCTGGTGAGCGGCGTGCGCAACTCGTGACCGGCGTCCTGCACCAACCGCTGTTGCGCATCTCGGGAACGACCCAGTGCGCTCAACATCTCGTTGAAGGCGGTGCCCAGCCGGCCGGCCTCATCGGTCCCCCCCACCGGCACGGGCACGTCCAGGCGCCCGGTGGCGGCCACCTCCTCGGCCACACCGGTCAATCGGGCCAAGCGTCGGGTGACCTGTCGGGCGATGAGCCAACCTACGCCCGCGGCCAACGCCACCACGAGTGCAGTGGCCACCAGCGTCAGGTTCCGCAGCGAGTCGAGCACATGGTGGGTCTCGGACAGGCTGCGAGCGACCTGGACGGCACCGGGACCTGTGGTCTGGCGCGTGGTCAGGACCCGATACTCGACCCCGTTCACCGAGACGTTGCGCCGGACTGATTCCGACGTTCCCGCCGCCACCGCCCGGTCGATGTCGTCGACCGGGAGTACGACGGTCAGCGACCCGCTCACCCGGTCCCCGTCAGCGGCAAGGACCTGGGTCACGTTCTGATCGCTGACCCGCGACGGGTCCACCACGACCTCGTCGCCGTCGTGGTGTCCGATTCCGGGGCCGCGGCCCCCGACCCCGCCCGCCATGTTCGAGCTGTCGTCCAGGGAGCGGTCGATCTGGTCGTTCAGCAGGTGTGAGGTGGCCGCGTAGCTCCAGACGCCGATCGAGATCGCCGCCATCGAGGTCAGCAGCACGAGCGCCAGCACCAACTTCGCCCGCAGGCTCATGGCGCTCGCACCGTGTATCCCACCCCGCGCACCGTGTGGATGAGCTTGGGCTCGTCGTCGATCTCCACCTTGCGCCGCAGGTAGCTGATGTATACCGCCAGGTTCTTCGAATCGGGACCGAAGTCGTAGCCCCAGATGCGGTCGTAGATGGTGGAGTGATCGAGCACGATGCCGGCGTTCTCCACCAACAGCTCGAGTAGGTCGAACTCCGTTTTGGACAGCTCGAGCTCCCGCTCACCCCGCCAGGCCCGGCGGGCTCCTCCGTCGATACGGAGGTCCGCCACCGACTGCTCCCCGGACTCGATCTCGCCGTCGGGTCTGGCCCTTCGCAGAAGGGCCCGGAGCCGGGCCAGGAGCTCATCGAGATCGAACGGTTTGGGAAGGTAGTCGTCGGCGCCGGCGTCCAGGCCCGCCACTCGGTCACGAGTTTCGGTGCGGGCGGTCAGCATGAGAATCGGGGTGCGGTTGCGTTCGGCTCGCAGAACCCGGCAGACGGTGAGACCGTCCACCGAGGGCATCATCACATCGAGAACGATGGCGTCCGGGGGATCATCACGGACACAGGCGAGGGCGGCGGCGCCGTCGGAAGCGGGGACGACCGCGTACCCCTCGAGCTCCAGAGCCCGCACGAGCGACTCGCGGATCGCCCGATCATCGTCAGCTACCAACACCCGATCAGCCACCACCCCATCGTGGCTCACGAGGGTAAGAACGGCGTGTGACGCCCCCGACGCCGGCAGGCGGTCGCGCCGCGATCGCACCCCGAGCGTCAACTTTCGGTCACAAGGGTGGGTCCACACAGCCCCCGCAATGAGTCGATCGACTCATTTGGCCGATCGCTCTCCAATTCGGCCGGACTCACGGCTCCCCGGTCGGGATGATCCCAGCGCACGGGTGCCTCGAGTAGTGATACAAGCCCCATTGAGGCACTACGTTCGGCGTCGGGAGTGGCTTCTGCGCCTCCCGTTCAAGGAGGGCTCATGCGACGACACGTCCTCGGTGCGACCGGTTTAGAACTGTCCGCCGTCGGTCTTGGCGGTGTGTGGTTCCGTGCCGACGACGCGGCCGCGGTCAACGGCGTGCTCGCAGCGTCGTATGACGCCGGGGTCAACTGGGTCGACACCGCAGAGGGTTACGGCGATGGCGACAACGAGACCTGTCTCGGACAGGCATTACGGTCCGTTCCCGAGATGATGGTTGCCTCGAAGATTTCGCCATGGCGAACGCCGTTGCGCCACGACGCCGTTCACCGCGCCTGTCGCGCCAGTCTGCAGAGGTTGCAGCGCGACGTTCTCGATGTGTACTTCGTCCACGCACCCGCCGCTGACGTGCCACTGGAGGACACCTGGACCGCGATGGCCGAACTCGCCGACCAGGGCTTGGTGCGTGCCATCGGCCTGTCGAACTTCTCGACCGACGATGTCCGCCGAGCGCACGCCATCCGTCCGGTCGACATGGTCCAAGACGGCCTTTCGCTCATCGACATGCTCGACGCCCGGCAGCACTTCGCGGCATGCGCCGAGCTGGGTGTCGCCGGTGTTGTCTTCGAACCCGTGGCCGGTGGGTTGCTCACTGGTGCGATCACCGCCGGTACCGACGTGAGCGGCCAGAAGGAGTGGGGCGCCGTGTACGACAGGATCTTCGCGCCGGGACCCATCGAACACAGTCTCGCAGTGGCCGAACGACTCGGCGCGCTGGCCGCCGAGTGGGGCTACACGATGTCGCAGCTGGCCATCGCATGGTGCCTGCATCAAACCGGAGTCACCGCCGCACTCGCGGGCACCAAGAGCACCGAACACGCCCTGAGTAACGCGCGAGCGGGCGATATCACGTTGACCGAGACACAACTGACGAGTCTGGACGACCTCATCTCGCTCGGTCCAACCTTTGCATGACTCGCGC
>DHIQ01000023.1:15367-24171 GCA_002403895.1 Candidatus Neomicrothrix sp. UBA4742
GCTACGACGACCGCGGGCGTTCCTACGAGCTGGCGGCCTGAGCTCGCTTGACCATCCCCGGCACCATGCGACGAGGGAGGAAACGGGGCATGACGGCTTGGACCTTGTTCTTGAAGCCGCAGATCACCACGGGCTTGCCGGCCATCATCCCCGCCACGCCGATCTTGGCCACGGTGGCCGCATCCATGACCTTCTTGCCCTTCACCAGTTTGGAGTCCTCCATGGCGGCGCGGGCCTGGAACCCCGACGCGGTCGGACCCGGACACAGGGCCGTGACCGTCACTCCGGTGCCCTTCAGCTCCTCCGCGATCGCCTCGCTGAAGCTCAGGACGTAGGCCTTGGTGGCGTAGTAGACGGCCATGAGAGGACCGGGAAGGAACGCCGCGGTCGACGCCACGTTCAGCACCCGTCCCGTTCCCCGCTCGAGCATGGGCGCCAAGAGCTCATGGGTCAGTTCGGTGAGGGTGGCGATGTTGAGGGTCAGCATCTGCGTGGTCTTGTCGAGCTCGGCGTGGGCGAACTCGCCGAAGTCGGCGAAGCCGGCGTTGTTCACGACGACGTCGACGCCGAGGCCACGCGTCTGGAGCTCGGCGGCGAGCGCACGACCGGCACCACTCTGGGCCAGATCGGCGCCAATGGTGGTGGAGGTGATCCCGTGGGAGCCGGCCAGCTCCGTGCCGAGAGCGTCGAGGGCATCGACGGAACGGGCGACGAGGATGAGGTTGTGACCCTGCGCCGCCAGCTCACGGGCCAGCGCCTCGCCGATCCCCCCGGAGGCTCCGGTGATGAGGGCGGTCGGTCGGTCCTTCGTCGTCATGGCGATCTCCTGTCCCAGCTACCGCCAGGGGCGGAGCCGAGTGCATGCAGCAGGACGGGTCGACGGTATCCGCGGCGGACACCGATGGAGGATGGATGCGTCCGGGCACGCGATCTCGGGACGCTGTGCCCGCGGGGTGACGCCGCCGATCAGCGGGCGTACCTCTCGATATCGGTCGCCTTGATGGTGGCCCACACCGACGCCCCCTCAGCCAAACCCATCTCTGCCACGGCCGCAGGCGTGACCTCGGCGACCAGCGGGATGTCGCCTCCGAGCTGCACTCGGACCCGGTCCCCCAGCAGGTCGAAGCCGGTGATCTCGCCCTGCCACTGGTTGCGGGCACTGCCCTCGGGCCGGTGGCGGTGGAGGGCGACGGAGTGGGGTCGGATGAGCAACAGCACGGGTCCCTCGGCGGGATCGGCGACGATCACTCGACCGCCATGTTCACCGACGGTGACCTCGGTACCCCGGGCCTCCCCCCGCAGGAGATTCACGCCGATGAGATCGGCCACGTAGGGCGACCGGGGGCGGCTCGTCACCTCGTCGATGGTGCCGACCTGGGTCACCGAACCCGCTTCGAGGATGACCACCCGGTCCGCCAGCGCCAGCGCGTCAAGCGCGTCGTGGGTGACGAGCACGGTGGCGCCCGCGAACTCGCCGAGATAGCGGCGCAAATCGCGCCGGATGGCGGTGCGGGTGCCGGCGTCGAGCGCGGCGAGGGGCTCATCGAGCAGGAGCAGGTGGGGGTTGGGGGCCAGGGCACGAGCCAAGGCAGTGCGTTGCGCTTGGCCACCCGACAGGGCCTCGGGCTTGGCTCCGGCCAGGTTGCCCACCCCGACCCGGTCCAGCCATTGGCGGGCCGCGGCACGGGCGTCGGCCTTGGGGCTCCCCCGTGCCCGCAACCCGAAGGCGACGTTGTCGGCGGCGCTGAGATGAGGGAAGAGCAGGTAGTCCTGGCAGACCATGCCGACCGCTCGCTGCTCCGGGGGCAGGAACGTGCCGGTACGGGGAGCGTCCACGACCGCTCCGTCGATGCTGATGATGCCCCCGTCGAGCGGTTGCAGCCCGGCCAGGGTCCGCAACACGGTGGTCTTACCCGCGCCATTCGGCCCGAGCAGGGCCACGACCTCGCCCGCCGCCACGTCCAGGTCGAGGACGAGTGACAGGGTGCCGAGGCGCACGTCGAGCCGCGCGGTGACGGTCACGAGCGCTCCAACCATCGGTCCCGCAGCGACACGATCAGCACCAACGAGACGATGACGAGCACGAGGCTGAGGGCCAGGGCCACATCCCGGTTCCCCTCCAGGGCCTGGTAGACGGCGAGCGGGAGCGTCTGGGTGCGCCCGACGATGTTGCCGGCAAACGTGATGGTGGCCCCGAACTCTCCGAGCGCCCGAGCCCAGGCCAGCACCGCACCGGCCACCACCGATGGGGCGATGAGCGGCAGCGTCACTCGCCGGAACACGGTCCACCGACCGGCGCCGAGGGTGGCGGCCACCTCCTCGAAGCGCTGGTCCATGGTCCGCAGCGCCGCTTCGACGGTGATGACGAAGAACGGCAGCGCCACAAAGGTCTCAGCCAGGATCGCTCCCGCGGTGGTGAAGGTGAGTTGGACGCCGAACCAGTCGTAGAGGTGCTCGCCGACCAGGCCCCGCCGACTGAACGCCGACAGCAACGCCACACCACCGACAACCGGGGGCAGGACCAGGGGCAACAGCACCAGTGCGCGCACCAGAGCGCGTCCGGGGAAACGGAGGCGGGCCAGCACCCAGGCCAGGGGCAGACCGAACAGCGCGGCCAGGGCGGTCGCACCCAACGAGCAGACCAGCGACAGGCGCAGGGCGGTCAGAGCCTCGTCGGAGCTGAGGTCATGGCCGAAGGTGGACCACGACGCCTGCTGGAGCAACCCGACCAGGGGCAAGGCGAAGAACGCCACGGCGACGGCAGCGACCGCGATCACCAGCAGCGGCGGCCGCCGACCCCGCCTCCCAGGCCGCCGACCCCCATCCCCACCGGAAATCTGGGCCGTACTCACGGGGGGCCGAACCCGGCGGCGGCGAGGACGGCTTGGCCCTCGGGGCCGAGCACGTAGGCCTCGAACGCCTCGGCCAACGCCTTGGCCTTCGTCGCAGCCAGCACGGCGACGGGGTACGTCGCGACCGCGTTCTGGGCGGTCGGGATGGCCACGCTCTCGACCTTGGCGCCCGCGGCCTGGGCGTCGGTCACGTACACGATCCCGGCGACGGCATCACCGTCGGTTACCGCGCTCAGGGTCGTCTTGACGTCCGGACCCCGGGTCGCGCTCGAATCGGGAACGGTCACCCCGGCACCCTCCAGGATCTGGCTGGCGTACTTGCCGCACGGCGCCGTCTCGACACACCGCGACACGACACCGGCGGTGGCCAGGTCGGCCAGCGTCTTGATGCCGGTCGGGTTACCGGGCTTGGTCACGATGATCAGCTGATTGGTGGCGAAGACGGTGGCCGGCTCCGCCAGCAGGCTCTTGTCGGACAGCTTCTTCATGGTGGCCTCGTCGGCGAAGGCCATGACATCAGCCGGTGCGCCGCCCTCGATCTGGCTCTCGAGCTGGCCCGACGAGCCGGTGTTGATGGTGATGGTGGCGTCGGGATTGGCCTTGACGAAGTTGTCCTTGATGGTGGCGAAGGCGCCGCTGAGTGACGATGCCGCGGACACGGTGATGGAGCCGGCGACCGGCGTTGCTCTCGACCCCGCGGTCGCGGCCGTGCTGGTGGAGGTCGAGCGGCACCCCGCCGCGAGGATGAGCGAGGCCGCCACGACCGCCAGGGCGGTGATGAGCGATCGACGCATGATGCGGGCCTCCAATGGATCGTGGGGCGGGTCCGGTACGGAAAGAGCCGAGCCTCAGCGGATCGGGATCTCGACCACGACGTTGGTGGACTTCACCGCTGCGGTAGCCAGGTCGCCGGGTTGCAGGTTCAGTTCGTCGGCGGCCTCGCGGGTCATGAGCGACACCAATCGGTGCGGTGGCGAGTGGATCTCTACGACTGCGGTGAGCTTGTCGCGCTCGACCCGGGTCACGATGCCGGTGAAGCGATTGCGGGCCGACTGCGACATGACCGACTCGGGCTCATACGCGGCGGACTGCTCGCTGAGGTAGCGAGCCAGATCGGCACCGTCCACGCTGCGGTGACCGCCGCTGCTTCGCACCGTCTTCAGCCGTCCTTCATCACACCAGCGGCGCACGGTGTCGACACTCACGCCGAGGAGGTCGGCCACCTGGCTAGGTCCAAAGTCGGGCATGCCCACACTGTAGCGAGAAAACCCAGCTTTTGCCTGGTTCAAATCAGTTCTCTCTTGTATCTACCAGTTTTGGCCAGCAAAGCCCTGCGTACTGGTGAGGGTGAGCGGTAGGTCGGTCTGAGGCTGATGGAGGCTTTCGGCCCTGGTGACCACCCAGCGTCCATCCGATGATGAGCTGTGCAGGTCGACGGGAAACGCTCTCGTCGTGCTTCCAGGAGGAACCGTGCGAGTACTCATCATCGAACAAGAGCCCGGCGTTGGTGATCGCGTGGCCGCCGACCTCCTGAACGCGGGCCACGGTGTCAGCCGCTGTCACGAACCGGACGCAACGGCCTTCGCCTGCAAGGGCATGGCCGGTGAGGACTCGTGCCCGTTGGAGCACGATTCGATCGATCTGGCCGTGGTCGCCCGGGGTGCGGCCGGCGGCACGGCCGCCGAGAAGGAGGCCGGCGTCCGGTGCGCCGTGCGCCGGAGGGTCCCGGTCATGGTGGTCGGCTCGGCCCAGGGTGCGTCGTTCGACGGGTGGACGACCGACGTCGTCGCCGCCGACCACGAGCACCTCGTCGAGCGGGCGGTCGCCGCCGCCGCCCTCAGCCTGGTGCCGTTCGCCGAGACGGCCGAGCAGGCCGCCACCCAGGTGCTGGCCAAGGTCGGGGTGCCGGCATCGGCCATCTCAGCCTCGGTCGTGCGCGACGGTCAGCGTATGAAGGTCACGGTGGCGGTCGAGGCCGACCTCGACGCCGCCCACCGGGAGATGATCGGGGTACGGGTGGCCGGCGCCATCCGTCAGATGGACCCGTGGACCGCCACCATCGACGTGAAGGTGTGCCGCTGAACCCTCAGGTGTGCCAGACCGCACCCGCCTCAACCCTCTCGCCACGCCGCTTCACGAGGACCGTCACCGCGGGGTCATCCAACAGTGAGGGCCGGAAGACTGGACCGGGCCGTTCGCGACCCGAGCCAATCACGAGCCAGTTCGGGCCAGCGGTTTGCTATACGGTATCCAGGGCGATGGAGCTCGCCCGAACCGCCAAGCGGCTGATGGCTCCTACCGCCGCGTCGTCTGATACTGACGTGACAGCGTAGGAGTCTGGCGCCTGGTCATTCACCCCCGCTGCCCGCCAAGGGAGAGGGTGAATCTATGACCACCTCGGATGTCCACCGGCACGCTGAGGATCAATCGGCCGAGGCTTCAGATGACCAGGCTGCATCTCGATCGATGCGCCACGATCGGCGGCCGACCAGCGCGCGATCGTTGGCGACAACAATCCATGCCCTGCTCGGGCTCGACGACATCGCGGTCAAGTCATTCGATGGGGGCCGAGCCGGTCCTACTGATGCGGCCGCGACCATCGTCATCCGTTCACGCGACGCGCTGGCCCGGGTGGTGCAACGCCCAAGTGAGCTCGGCGTAGTGCGAGCCTTCGTCGCTGGCGATCTCGATGTCGAGGGCGATCTTTTCTCGGTGCTCGAGCTCGGCTTCTCCCAGGACGTCCGTCTGACGGCGTCCGTGCTCACCCATTTGCTCCGCGCGGCCGACCTGCAGTCACTGAAGCCGATCACTCCCCCCGCAGAGGAGATCGCCCTGCGGGGCCACCTCCACTCGCGTCGTCGAGACGCGGCCGCGATCTCGCACCACTACGACGTCTCGAACGACTTCTACGAGCTGCTGCTTGGGCCCTCGATGACCTATTCGTGCGCGTTGTTCCACGAGCCCACCGACAGCCTGGAGAAGGCGCAGGCGCGAAAGTACGAGCTCATCTGCGCCAAGCTCGGCCTGTGCCCCGGCATGCGGCTTCTCGATGTCGGATGCGGCTGGGGCGGCATGGTTCTTCACGCGGCCCGCAACCACGGGGTGACAGCGGTGGGGGTCACCATCTCGCGCCGACAGTTCGAGTACGCGTCTCGCCGGGTTGCCGAGGCCGGCCTCGCTGACCGCATCGAGATCCGTCTCGAGGATTACCGCGAGATCCGACGCGGCCCGTTCGACGCGATCAGCTCGATCGGCATGTTCGAACACGTCGGCCGCTCGCAGCTCGCCACCTACTTTCACCACCTCTTCGAGCTTTTGACCCCGAACGGCCGGCTCCTGAACCACGGAATCGCACGCCCTGGCGAACACGAGCAGCCGACACCGGTCGGGCGATGCAGGGCGTCGGCGCGGCGCGTGGCGACGGCACTCGGAGCCTCGTGGGGGTCACGAATCGAGAGCCCGCTGATGAAGCGGTACGTCTTCCCGGACGGGGAGCTGCACGAGGTCGGCGTCGTCATATCGGTGATGCAGGAAGCCGGCTTCGAAGCCCAGCACATGGAGAGTCTTCGCTGGCACTACAGCCTCACCCTTCGCCAATGGCTCTCAAACCTTGAGGACAACTGGGACGAGGCCGTTCGCCTGGTAGGCCCGGGACGTGCCCAAGTCTGGCGGTTGTACCTCGCCGCCAGCGCCCTGAGCTTCGAACACAACTCGTGTTCGGTGTTCCAAGTTCTTGCCACGAGATCCGACGCCACGACCCCGGTGCCGCTGCGACCCGATTGGACGGAGTCACGATGATCAATCGCCAACCCCATGACTGAGAACGCGGATCCATGGCTCCATGCCCGCACGACCGCCCATCCGGGAGCCGATCGATGTCCGTCGGGAATTGGGCATGGACTCTCCCGGAACGCTGTCTGAAAACGCAAGCGGCCCGCCACCGTCGGCGGGCCTCTCAACTCGACGAAACCGCTGGTAGGGCTACTCGACCCGCAGGCCGGTGATGGCCCGGGCGATCACCAGCTGCTGGATCTGCTCGGTGCCCTCGAAGATGTCGAAGCTCTGATCGCTCGATCCGTCTGGTATCGGAAAATGCCGCTGACCTGCACATATTCGGGCCGACCGTCCGACCGGACACACCCGACGCCGGGCCGTTTCGTGCAGTTGTAGGGATGGAGTAGGGATGAGTCGGGCCGTGCCGACGTCAGGGACCGAGTTCGAACGCCTCGCAATGGACGGGACCCGGTCACGCACCACACGGAAGTGGTCGGTCCGACCCGTCGGAACGCCCCGCCGGGCGATCGAGTCAGTGCTCGTCAGCGTCCCCGTCGGGATCGATCAGTTGGATGGTGGGAATGCCCTCGAAGATCGAGTCCTCGGAGGCGAGCCGCAGCTTCCCGGCGATCGCCACGGCGGCGACCCACCGATCAGCCTCGTGATCCTTGGCGCCGAGACCGTGACCGGCACGTACGCACCACGTCCGAAGCTCGACGTAGGCATCGGTCACCTCGGTCAGGGGAGGAACCACGCCGGCTCGGGCGATGAGTCGATCGAGGACGGTGCGCCGTCGTGCTCCCCAACCGGCGACCTCGGCTCCGAACCGCATCTCGGCCACCACCGTGAACGGAAGCACCCACACGGCTGGTTCGAGTATCGGTGCCCAACGGGCCTTGCGCTGGAATGACGGACTCCCAGCCACGCGCTCGCGATCATCGTGTCGACGACTACGACTGAGGCCATTCAGTCAGGCGGTCTCAAGGATGCTGAAGAACTCGTCCTCGTCCTCGGGGGTCAGATCCTCGATGACGAATCGGCTCAGGTCGCCCATGGGCTCGACATCGCGAATGATCTCGGCGATGGTGGCCGACGCTGAAGGGCTCGGCTTCTGTGTGGCGCTGCTGTCCGACACGGCTCTTCCTCCTTCGCTGCGAGACACAAGAGGATACGCCGAGCTCAGCGCTTCCGTCACCCCTCCAGCGAGACTGAGGTCACCACGACTCGTGCGCGGGCTGCGTGAAAGGCGCGAGTCATGTGACATCGGTCTCAATCCGTAGAAATCGCGCGACGATCGGCCCGCTGGGGGTGGGTTAGGTAAGGGACGGTGCGATTCGCGAGCCGTCCTGACCCTGGAGGCCACGATGGCACTGGATGAATGCCCCGAGTTGCTGACGATCACCGAAGCCGCTCAGCTTCTGCGCATCAGCCGGATGGCCGGCACTCGGCGACTCGCGCCGATCCTCGACGCAGCGCAGACGGTCGGGGCGAAGGTCGTGCTGGTCGGCGATCCTCGCCAACTCCCGGAAATCGAAGCCGGCGGGATGCTCAACGCGCTGAGCCAGCTCCTCGACCCGATCACGCTCGCCGAGAACCGTCGCCAGCGCGACGAGTGGGAACGCCAGGCGCTGTACGAACTGCGATCCGGCGACGTCGAACGGGCCCTCGACGCCTTCGAGGCGCACGGGCGACTGATCACCGGACCGAACGGTATCGACGTCCGCCAGACCATGGTCGACGATTGGTGGGCCGCACGCCAGGGCGACGAGCAGGTCGTGATGCTGGCCATCCGACGAAGCGATGTCGACGACCTCAACGGCCGGGCACGTCTCCACCTCGAAGCTGCAGGCATTGTGCGCGGCCCCGAGTTGGAGATTGAGGAGCGCCACTACCAAGCCGGTGACGAGATCATCTGCCTCTGGAACGACTATCGCCTCGACGTTCGCAATGGCGACCGAGGAACCATCGACCGAGTCGATGGAGACCACAGAACCATGCGGGTGCGCATGGCCGGCGGCGTGCGCACGCTGCCCACCGAGTACCTCGACGCCGGCCACATCGCCCACGGGTACGCCACCACGATCCACAAAGCCCAAGGGGCGACGGTCGACCGCAGCCTCGTGCTCGGCACCGACGACCTCTACCGAGAAGCCGGCTACGTCGCTCTCAGCCGCGGCC
>DHIQ01000023.1:24334-30379 GCA_002403895.1 Candidatus Neomicrothrix sp. UBA4742
CTGGGGCATCGGCGCCACAGAACGCCGCCGCCTCATCGCCGACATCGAAGCCCTCGACGGTCGACCCACACCAGAGCCGCTGGACGACCTCGACCTGGGTCTCGAGCGTGACCTTTGAGCGGCGGATCGGGACGTGTCCGTCCTGTGTGCGAGCGAGCGCATCCCGGCAGGGATACACGCCGCCTCTGCGGTGAGGTCGGGCTGGGGAGAACTGAGTGGAGTTACTCGGGTACCGGTGGCCCGATCCTGGTTCGGCCGCTGCTGCCCAAGCTCACTGAGAAAGTCGTTCTTCTGAGGCGCACCGTCACGGCTTCGCCCTGGCCCTTCCCGATCGCCTTCCGAAGCTGGGCTTTGATCGGCAGCTTGTGGGTGCCATCACCCATCGCCATGAACGAACTCTGGAACGGGTGGCCGTCCACGGTGCCTCGCACCTTGACGAGGCCCCTCGTCCCAAAGAACTCGACTGAATCGGGCATCACGACGTAGGTCCATCCACCTTTGCTTGGACTCTTCTGCATGGTGGCTCGGAACTCCTTGATCACAACCTCCAGAATATGCCAGCCGGTCCGCCGACGAGGGGGAATCCCGGCAGTCACACCGAACCGTCGGCGGGGTTGGGCTGGGAAGAAGTGACCTGAAGTACGCCGTCGTGCATGACGTGCCCGTCGAGGGGGCGTTCGGGGAACCGTCTCGACGCGGCTCGATCCTCAGCCTGACTCTGGTCCCATGTATCTAGGGCGCGGCGGTGCAGTCACCGACGGAAGCGATTCCTGTCGATCACTTTCGTGCGGTGCAATCTCCGCCAATCAGCGGACGGTCTATTTCTCGACGTAGACCGTCAAGGGCGGGATGACGCCGTGCCTTTCCATGGCGGCCCCGAGCTCCGGTGGTGGCGACGAGATGGCATCCATCAGCGCCGCCACATCATCGGTGTCGGCAGTGATTGCGACGGAGTTGCTTCCATCGTGCGCCACGTGGTCCACCACATTGGTGCCGCCCATGCCAGCAATGGCGCCAGCACGCTCGGCCTTGAACCGCAGCCAGTTGTCAGCGTCGACGACGCTGTGGGTGATGACGATCTTGGACATAACGTCTCCTTCGTCGGGAGCGTCGTCCAACAACGACGCACGAGTCCTGTTGTTCTAGCCGGTCCTCGACCCTCGTGATGGGGAGATCCGGCACAGTTGCTCGCTGTTTCAGCCAGCTCGAGGTGTGGAGAAGTGAGCGAGGTACGCCGTTGTGTCGGGGCGGGGCCGGAGCGTTCGCTTAGGGGCGGTCGTGGCATCGGAGGCTCTGACCCCCGTATCGCTGACGCCTGTATGGTCGTCCGGTGTTCCCGTCGCTGGGCAGCGGTCGTCGTGGATTGGGCTTCTCGCGTTCCGTAGTGCTGTGGGTCACCGTCACCGTTCTGGCGTTGGCGGGGTGTGGTTCGAGCGGCCCCCGCGCGTCGTCGGATACACAGGCTTCGGCCGAACCGGGCTCGGGGCCGTCGTCGGCCACAGCGGATGGCGGTCCTGGCGTCTACGCGGGCCAGACCGCCGACCATCTCAACCCGGCGTTCGCCGATCTCCCGGTGCGGGTCTATGTGCCTGACAGTCTGTCCGACGACGTCCGGGTGATCGATGCGGCGTCCCAGCGGGAGATCACTCGCTTCCCTTCCCCCGGTGAGCCCCAGCACATCGTCCCTTCCTACGACCTCAGGACCCTCTGGGTGCTCAACAACCGAGGTAACACGCTCATCCCCATCGACGCCGCCACGGGTCGGTCCGGCACGCCGCTCCGCGTCGAGGATCCCTACAACCTGTACTTCACGCCCGATGGCTCCTCCGCGGTGGTCGTGGCCGAGAAGTTACAGCGGCTCGACTACCGCGACCCCCACACGATGGCGCTCACGGGCTCCCTCTCGGTGCCCGAGTGTGGTGGAATCAACCACCTCGACTACGCCGGCGACGGGTCCTATGCGCTAGTTACGTGCGAGTTCTCGGGCAAGGTCGCGAAAGTCGACGTGGTCGGTCACCGTGTGATCGGAATGCTCGACCTTGGGGGCGTCTCCGCCATGCCCCAAGATGTGCGGGTGGCCCCCGACGGCGTAACCTTCTACGTCGCCGACATGATGGCCAACGGCGTGCACATCATCGACGGGGGCCGCTTCACCCAAACGGGGTTCGTCCCGACCGGGGTGGGCGCCCACGGGCTGTACCCCAGCCGCGACGGCACCAAGCTCTACGTCGCCAACCGGGGCTCCAACTCCACTGCTGGCAAGCGCCGCGGCCCAGGCAGCGTGTCAGTCCTGGATTTCGCCACGAACCAGGTGATCGCCACCTGGGACGTGCCCGGCGGGGGGAGTCCCGACATGGGCAACCTCACCCCCGACGGGTCGCAGCTCTGGTTGAGCGGCCGCTACGACAGCGAGGTGTACGTGTTCGACACCGTGAAAGGTGTGCTGCTGGCGCGCATCCCGGTCGGGCAGGGGCCCCACGGCCTGACCGTGTGGCCTCAGCCCGGCAGCTACTCGCTGGGACACACCGGCAACATGCGCTGACCGGTCGACCCGACCTCAGTCGTCCGAGCGCACTTCGAGCACTGCCGCGCTCGCGGCGTCCGAGGCCAGTTCCCCACCCAAGAGCCACGTCGTCCCACCGCTGGTCACGGCGGCCAAGTCAGAGACCGCAGTCGGCAGCTGGCCGGCCACGGTCACTTGGCCGGTCGTCGGGTCGAAGCGCCAGATCACACTGCTGTGCGGAGCCGACGTGGGCGCCCCGACGCGCCCCCCGAACAGGTACACGGCACCGTCGATAGTGACGGCGGCTTGGTGACCAGCCGGCTGGGGAAGATGGCCGACGGCGGTGACCTGACCTGACGACAGGTCGATCTGTTGGATCGTGTCTATCTGGTGGTCGCCGGAGGCTGAGTGGACCCGACCACCGAAGACGTACACGCGGTCATCGACAGCTGCCATGGCCCCATAGCGCACCGGGTCGATCAGGTCGACCAGCGGTGCAAGCGAATCGGGGCCGCCACCGACCAGCACCGGCGCGGTGATCTGCTGGCCGTCGTAGCCCCCAGCCACGACGATGCGGTCACCCACAGTCACCGCGGCAAGATCCGAGCGGGGCACGCCCAGGGCACCGACCACCTCGGGCGGTGCTGCGCTCACGTCGACCACATCGGCCGTCGCGCGCTCCTGCTCCCCTCCGCCGAGCAGTAGCGCGTGCCCCCCGATGACGACCCCGGCCGCGTCATGGACCCGGTGCGGCAGTTGTCCGCTGCGAACGGTCGCCCCGTTGGATGGGTCTATGGTCCACACCGCGCCGAGAGAACTCCGCTGCGCGTCCAGGCCGCTATAGACCAGGACACGATCGCCGACCGCCACCGCCACGAGGCCGCTCATCGGCTGCGGCAGCTTCCACGACACCGGGGCGACCTGGAGCGCGGCCACCGACCCGATCGTCGATGCCGACCCAGCCGCATCGGACCCCGCCCCGTCGGACGATGCCGATCCCGAGGAGGAACCCCGCCTCGAGCACCCGCCCAGCAACGCAAGCCCCACCAGCGCCACCGCCACCGATGCCCGGCGCGTCCGGCGGAAACGACTACGGGCGCGGCGATGCCAGACGCGCGTGCGGTTGTGCATGACGACGAGCGTAGGGCCCGCCGGCGCACCGATCGTGTCCCCCCTTGTCCCGAGCCGAAGGAACTGCCCCTTCACGAGATGCCGCCAGTGCCTGGCGTACCCCTGTGCTCAGGAGTCACTGGTGAGAAGTTCGACGCAGGTGGGGTCGGCGGACCCAACACTCCGACCATCCTGGGATGGGTGTCGGCACGAACGAGCGATCACCGGCAGAGGTACTCGCCTCGACGAGGTAGCCGGGCTGGGGAGAAGTGCGTGAAGTACGCCGCCGATCATCGGCCGGACCCCGGCTCTCCTGCGAGTATCGAAGGCGTGTCTGACGACCACCTTCCGTTTCGCTTCCGGGTCACCGCCGTGTTCACCATCACCGGAAGAGGTCTCATGGCTGCCGGTCTGACCGAACAGGGCGAAGTTCGGACTGGCGACGAGCTTGTCGTCCACCACGGCCAAGCACGAACGACGGCTACGTGTCGGGGCATCGAGATGATCCGCACCAACGGCAGCGTGGACATCCGGACGGTCGGCCTACTCCTCACGGCGCTCACCAAGGACGACGTAGCCGAAGGAGACATCATCCTGGGTGCGTGAGTACCGGCAGACGTCATCGCCTCGCCGGAGAGGTCGGGCTGGGGAAAAGGCAGCGAAGTACGTCGCTGGACTGATCGCTGGTGAGATGCTGAGCCGATGGCATGGGAAGGTCGAATCGGCTCGGCGCTCTGGTCCCTTCTGGGCGGGAGCCTCGATGAGGGCGGCCATCCCCAGCTCGGCCCCGAGGACTGGGTCTTGGTCTTCGTCGGTTCATACGCCGCGGCTGAGCAGGCGGCTGAGGCGCTGCGCTACGCGCGAATCGAGGGACGCACTGGTCCTGTTCCTCCCCGGTACCTCGTGTTGGATGATCCACGTTTGGCGGTGAGCGTCCGAGCGCCCGACTTCGAGTCGGCGACCACCGTCCTGACGGCGCTTCCGGCGCTCGGCAACTTCGCGCTCACCGGTCCGGAGGCTGACCAGCTGCGCGAGAGCCTGGTGCTACCTATTGACCCAGAGGATCTTGAGGGCGAGGCGGAACGCGATACCGCGGCGCCACCTGTGTTTCGGCCGAGGTGGTTCGCCTGGCGGGTTCTAGCGTCGGCAGCCTTGGTGGTCGCCCTCGGTTCGGCGGCCATCGGGCTTATGGGAGTCTTCACCGGTGTGGCCGCGGGCTTCGTGTGGCTCCTGGTGGCCGTCCCATTCGCCGCGTTGTTCTGGATCGCTGGACGACGCGGCGACTAAGGCACGTCGTGACACGAGCGCTATCCGGCAGATGTACTCGCCTCGCTGGCGAGGTCCGGCTGGGGAGAATTGAGCAGAGTTGCGCAGGTGAAGGTCAGACTGCCGGTCATCTTCAAGCCGACGGCGGCGACGAGACGGCCATGACCAGGAGCATGACGGGTAGCGCCACGATGAGCACGACCGTTCCGACCCACCTGTAGTACTGATCCACGATGTCAATGGGCGGATTGTCCCGGTTGAAGACCCGCCACCAGAGCAACCGCCAGTAGATGTAGGGGACGGCTGTGCTAACTACCGCCGCTCCCAGGAGCAGGACTCGCCAACCCGTGTCGGTCATCCACACACTGTCGGCAGTTCCCCTCGGCACCGCAAGCTTTTCGACGCGAGGACCCGGCAGAGGTGATCGCCTCGGCGGCGAGGACGGGTTGGGGAGAACTGTGCGAAGTACGCCGCGTCCGATCGGGGGCTCGAGGCTCGGGAGAACCGCCCAGGGTTGTCTCTCGGGCGGGTCCCCGTCTGCTCCTCGGCGATGTGGAACAGTCCAATCCATCGCGCGTTGGTCGATCGGCCGACCCTCTCTCGCGTAGCCCACACGATCGGAGTTGCTGTGGCCATGACCCACCCGGCGTTGAAGCAGGTGCAGGACCAGCGCATGGAGAGCCGCTCGCTCCGGGTGGCCGACGCGATCACCGCGTTCGCGGGCTCGATGACCTTCGTCTACATCCACGTCGTGTTCTTCGCCTTGTGGATCGTCGCTCTCGGCTATCTCCTCAAGGGCGACCCCTACCCGTTCGGCCTCCTCACCTTGGTCGTGTCCCTGGAGGCGATTTTCCTGTCGACCTTCGTCATGATCGGCCAGAACCGAGCAGCCGATCTGGCCGCGGCGAAGGCTGAACATGACTTCACCGTGCAACAGACGCTGCTGCAGGAGAACACCCGGCTCACGGTGGAGATCCACAAGCTGACCTCCGAGATGCACCAGGGTCTGAAGCTCGGGGACGCGTCACCCCCTAGTTGACCCGGACCAGCGCAGGAGACAACGGTCGAGTCCGTCTACTGGTGAGCAACGAAAGTTGCCGATCGCCCTAGCGAGGTATCCCGGAAGCGCCCGACACCGCCTGGTGACAAGCGATAGAACCGGCAGA
>DHIQ01000142.1:0-5549 GCA_002403895.1 Candidatus Neomicrothrix sp. UBA4742
CCCCCGGTCTGGGGGGCGCCGCCGGGTCCGCGGGGCGGCCCTCGGGCCGGCCCGCCGTCGGGCCCCCCCCCCCCCGCCGGCTCGTGGCCGCCCCCCGGGGCCCTCCCGCCCGCCGCCCGTACCCGGGCCCCCATCCCGGTGCTGTTGGCCATCGGCGCGGTGGCGGTGGTGCTCATCACCATCACCGGGGTGCTGTTCGTCCGGACGCGCCACTCGGGCCCGACCTATCCGAAGCAGTGGGACAGTCGAGTCACCGAGATCGTCGCCTTCGACGAGAAGGAGCGCGGGCTCACCTACAAACATCCGGTGGAGATCGAGTTCCTTTCCGAAGACGACTTCAAGGCCGAGGTCACCTCGTCTGCCGCTGACCTGAGCGACGAGGAGCGTCGCAAGATTGACAACGAGACGGCGTCGTTTCGGGCGTTGGGTCTGATCGACGGCGGCGTCGATCTGTTCAAAGAGCAGAACAATCTGTCGGGCGGGGCCACGCTGGCCTACTACTCGTCGAAGACCAAGAAGGTTCGCGTCCGCGGGACCGAAATGACTCCCGCGCTGCGAGTGACGCTGGCCCACGAACTCACCCATGCCTTGCAGGACCAGCACTTCGACCTCGAGGCGACCGAGAAGAAGCTGACGACCGATGGGCAGAAGACGGCATTCCGAGCCCTGGTCGAAGGTGACGCGGTAGGGGTCCAGGACTCCTACCTCAAGGCTATGTCCGACGCCGATCGCACGGCCTACAAGGACGAGGACAAGGCGCAGGGACACAGCGCCGGCTACGACAAGGCTCCCCCCATCCTGGTGGCCACCTTCACCGCCCCGTACACGGTGGGGCCTCCGTTCGCGGCGGCCCTCAAAGCCAAAGGGGGCAACGCCGGGGTCGACGCCGCGCTACGCAATCCCCCCGCCAGCGAGGCGGCAGTGCTCGACCTGTTTACCTACCTCGACGCCAACAGTGTGGCCCCGGTAGTCGCGCCCGAGCTGGCTCCGGGTGAGACCTGGCTGGACGACGGCGACTTCGGCGCGGCCACCTGGTACCTGATGTTGGCCCGACGCCTCGATGTGCACGACGCGCTCAAGGCAGTGGACGGGTGGGGTGGCGATTCCTACGTGACGTATGGCAAAGCCAACGATGAGGTGTGTGTGCGAGCCCGGTACCAGGGCAAGACCCCGGCCGACACGGCTCAGATGGAGACATTGCTTCGGGCCTGGGCCGACAAGGGCACCGGTCAGCCGGCGCGGCTCAAGCGCGACGGTGACGTGGTCGATCTCAACGCCTGCGACCCGGGTGCCGACGCCAGGGTGGTCGGCACCGACCGCTCACCTGAGGCCATGGAGCTGCTGGCCATCCGGCTCGATGTCGACCGCGAGGGTTTCCAGCAGAAGGCCCCGGAGGATCTGGTGAAGTGCGTGGGGAACGGGGTCGTCAACCGCGTCACGCTCGACGATGTCGCTAGCAAGGACCCCGCGGTCCAAGCCACGTTCACCAAAGCGTTCGACGACTCGGTCAAGGCGTGCCACTGATCAGCGTCAACCGGCGTCATGGGCGAGCACGTCGACGATGACGGCCAGCAGGGAGCTCAAGAAGTCGTAGACCGCGTAGAGCGGGAGGTCGGGGTCGTCGGGTTCCACCTCGAACGCCTCCTCGCCGATATCCAGGCGCGTGCCGATGACCAGCCGCACCGAGTTGATGGCCCGCATCCAGGCCTCGAGTTCGTCGCGATCCACGGTGGATCCGTCGATGGTGCGCTCGACCAGGTCGAGGGCCTCGAGTTGGGAGCGGACGAGGTCGTCGCCCACCAGTCCCCGGAACTCCGCTTCCAGCTCGGGCTGGTCGACGTAGGCGGTGGGGAACAACCGACGGGTGGCGGGGTCCTTGTTGGCCAGCAGCACCCGCAGGTTGCCGAACGACTGCACCAACACCTGGCGTTCGATCCGCCCCAGGTTGACCCGGTAGCCACCGTCGACGCGCTCGACCACGGGGCGGATGCCCCAACGGCCGGTCCATCCGATTCCTCCCGGCATGGGTGCGGTCCTCAGTCCTTCTGCATGGTGGCCCACAGGCCGTGCTCGTGGAGCCGGAACACGTCGAGCTCAGCCTTCTCCCGGGTGCCGGTGGACACCGTCGCCCGACCCTTCTCGTGGACATCGAGCATGAGCCGGGTGGCTTTCTCGAGGCTGTAGCCGAACAGCTTTTGGAACACGAAGGTGACGTAGTCCATCAAGTTGATGGGGTCGTTCCACACCAACACCACCCACGGCCGGTCCGACTCGGTCGACGTGTCATCGGTGGGTTCCTCGACCTCAACCGGGCTGGGGGCCATCGGCGCGGCGGCTTGCATAGCGAAAGTGTCGCTCATCGGACCGCGGTGGTCACGTGCTCGCCACCGGTGGCCGTCGTCACCGTGGCGGCCACGTCGTCGTCCACGATCTCGGCCGGATACGAGAAGAGGCCGAGGTAAGTGACCAGGGTGGCCACCCACACGGCCACCGAGCCGGCCACGTGGAGGGCCACGAGGCCCGGAGGAACTCCGAGGAAATACTGCGTGTAGCCGAGCGCGCCCTGGGCCACGACGACCAGGACCAGCCAGCGCAGGCGGCGGAACGCTTGTCTTGTTGCCCCGTGGCGATAGAGGACCCATCCGAAGGCGATGGTCACGGCCAGGAAGGCCCAGGCGGTGAGGCTGTGGATGCGGGCCACGTCCTCGACCATGAACGGCAAGCGAGCGACGTTTTCGTCCCCGCCGTGGGGACCCGTGCCGGTCACGATGGTGCCGGTGAAGAGGACTGCGGCGGCCAGGGTCACCGTCACCCGCCCGAGGATTCGTGCCCGGGGTGGGGCGGTGAGGGCTGGGGAATCATCGGCATGTCCCGCCCGATCGTGGAGCACCACGGCGTTCCAGATCAGCACCGCCGCGAGGAGGAAGTGGCCCATGACAATGGGCGCCGAGAGGTGCGTCAGGACGGCGATCCCGCCGAGGACGCTGTTGCCCAGGACGCCCACGACCAGCCCGAGGGACCACCAGGTGAGGTCCCGCCGTCGGGGTACGCGGGCGAACGAGCCGACTACGGCGGCCGTCACGGCCACCGTCGAGAGGACCCCAGTGAAGAGGCGGTTGATCTGCTCGATCTGGCTGTGGAACCCGCTGACCGAGACAAAATGGGTCTCGGTGCACGAGGGCCAGTTCGAACACCCCAGACCCGAGCTTGTGAGCCGGACCGCGGCGCCGGTGACGACGAGAATGGCCAGCATCACCACCGTCACCAGGGTGATGCGCCGGTACGTGCGGGGCGTGACAGGCGGGAGACGCACGCCTCGATGGTACGGCTGGCGTCGGGGGCTTCCCCAATCACCCGCCGTCGCCGGACCGGTACCGGCGCCCCGGCGGTCAGCCCGGCTTGTGCTGGAGGGTGGTGAGGTTGGGCACGACGGCATCGGCCTCGAATCGAGCCATGGCGGCGGGGACGTTCCCGATGGTCGCATCCCAGAAGTCGGCCGTGATCGTCATCACCGCGTCGTCCCATGGGCTGGGTTCATCCTCATACGGCGGGGAGTGGCTGCCCCCGACCAGGGTCACGAACCAGACCGGCGGCTTGGCCGAGGCGTAGACGTCGGTGGGCAGGTGGTAGTTGAACGACCCGTCCTTCTCGCCGTGCATGATCAGCAACGGCAGGTGGCCATCCATCTGGAACTCGCCGCCCGGCGGCACCCCGACCGGCAGCTCCCCGCCGGAGAGGACCTCGGCGGACTTGACCCGAGGGTCTCGACAGCACGTGTTGAAGGCGACGCCATAGGTGGTGGCGCCGCCCAGCGAGTGGCCGCTGACGCCGATGCGATCATGGTCCACCCGCTCCGACAGCCGCGGCCCGTTGCCGTCACCGAGGTTGGCGTCGAGGGTGCTCAGGCCGACGGCGTCGCCGCCCGTACCCAGGAGCGTGTCGAGGACGAAGGAAACGTCACCGGGCTGAGCCGCCACGTTGCGCCAGTTGCCATCCTGGCCAGGGACAGTGTCGTTGGTGACCGGGAAGGCAGGGGCGGCCACGACATAGCCGGCCTTGGCCCACGCCGACAACAGCCCGACCACCTTGTTGGGGTTGCCCCCCAGGCCGTGGGCGAACAGCACCAGCGGGAAGGGGCCCGGGCCCTCGGGCACGTAGACGTCGGTCACCAGGGTGCGCCCCGGATGCTCAGGAGTCTTCGTTCCGGCCTCGGTCGGCCGGGTCGGGTCGACCAGGGTCACGGTCGTGCGGGTGAAGGGGTACGCCCGCCCGGCCGCGATGGACGGATCCCCGGTCGTGACGGGGGTATCGCCCGATGCGGTGGACGAGGACGTGCTCCCGCAGGCCGCCACCGACACCGCGAGGGCGAGGCCGAGGACGACGACCATGCTCAACGCCGTCATTGAACGCGGTCGCTGTCCCATGGCCTGTCTTCCTAGCCGAGATCCGTCACCGGTTCGGTGCAGGGCGATACCGGGGTTCAGCTGCCTTCGGATGCGTTGGCCTCGGCCAGGATCGCCTCGAACACCGCGGGGTCGGCGACGAAGGGCGGCTCCACCCGGGGCCAGTGCAGGGCGAGGTCGGTGAAGCCGAGGTCGGCATAGGTGCCGGCCAGATCCCGGAACGCTTCGACGGACTCGAGCCACGGCTCGGTCGTGAGGCCCTGGAGGTAGAGCCGATCGATCGATGCCGGGTCGCGCCCGACGCGCTCGCAGGCCCGTTCGAGCAACGCCACCTGGGCGCGGGCGGCGGCCACGCAGTCGGTCGGTGATTGCTCTTCGGCTCTGGCCGGGTGACCGAAGGTCACCCACAGCTGGCCGTGACGGGCCGCCACCTCGATGGACCGGGGGCCGGCACCGGCGATGGCGAAGGGCACACGCGGCCGCTGCACGCACCCCGGGACCGCCCGGGCGTCGACGGCCCGGTAGAAGGCGCCTTCCAGGCGGTCGACGGCGGGTTCGACGAGCAGGCGGTCCAGGTGGTCGACGAACTCGGCGAAGCGGGCGGATCGCTCGGCCGGGGACCAGCGCAGCTGACCGGTGGCCGACGCGTCCCACCCGCTGCCTCCTGCGCCGATCCCCAGCGTGATCCGGCCCTGAGAGAGATCGTCGAGGGTCATGGCTTCCTTGGCCAAGGTCACCGGGTGACGGAAGTTCGGCGACGTCACCAGGGTGCCCAGTCGCATCGTGGTGGTGACCTGCGAGGCGGCAGCTAACAGGGGCACGGCCGCGAACCACGGACCATCTCGGAGGTCCCGCCAGGTGAGGTGGTCATAGGTCCAGGCCGTGTCGGCGCCGAGCTCCTCGGCCCGCTGCCAGATCGGTGCGCCCTCGGGCCACGACACCGCAGGAAGGATCACCACGCCGACGCGCACAATCCGGGAGTGTACGAGCTGCCTTGAGCGGTCCGTACGATTGTTCACCCGCCTGTCGAGGCGCCTACGATCGGCAGTCGATGGCCCTGACGATGCGTCCCCCCCTGCGCGTTCGCGTCGCCGGATATGTCGCCCTGACGAAGCCGCGCATCATCGAGCTGCTGCTCGTCACGAC
>DHIQ01000142.1:5803-6045 GCA_002403895.1 Candidatus Neomicrothrix sp. UBA4742
GCGGGACGTTGGCGGCTGGTGGGGCCAACGCGGTGAACATGTACGTCGATCGCGACATCGACGCCATCATGAAGCGCACCCGCAACCGCCCGCTGGTGACCGGGGTGCTCGAACCCCGCAACGCCCTCATCTTTGCCGTGGCCATCGAGATCATCGCCTTTGTCTGGCTGTGGACGCTGGTCAACCCGCTCAGCGCGGTGCTGGCCGTCTCTGCGTGCCTCTTCTACGTGTTCGTGTACACG
>DHIQ01000142.1:6294-12196 GCA_002403895.1 Candidatus Neomicrothrix sp. UBA4742
ATGTGGCTGAAGCGCACGTCGACGCAGAACATCGTGATCGGCGGGGCGGCCGGGGCAGCCCCCGTGCTCATCGGGTGGTCAGCGGTCACCGGGCAGCTGGCTTGGGCCCCCGTGGTGCTGTTCGGCGTCATGTTCTTCTGGACACCGCCCCACTTCTGGGCCCTCGCCATCCGCTACAAGGACGACTACGCCGCCGCTGATGTGCCCATGCTCCCTTCGGTGGCGAGCCTCCATACCACGGCGGTGCGGATCCTGTCTTACACCGTCGTGGTCTGGGCAATGAGCCTGCTGTTCGCCCCGGTGGCGGGGATGGGCCTGGTGTACGACGCGGCCGCGGTCGCCCTCGGGGCCGGGTTCACCTGGCTCGCGGTGGTGGTGTTGCGGACCGAGTCCTCGAGAGCCGCCATGCGGTTGTTCACCTACTCGATCACGTACATCACGCTGCTCTTTGCGGCCATGGCGATCGATGTCCTGGTTCGGTATGGCCTCTGACCCTGTCCAGTGGCGCCGAGTCCTCGTCGGGCCTGGGGTTTCTGCCGACCGGCACCGGATGTGTATTGTCCGTGTTCGTTCCTTTTCAGGCGTCAGCGTGCTGCATCGAGCCGGGGGTGATCCCACCTCCGGCCAGCCTGCGAGGCCCGTGTTGACGACGAGGTCATCCCTTTACTGACATGGCGATCACCGAAACCAGACCAGCCACCGTGGCCGAGCTCACTCCCCCGGAACCCGATCGGTTCGTCGGCCTCCCCGACCATGATCCGGGTGGCTTCGCGGGGTTCATCGGTACGGGTGACCACAAGGGCCTGGGCATCGCCTACCTCGTGTTGGGCAGCCTGTTCGGCCTGGGCGCCCTCACCTTGGATCTGCTCTTCCACGCCGAGCAGGCCTCCCACTTCCTGCCCAAGGATTCGATCGACCAGATCTTCACGCTGGGCCGAGTCGGCGGTGTGTTCCTGTTCGCCATCCCGGTCTGCTTGGGTCTGGCCACGTACCTGACCCCCCTGCAGGTCGGGGCCAACACGGTGGCCTTCCCGCGTGCGGCCGCGGCCGCCTTCTGGGGCTGGCTGGTCGGGTCAGGCATGCTCATCGCGGCCTACGCCATCAACGGCGGTCCCGATGGGGGTGGGTTCAAAGCCGTCGATCTGTTCTACGTCGCCTTCGCCCTCGTCCTCGTGTCCCTGCTCACCGCGTCGGTCTGCGTTGTGACCACGGTGATCGCCATGCGCACGCCGGGGCTGTGGCTGACCCGGGTGCCACTGTTCTCCTGGTCGGTCGTGGTGGCCGCCAGCCTGTGGCTGCTGACGCTGCCGGCCGTGTTGGCCAACCTGGTGGTCCTCTACCTCGATCACCACTACGGCACCGGTGCCGCGTTCGCGGCCGACCAGTTCGCCCATCTGGGGTGGATCTTCGGGGTGCCCCAGCTCTACGTCATCGCCATCCCCGTGCTGGGGGTGGTGAGCGACGTGGTGGCGACCATGGCGGGGGTTCGCCAGAACCAGCGAGGCGTGATGATGACGGCCATCGCCGCGTTCGGCATCCTCAGCTTCGGCGCCTACGCCCAGCCTGCGTTCGATCCGCTCGTGTGGAACCAGGCGCTGTACGTGGGCATGGGCGTTCTGATCCTCCTGCCGGTACTGGGCGCGGTGGCCGGATGGGCCGTGACCCTCAAGTCGGGCAAGCCCTCGGTGCAGAGCCCCCTCCTGTTCGCCTTCGGGGCGGCAGCCCTGTTGCTGTTGTCGGTGGCTGCCGGCGCCGTGTTCGTGATTCGCCCGTTCGACCTGCACGGAGCCGGGTGGGCCGAGAAGGGTTTCGTCCTCCCCCCTTATGCCGGTGGCTTGTTCCTGCTGGTGGTGGCCGCCGTGACGCTGGGTGCCTCAGCCGGTCTCACGTTCTGGGCGCCCAAGCTCTTCGGCCGCTTCGCCAAGGAGTCGCTGGCTCGCCTGGCCGCCCTCGTCGGGCTGGTCGGGGGACTGGTGGCCGGCCTCCCGCTGCTGGTGTACGGCTTCGCCCTGAAGGCCAGCGGCCTGGCGGATGCCGCCAAGTTCCTGAACGGCACCTCTGCCGTCGGCACCGCGCTGGTCATCGTCGCCCTGGTGCTCGTATGGCTCTCGCTGCTCGGTGGCAAGGGTGATGCACCAGCCAACGATGCATGGGGCCGGGGCCAGAGTCTGGAGTGGACGACCGCCAGCCCGCCCGTCGCCGGTAACTTTGGTGTGCTGCCCCCGGTCGAGTCGGCCGAACCCCTGCTCGACGCCGCCGAGTCGGAGGATGCTTCCTGATGGCCGCCACCCTCACCGAGCCGGTCGCTGCGCTGCCCAGCGCGGCGCCGCCCCCGCCGGCCCCTCGGCCGCGCGTCTTGCTGGTCGGCACCGCGTTCGCGGCGGCCGCCACCGTCATGGTCTTCGTAGGGATGGTCGGGGTGTACCTCTCGGTGCGGACCACGCTCATCGCCGACGTCGGCACGTGGTTGCCCTCCGGGGTCATCGTGCCCCTGGTGCAGCCGAACATGATGCTGTTCACCCTGCTGCTCTCATCGCTGATGATGCAGTGGGCGGTCTCGGCCATCAAGAACGACGACCGGACGAATACCTACCTCGCCATCGGCGTGACGTTGCTGCTCGCCTTCGCCTTCCTCGTCGAATACGGCTATCTCTTCTCTTTGATGAAACTGAGCATGGACAGCCAGCAGGGCGTGCTGATCTACGCCCTCACCGGCGCCAACATCGCCATGACGATCGTGGCCATGATCTTCCTCATCCTTATGGGTTTCCGGTCGCTGGCCGGGGAGTTCACCAGCCGCCACTACGACGGCATCGCCGCCGCGGCTCTCTACTGGCACTCGATGGTCGCGGTCTACGCGCTCATCTGGTACGTCATCTTCGTCACCAAGTAGGTCGACATGTTGAAGTCCCGCGCCATCACCGTCAGCTTCCGCTTCTACATCGGCCTCTCTACGGCCGCGCTGTTCGGCGCGGTCGTGGCCGCCTTGTCCTCCAACGACAGTGACTCGCTGATCAACCGGGTCATCGGCCCGCTCAGCGTCGGCTGGAAGGGCAGCGTGGGCGACCACCTCGCCTACACCTTTCTTCTGGGTGTCGCCGTGGTCTCGGGCGTGATCGGGATCCTCCTCACCGCCTTCCGCGACGCCGACGCCACCGCGCTCGCCGAGGTCGCTCACACCGACACCGCCCCGCTCACCCGGGCGCCGATCGGGGCCAGCTACTGGCCGGTCATCGCCGCCTTCAGCGTGGCTGTCGTCCTCATCGGTCTGGCCATCAGCAGCAAGGGTTTTGCCTTGGCTGGCGCAGGCCTGCTGGCCGCCGCCTTCGTCGTGTGGACGCTGCGTTCCTGGGCCGAGCGGGCCACCGGCGACGATCGCGTCAACCTCGAGCTGTACCAGCAGCTGATCGAGCCGCTCCGCGTGCCGGTCTTGGCCCTGTTGCTGGTGGCCGTCATGGTCATCGGGTTCTCACGAGTGCTGCTCACGCTGCCCACCAAGAACAGCTCGGTCGTCGTGTTCGCCCTGCTCGGCGTGATGGTCCTGGTTGGATCGATCGCCATCGCCATCAAACCCCGCATCTCCAAGACCGCCACGGTGCTGGTCCTGTTCGTGCTCGGGTTGCTCATCATCCTCGGCGGCATCGTCGCGGCGGTCAAGGGACCACGCGAGTTCGGGCTCCACCAGGAGCCGGGGCGGGAACAGCCCGCTGGTGAGGGAAGCTGATGGCCCCTCAAGGAGACCCCATGTCCTCGTCGCCTACCCGTAGGCGGATCGCCAGATTTCTGGCCGGCGTCATCGTCATCGTCATCGCCGCACTGTTCGTGGCCATGGTGCTGGCGGCCATCTTCGGCAACGCCGGTCACCAGCTGACGACGCTCAGCCCCAAGGGCGAGTGGTCCGACAAGATCCAGAAGCTGGTCATCGGGGTGTTCGGCCTGGGCCTCCTCATCGGCGTGATCGTCATGGTCGTCATCGGCTTCATCGCCTGGCGCTTCCGGGACAAGGGCGATGTCGAGACCGAGGACCACATGCCTGAGCAGGTGCACGGCCGCACCGCCTGGGAGATCGGCTGGACCGCGCTGCCCGCCCTCATCTTGTTGGTGGTTGGTGTCTTCACCGTGCTCACCCTGGTCCAGCTCAACCAGCCCGACCCGAAAGCGCTGCACGTCGAGGTGTACGGCCAGCAGTGGTGGTGGGGCTACCACTACGACCTCAACAACGACGGCACCTACACCGGCACCGGAGATCTCACCACCGCCACGGAGCTGGTGATCCCGGTCAACACCCAGGTCGAGCTGTCGATCACGTCCAACGACGTCATCCACAGCTTTTGGATCCCTGCCCTCAACGGCAAGCGCGACGCGGTGCCCGGACAGCACCACCCCTGGAAGCTGGAGGCCAACCAGATCGGCGTGTATCGGGGTCAGTGCACGGAGTTCTGCGGGCTCTCCCACGCCAACATGCGCATGATCGTGCGGGTCGTGTCCCAAGAGGACTACGACGCCTGGGTGAAGAACCAGCTGAAGCCGGCGGTCGAGCCGGCCAAGGGCTCGGAGGCCGAGGCGGGCAAGGCCCTCTTCCTGGGCCAGCTGTGCTCGTCGTGCCACCTGATCAACGGCGTCAACGACGCCAAGGTCGCCGACCCGGACAAGGGCGTGAAGTCGCTGCTCGTCTCCGGTGTGGCGCCCAACCTCACTCACTTCGGCACCCGAGGAACGTTCATCGGCTCCATCCAGAACCTGTACTCACCGAGCAGTTCGTCCGACCCGAACCTGCCCGCCACTCCGAAGGAAACGGCTGATCCGGCGTTGATGGGTAATCCGAGTAAGGCGTTGTTCGGGCTGGACCCCGCGCCGTTCTACCTCAACAAGCCGACGCTTGCGTCCTGGCTACGCAACCCGGAGAAGCTGAAGCCGGCGGCCAACACGCCCAACGCTCAGGGCCAGTACCGGGGTATGCCCAATCTCGGCCTCAGCGAATCCCAGATCGACGATCTCGTCGCCTACCTGAGCACGCTCAAGTGATCACTCCCCCCGTCGTCACGGCACGCCTTCCCGTCATGGAGCCCGCACATGGCACTCATTGAACCCGGCCCCCTCGCCCTCCCTTCTGGCGACCAGCCGAACGACTTCAACCCGCTCGGGGTGTTGTCGCGGCCGGTGAAACCCAAGGCCGCCTGGCGCCAGTGGCTATTCACCGTCGATCACAAGAAGATCGGCATCATGTACGGCGCCGTCGCCATGTTCTTCTTCATCATCGGCGGCTCCGAGGCATTGCTCATCCGCGCCCAGCTGTGGGCCCCCCGGGGCAAGCTGCTGTCGGCCGAGCTCTACAACCAGGTCTTTACCATGCACGGCACCACCATGGTCTTCCTGGTGGTCATGCCCATTGGTGCCGCCTTTGCCAACTACCTGATGCCCTTGCAGATCGGGGCCCGCGACGTCGCCTTCCCCCGCATCAACGCCTTCAGCTTCTGGTCCTTCGTGGGCGGTGGTCTGTTCCTCAACTCGAGCTGGCTGTTCGGCGGTGGCCCTGATGGCGGCTGGTTCATGTACGCCCCGAACTCGGGCGTGCTGTTCTCGCCCGGCCACGGCATCGACTTCTGGAACTTGGCCCTCATCATCACCGGTATCGCCTCGCTGACCGGTGCGGTGAACCTGATCGTGACCGTGCTCAACATGCGCTGCCCGGGCATGAGCCTCATGCGCATGCCGGTGTTCACCTGGATGACCCTGGTCACGCAGTTCCTGTTGCTGTTCGCTATTCCGGTGCTGACCGCAGCGCAGTTCCTGCTGATGTTCGACCGGCTCTTCCGGGCCAACTTCTTCAACGTGAAGCTGGGGGGCAATCCCCTGTTGTGGGAGCACCTGTTCTGGGTGTTCGGCCATCCCGAGGTGTACA
>DHIQ01000056.1:0-3466 GCA_002403895.1 Candidatus Neomicrothrix sp. UBA4742
CGTCCGGGCCCACGCCCGACGCCGCCCACGCTAACCATCCCACTGTCGGCGGGCCGAATGGCAGGGCCAGCGGACGACGCGTCGGCAAGCCTCTCGTAGGTGAGCTACGGCTCGCCGGTCGGGCGCTCCACGTACACTCGCCGCCGTGAGCGATCCCCATGCCCCCGTCGATCCTCAGGCCGTGATCGATGAGTTGACCGCCGCCCCCGATGACTACGTGAAGGTCGCGGTCGTCGACGTCGATGGCGTGTTGCGGGGCAAGTACCTGGACAAGGCCAAGTTCCTGTCGGCCACCCGCAGCGGCTTCGGCTTCTGCAACGTGGTCTTCGGCTGGGACTCGAACGACCAGTGTTACGACAACACGGCCTACACCGGGTGGCACAGTGGCTACCCCGACGCCGAGGTCCGCATCGACCTGTCGACCATGCGCCGTATCCCGTGGGAACAGGACCGGTACTTCTTCCTCGGCGAGTTCGTCGGCACCGGCAGCCAGCCGCTGGACGTGTGTCCCCGCCAGTTGCTGCGCCGGGTTATCGAGCGGGCGGCGGCATCGGGTTATGAGGCCAAGGTGGGGCTCGAGTTCGAGTGGTTCAACTTCGCCGAGACGCCGCACTCGCTGCACGACAAGGGCTTTCGCGACCTGACCCCGCTGAGCCCTGGCATGTTCGGCTATTCGATCCTGCGCTCGTCGCAGAGCCAGCCGTTCTTCGATGCGCTGCTGGCCGATCTGCGGGCCTTCGACGTGCCCCTCGAAGGGCTCCATTGCGAGACCGGCCCCGGGGTGCTGGAGGCAGCCATCCTCTATTCAGACGCGCTGACCGCGGCCGACCGGGCCGTGCTGTTCAAGTCGTCGGCCAAGGAGATCGGTTACCGCTTCGGCATCCTGCCCACGTTCATGGCCCGATGGAACACCGACCTGCCCGGTTGCAGCGGTCACGCCCACCAGAGCCTTTGGTCGCTCGGCGCAGAGGGTGAAACGACTGATGAGTCGACGAATCAGTTCTTCGACGAGGGCGACCCCCGCCGTATGAGCGACACCTTTCGCTCGTACGTGGCCGGCCAGCTGGCGCTGCTGCCCGAGATCCTGGCGCTGCTGGCTCCGACGGTGAACAGCTACAAGCGCCTGGTCGACGGCTTCTGGGCACCGACCCACCTCAACTGGGGCATCGACAATCGCACCGTGGCCTGTCGGGTGATCCCCGGGAGCGCGGCCTCCACCCGGCTGGAGACGCGAGTGCCAGGCTCGGACGTGAACCCCTACCTGGCCGTGGCTGCCTGCCTGGGCGCGGGCCTGTGGGGGATCGAGCAGGGCCTCACCCTCGATACGCCCGCGACCATCGGGAGCGGCTACGGCGTGGATGGCGTCGAGCGCCTGCCCCGAACGCTGCAGGCCGCCACTGAGCGTCTGGCCGGGTCGAAGGCCGCCCGTGACCTGTTCGGTGACGGGTTCGTCGACCACTACGTGTCGACCCGCGAGTGGGAGTGGCGCCAGTTCAATGACGCCGTAACCGACTGGGAGCTGTCCCGCTACTTCGAAATCATTTGAGTCCGCCAGGATCGAAATGGGTCGCTTCGGCGATTGCTCGGGTTGGAGGGAGTTGCGGGGAACCTGCCAGGCGAGATGCCCGAACCATCTGCACCGACCTGAATCGGAGTCCACCCATGCCACCCAAGACCATTGCCGCCGTCGCCGTCCTGGCCGGCGCTCTCACCCTCGGTGCGGGCGCCGCCCTCGCGGCCGGGACGACCGGCGCCAGTCCGGCCAAGGACCCAGCCACGGTCCACGTGGACCAGACCGACGGCACCGATGCTCCCGAGACCAGCGAGACCACCGAGGCGCCGGACACGACCGAGACGACCGAGGCGCCGGACACGACCGAGACGACCGAGGCGCCCAAGGTCGACCCTGGCGATCAGGGCAAGGACGGCAACTCCGACCGAGACAACCACGGCGACGAGGTGTCCAAGGCCGCGCACGACAAGAGCGAGCCCGATCACGGCCGCCACGTCAGTGAGGCCGCCCATGACCGGGCCAGCCTGCCGGCTCCGGCCCAACACTGAGGGTTCCCGCTCCGCGTATGGGGGCGTCGACCCCTGGCCGGATGGGCGTTCGAGAGCGACCCGACGCACCTTCTGACAGAGGTCACAGGTCGAGCAGCGGGCCCTTCAGGCGAAGGTGCGGACCAGTTGGAGGACGGCCTCGGCGTCGGGTCCCTCGCCTCGGAGGTCCACCTCCGACGGGTCGGCCCGACGGGCCGCCACCAGGCACAGGTCTGTGCCATCGCCCCGGATCACGGTGAGCGCCTCGTCGTCGGGCACGAAGTCCCAGGCTGCTCCGCTGGGTCCCACCAGTTCGAAGGCCACCGGCCCGGCCAGCGCTCGACCGGCCCCGGCGAACGCGTAGGGCAGGGTCCGCCAGGCCAGGCGCGTGACGTGCCACAAGCGATCGGTGGGCGGGACGTCCACGCCCAAACCGGCCGCCACGTCTCCGGTGTGGATCCACGTCTCGGCCAGCCGGGTGGTGGCCAGCGTCCGGGATGACAGCTCGCCCGCCACCCACATCACCCGTTGATGGGGATCGCATTGGCGTAGCGCGGCGTCGAGGGCATCGACGCTGGCCCGCCAGCGGTCCCGCACGACGGCCCACGGCTGGCCCCGCTCCTTCGCCACCATCAGTCCGGCGCCGTCTTCCACCGATCCTGCCGGCCCCGTGCCTCCCGCCAGTGTCTCGAGGGACGTGGCGAATTGCCCCGTGGCGCTGGCCCAGGCCATCTCGTTGGTCTGAGCCAGGTGGAGCACCACGTCGGCCACTGTCCACCCCTCGCAGCGTGTCGGGCCTTCCCAGCCCGGCTCGTCCAGCGGCGACAGCAGGTCGGACAGCTCTGCCTGCTGGTCAGCAAGTGCCGTGACGATCGTTTCCATGGTTGGCCTCCCCGCGCGCCACTGTAGGTTCCTCGTCGGGCGAGGTCGCCAGACGTGAGCACCGATCGAGTCTCGACAAGAATGAGGCGAAGGCCACCCGTCCGAGCGCGACGCGCTCCTGTCTCGAGGACCGCATGACCCTCCACCAGTTCAGCTTCCCCACCGCCATCACGTTCGGCCCCGGCGCCCGCGACCTGCTCGTCGACCATCTCCGGGCCCATGACGTCAGCCGTCCGCTGGTCGTCACCGACAAGGGCGTCGGCGCCCTCGGCCTGTTCACCGACCTGGTGGCCAACCTGGCCGCCGGTGGGCTCGAACCCCTGCCCTTCGACGGGGTGTGGGGCAACCCGGTCAAATCCCAGGTCAGCGCCGGGGTCGAGGCCTACCAGGCCCACCAGGCCGACGGCATCGTCGGCATCGGTGGCGGTGCCGCCCTCGATGTAGCCAAGGCCATCGCTCTCATGGCCACCCACCCGGGCGACCTGTTCGACTACGAGGACGAGATGCCTGGCGCCCGCCCCATCGGCCCCGTGCCCCACCTGGT
>DHIQ01000056.1:3569-7627 GCA_002403895.1 Candidatus Neomicrothrix sp. UBA4742
ACGGCCGGCACCGGCAGCGAGGTGGGGCGCAGCGCGGTGATCTCCGACGACGTGACCCACGTGAAGAAGATCATCTTCTCGCCTCACCTGTTGGCCGACGCGGTGCTGGCCGATCCCGAGCTCACCATCGACCTGCCTGCCGCCATCACCGCCGCCACCGGCGTCGACGCCCTCACCCACAACATCGAGGCCTACCTGGCTCGCAACTACAACCCGATCTGCGACGGCATCGCGCTGGAGGGTCTGCGCCTCGGCGCCGCCAACCTGGCCCGGGCGGTGGCCAACCCCCACGACGTCGAGGCCCGGGGCGCCATGCTCATGAGTTCGATGATGGGGGCCATCGCCTTCCAGAAGGGCCTGGGCATCGTGCATTCCACCGCCCACGCCCTGGGCACGGTGGCCGACCTGCACCACGGCCTGGCCAACGCCGTCATGATCGACCACGCTTTGCCCTTCAACGTGGAGACGAGCGCCGGGCGGTTCACGGTCATGGCCCAGACGGTCGGCCTCGACGACCCATCGTCCGACGGTTTCCTGCGCTGGCTGGCCGACCTCAAGGCGGAGATCGGTATGCCCCGATCGCTGGCCGCCACCGGCGTCGAACCCGGCGATCTCGAACGGCTGTGTGACGTGGCCATCGCGGACGGCTGCCACGTCAACAATCCCCGCCCCGTGAACCGTGATGACTTCCGCCGCATCTTCACCGAGGCCTTCGCATGAGTGCCTCGAGCCAATCCGGTGGCCGTTCCGACGACGGACCGGTGCGCATCGGGGTCAGCGCCTGTTTCTTCCATGCCGATCCCAACCGGCCCGTGTTCAAGGGCAAGACCCTGCTGTACGTCGAGGAATCCATGCTCGACCTGTTGGGCCGATCGGGTGCGCTGGCCTATCTGATTCCCCGGTCCACACCGAACGGCCCCACCATCGAGGACTACGTCAACGACCTCGACGGGTTGTTGCTCGAAGGTGGCTCCGACGTGTGCCCCCGCAGCTACGGCGAGGAGCCCCTGCGCCCCGAATGGGAGGGCGACGAGCCCCGTGACCGCTACGAGATCGACCTCATCCACGCCTTCCACGACGCCGGCAAGCCGGTGCTCGGCATCTGCCGCGGCGCGCAGATCCTCAACGTCGCTTTCGGGGGCACGCTCTACCAGGACATCGGCACCCAGGTGGAGGGCTCGTTCGAGCACCGCAACTGGGACGTCTACGACGCCAACCGCCACCAGATCGAGTTGGCCCCTGGCTCGCACCTGGCCGAGGTCTACGGCGTCGACGGCCCGGTCACCGTCAACAGCGCCCATCACCAGGCGGTGAAGGACCCGGCTCCCGGGTTCGTGGTCGAGGCGGTGTCGGTCACCGACGGCATCGTCGAGGCCCTGCGCTGGCCCGACGCCACGTTCCTGGCCGGCGTGCAGTGGCACCCCGAGTTCACTCCGCCGGGCGACACCGAGCAGCTCGCCCCCGATCCGCTGGTGGTCGACTTCCTGGCTGCCTGCCGGGCCGCCGTCGACGTCGATGCCGATGGCTCGCCCGTCACCCAGGAGGTGCCGTGAAGGTCGTGAACCCGGCCACCGGCGAGCTGGTGACCAACGTGGTCGACGACACCCCCGAGACGATCGCCGAGAAGGTGGAGGCGGCCCGCGCCGCCCAGCCGGGGTGGGCGGCGCGTCCGCTGGCCGAGCGGATCGAGATCCTGCGGACCTTCCGGGGGTGGGCGGTCAGCCGATTCGACGAGCTGGCCGACATCCTCACGTCCGAGACGGGCAAGCCCATCAGCCAGAGCCGCAATGAGCTGAATGGCCTGTTGCCCCGCGTCGACTTCTTCCTCGACGAGGCCGAGCGCACCCTGGCCGACGAGGTCGTCCTCGACGCTCCCGGCGAGGGCCTGCGGGAGGTCATCAGTCACGAGCCCCTCGGCGTGATCGCCAACATCTCGGCCTGGAACTACCCCTACTTCGTCGGCTCCAACGTGTTCGTACCCGCCCTGCTGGCCGGCAACGCCGTGGTCTACAAGCCATCGGAGTTCGCCACCCTCACCGGCTTGGCCATCGCCTCGATGCTGAACGAGGCGGGAGTGCCTATCGATGTGTTCTCCGTGGTGGTGGGCGATGGCCCCGTCGGCGCCGAACTGTTGTCCCATTCGCTCGACGGCGTGTTCTTCACCGGCTCGTATGCCACCGGGCGTCGCATCGCCGAGTCGGTGGCCGCGAGCCTGACCCGGGTGCAACTCGAGCTGGGAGGCAAGGACCCGGTGTACGTGTGCGACGACGTCGACGTGGCCATCGCCGCCGAGGGCCTGGCCGACGGCGCGTTCTACAACAATGGTCAGAGCTGCTGCTCCGTCGAGCGCATCTACGTGCACGAGCGCATCTACGACGACTTCGTCGACCGATTTGTGGCCACCGTGGATGGATTCACCATGGGCGACCCCACCGACGAGGCGACGTACCTGGGGCCCCTCACCCGCGCCGCCCAGCTCGACGTGCTCGAAGCCCAGGTGGCCGACGCGGTGGCCAAGGGAGCGACGGTGCGCACCGGCGGTAGCCGGGTGGAGCGGGCCGGCGGCACCTGGTTCGCTCCCACCGTGCTCACTGCGGTGACGAGCGACATGGCCGTGATGCGCGAGGAGTCATTCGGGCCCATCATCGGCATCCAGGCCGTGGCCGACGACGCTGAGGCGCTGGCCCAGATGAACGACACCGACTACGGCCTTACCGCCGGGGTCTATGCCACCGATCAGGATCGAGCCACCGCGCTGTTGCGACAGGTGCGGGCGGGCTCGGCCTACTGGAACTGTTGCGACCGGGTGAGTCCGCGGCTGCCGTGGTCGGGCCGGGGCAACTCAGGTATGGGCTCGACCCTGTCGACTTACGGCATCCTCACCTTCGTCCAACCCAAGGCCTACCACCTCCGCTCGCGGTGACTCCTCCTCCTCCCTCCCCGATTTGGCGTCACTTTTGCCCGCTCACGGGAAGAATCGGGGGTGAAAACGGGGAGGATTTGGGCACGCGGGTACCGTTGGGGGATGGCGAGCGCACGAACGATTGGACGCAGCCGGAAGCGTCGGGCCCTTCGCCTCGGCGCCGTGGGCGCCGCGCTCTCCGTCATGGTCGTTGTGGGCGTGGTGGCTCTGGGCACCAGCCCGGCCACGCTGCAGGAGCCACCGCCGGTGACGTCCGCGGTACCGGTGACGATGCCCGCTCCGCCGCCCCCGCCCCCGCCGGTGCCGGCCCAGACCACAATCGCCCAGGTCACCGGACCGGTGCCGTACTTCTCGGCGCCTGATGGCATCCCCGTGGGGACCATTCCCGTCGGGAGTTGGTGGGGCCAGACCAAGTACGTCCCGGTCATCGCCGAGGCCCCGGGCTGGCTCGAGATCCGGCTACCCCAACGCCCGAACGGGCTGACCGGCTGGATCCCCGCCACCAGCGCCCAGCTCTCGTCCACCAGCTACGGCATCCTCATCGACGTGACCGCCCACCGGGTGCGGCTCTATCACGAGGGGGTGCCGATGCTCGACCTCCCCGCCGGCACGGGCACCGCCAACGACCCGACTCCGCTCGGCCAGTTCTATGTGATGGATGTGGCCCCGTCCGAGGGACCCGGGTGGGGGCCGTTCATCCTCGACACGAACGCCCACTCTGAGACCATCACCAGTTGGGAGGGTAGCGGTGACGCCTTCACGGCCATTCACGGTCCCCTGGGCGCCGACGCCGCCATCGGCACCACCGGCGGCGCCATCAGTCACGGCTGCGTGCGGCTCCACGACGCCGACCTGGCCCAGCTCAGCCCCGTGCCGCCCGGCACGCCGGTCGTCATCGTCGCCTGAGCTGGCCGATTTCCCCCCCGGATCTTCCCGCTGGGCGGGCAGAAGTGACGTCCAAAGGAGAGGGACCGGGGTGTGGTGGGGCGTTCGGGGCGCCGCGGACGCCCTGGAAGCGGCGGAGCCGCAAGCTGTTGCTCACCACGAACACCGACGAGAAGCCCATGGCCCCCGCCGCGATCATCGGGTTGAGCACGCCGAGGGCGGCCAAGGGGATGGCGGCCACGTTGTAGGC
>DHIQ01000056.1:7699-9213 GCA_002403895.1 Candidatus Neomicrothrix sp. UBA4742
TTGTAGGCGAAGGCCCAGAAGAGGTTGCCCTTGATCGTCGAAAATGTGCGCCGGGCCAGGGCGATGGCATCGGCGGCAGCCCGCAGATCGCCGCTCACGACGGTCAAGTCCGAGGCTTCGATGGCCACGTCGGTCCCCGTGCCCATGGCGATGCCCAGATCGGCGGCGGCCAGCGCGGGAGCGTCGTTCACTCCGTCGCCGATCATGGCCACCCGGTGGCCCTCGGCCTGCAGGCGGCGCACCTCCGCCACCTTGTCCTCGGGCAGGACCTCGGACACCACCCGGTCGGCTTCGACCTCGGCGGCGACGGCTTCGGCGGTCCGGCGGTTGTCGCCGGTGACCACCACTACCTCCAGGCCCATGCGATGCAGATCAGCTACCGCGGCGGCGCTGGTCGGCCGCACCCGGTCGGCCACCTCGAGCACGGCCCGGGCGGGGACCGCTCCGTCGTCGCCGCCCCAACCCACGAGCACCGCAGTGTGGCCCCGGGCCTCGGCGGCGCTGGTGGCGTCCTCGATCTCGGCGGGCACGACGTCGAACAGTGAGCGACGCCCGACGCGGGTCTCGACGCCGTCGATCAGGCCCCGTACGCCGAGGCCGGGACGGTTCACGAAGTCGGTCACCTCGGGCAGGTCCACGTCGATCACGGCGCGCACGATGGCAGCGGCGATCGGATGTTCGGACCGGGACTCGAGGGCCGCGGCGCGGGCCAGGGCCTCGGTGCGGTCCACGCCGGGGGAGGGGGCCACGTCCGCCAGCTCCATGCGGGCCTCGGTGAGGGTGCCGGTCTTGTCGACCACGGCCACGTCCACCTGCTCGGCCCGCTCCAGCACCTCGCCGCCCTTGATGATCACGCCGAGCTGGGCGCCCCGACCGGTGCCGACCATGATGGCGGTCGGCGTGGCCAAGCCCAGGGCGCAGGGGCAGGCGATGATGAGCACGGCCACCGCCGCGGTGAAGGCATCGCTGGCAGGATGACCAGTCACCAGCCAGCCCAGCAGGGTGAGCAGAGCGATGACCAGCACGGCGGGCACGAACACAGCGGCGACCCGGTCGACCAGGCGCTGCACGGGTGCTCGTGAACCCTGCGCCAGTTCCACCAGCCGGACGATCTGCGCCAGGGCGGTGTCGGCCCCCACCTTGGTGGCTTGCACCACGAGGTGGCCGTTGGTGTTCACGGTGGCCCCGATGACCATGTCGCCGGGACCGACCTCGACGGGCACCGGCTCACCGGTGAGCATGCTCATGTCCACCGCGGAGTGACCGTCGACCACGGTTCCGTCAGTGGCGACCTTGGCCCCCGGCCGCACGACGAAGCGCATGCCCACCTCGAGCGCATCGAGCGGGATCTCGCGACCGTCATCGAGCGTGGCCGTCTTGGCCCCCAGTTCGGCCAGGGCCCGCAAGGCATCGCCCGAGCGCCGGGTGGCCCGGGCCTCGAACCACTTACCCAGCAGGATCAAGGTGACGATCACCCCCGCCGTCTCGAAGTACACGTTGGGCAGGTCGGTCGA
>DHIQ01000056.1:9470-28040 GCA_002403895.1 Candidatus Neomicrothrix sp. UBA4742
GTCGACCATCCCCAGGCAGCCAGGGTGCCCAGGGACACGAGGGTGTCCATGGTGGCGGTGCCGTGGCGGAGGTTCAGCACCGCCGCTCGGTGGAACCCCGCCCCGCTCACGAACACGACGGGCGTGATGAGCACGAACGCCAGCCACGGCCAGCGCGAGAACTGCAGGGCCGGGATCATCGAGAGCAACAGGGCGGGGACAGTGAGCACGGCGGCCAACACCAGCCGCCGGGCAAGCGTGCGTTGCCACGCCCGCTCGGCCTCAGCCTGGTCGTCGGGCTCCGGGCTGGCGTACCCGAGGGAGGCGACCGTGGCCCGCAGATCGCCCACCGTCACCGCCTCGGGGTCGTAGACGACGGTGGCCCGGTGGTTGGCGAAGTTGACGCTGGCCTCGTCGACGCCGTCGATCTGGCCCAGCCCCTTGCCGATACGGGCGGCACAGGCGGTGCACGTCATTCCTTCGATGGGAAGGTCGGTGCGCACGGTGGTCATGTGGGATAGGATACCCCCCGACCCTATGGCTGGCTACTCCATCACCAAAGACGACTACGTCAAGCGCTTGCGCCGCATCGAAGGGCAGGTCCGCGGCCTTCAGAAGATGATCGACGACGAGCAGTACTGCATCAACGTGCTCACCCAGATCTCCTCGGTGACCCGCGCCCTGCAGGGTGTGGGGCTCGGCCTGCTCGACGAGCACATGCGCCACTGCGTACGTGAGGCCGCCGAGGAGAGTCCCGCGGCCGGCGATGCCAAGGTCGAGGAGGCGGTCGCCGCCGTCGCCCGCCTCCTGCGCAGCTGACCGCTAACCCAGGTCGGTCGGCGCCTTGAGGAAGACTCAGTCGGAGTGCGCGTGGGGGTGGGTGGCGATGTGCTCGGCGGTGTGGGGGTCCTCGCACGGGTGGCACTCGAGCTCGAGGGTGGCGTGGTCGATGCCGAACCGCTCGACCAGCATGGCTTTCAGCTCGTTGCCCCGCTCCTGAGCCTGGTGCAACGTCACCTCGCCCGCCAGCACCACGTGGGCCGACAGCGCCGGCTCATCCGAAGCCACGCTCCACAGATGGAGGTGGTGGACGGTCTCGACGCTCGTCTCGGCGGCCAGGGCGGTGCCGACGTCGGCGGGATCGATGCCCCGCGGCGTGCCCTCCAACAACACGTTGGTGGTGTCGCGCAGCAGGCCCCAGGCCGACCACAGCACCAGCATGGCGATGAGGATGGACACGGCTGGGTCGACCCAGTCCGCCTGCCACACCACCACCGCCACGCCGGCGATGATGGCGCCCACCGAACCGGCCGCGTCCGCGGCCATGTGCAGGACGGCGCCGTGCATGTTCAGGCTGTGGCCCTGGGCCCGCAGCAGGATCACCGCGCTGCCCAGGTTCACCAGCAGCCCCAGCGAGGCGATCACGATCACCCCACCGCCCCGGATGTCGACGGTGGTGCCGAACCGCTGTACCGCCTCGACGATGATCCAGGCCGAGACGCCTACCAGGATCAGGCCGTTGACTTGGGCGGCCAGCACCTCGGCTCGCTTGAGACCGAAGCTGTGGCGGGAAGTGGCGGGGCGGGCGATGAGGGCCATGGCCACCAGGGCGATGCTCAGGCCGATGACGTCGGAGGCCATGTGGGCGGCGTCGGCCAGCAGGGCCAGCGAGTTGAACACGAGGCCACCGATGACCTCGGCGATGAGGAAGCTGGCGTTGGCCACGAGGGCGAAGGTGAGCGCCCGGCGTTGGGTCTGGCGGCTGGGGCCAACAGCGGCAAGCCCGGGTTGGTGTTCGGGGGAGTGACCGCGGTGGGCCCCGGGTGATGTCACCCCGCCAGGTTACTGACCACCCAGTTCGGCCGGTATCGGGGTTCGGCCACCAGCCCGGGTCGGGTACCGTTTCGGCCACTCGTGATGGCCGACTCGACCCCCGCTCCGACCGCTTCTCCTCGCCCCGACGCCGGTCCCGGCTTCCGAGGCCGGGCCGCCCTCGTGTCCGGGCGGGCTGTGTCCAAAGTGTCCCAACTCGCCGGTCGCGGGGAGGGCACCGTCATCGGCGGATTGGTCGCCCTCCGGATCGATCCCACGGTGGCGGCGACGCTGGCCCGATCCATGCGGGTGGTGCTCGTGTCCGGGACCAACGGCAAGACCACCACCACCCGGCTCATTGCCGAGGGCCTGGCCACCGCCGCGCTTACCGCCAGCAACCACACCGGGTCGAACCTGGCCAACGGGATTGCCGGCGCGTTGTTGCGATCGCCCGATGCTGCCCTGGCTGCCCTCGAGGTGGACGAGGCAGTCGTACCCTGGGCCCTGTCGATGGTGCGGCCTGAGGTGGTCGTGCTGCTCAATCTGTCTCGTGATCAGCTCGACCGGATGCACGAGGTCCGGGCGACGGCCGACCGTTGGCAGGAAGCGTTGGCGGCCGACCCACCTCGGGTGATCGTGGCGAACGGCGATGATCCCCTCGTGGTGTTCGCCGCCGGCGAGCTCCCCACGGTCTGGGTCGCGGCCGGATTGGCCTGGGAGCTCGATGCCTCGGCCTGCCCCTGGTGTGGCGCGCTGCTCACGTTTGCCGGCGACGGATGGCATTGCGACGGGTGCGGCCGTGCCCGCCCGACTTGCGCGTTTGCCCTGGGAGATGGCGTGGTCGAGACCGAGGCCGGCCCGCTCACCCTGGACCTGGCTCTGCCCGGGCGTTCGGCCGCCGCCAACGCCGCCATGGCCCTCGCCGCCGTTGAGCAACTCGAGGTCGACCCGGCCGAGGCGCTGGCGCGGTGGCGGACCATTCGCAGCATCGAGGGCCGTTACGAGTGGGTCACGTATCACGGCGCTCACCTGCACCTCCATCTGGCCAAGAACCCGGCGGGCTGGGTCGACGTGCTCGGTCTGGTGGGGGCCACCGACGCCCCCGTCATCCTCGGGTTCAACGCCCAGGTGCAGGACGGGCGCGACCCGTCGTGGATCTGGGACGTCCCCATGGAGCTGTTGGCCGGCCGCCCCGTCGTGTGCTTCGGAGAGCGGGCCACCGACCTGGCCGTGCGCCTGGTCTACGCGGAGATCGACGTCACCGTGGCCGACTCGCTGGTGGCCGCCGCCGGCCTGGCCGGTCCGGGCCCGGTCGAGCTGATCGCCAACTACAGCGCTTTCCAGCAGGTGCGATCGGAGCTGGCCCGTGCCCGGTGAACGCGCCACCACCCCGGTCGGTATCGGCCTGGTTCGTCCCGACTTGCTCGGGACCTACGGCGACAGCGGCAACGCCGTGGTCTTGGTCCGCCGGTTGCAGTGGCGCGGTATCGCCGCCGAGGTGGTGCCCCTGGGGCCCGGGGCGGAGGTGCCCGACCACGTGCGGGTTCTGGTCATCGGGGGTGGGGAGGACGCCGCCCAGCTGGCCTTGCTGCGCGACACCGTGCTGCTGAGCGGCCTCGAGCGCGCCGTCGACCGCGGGGCGGCCGTGCTGGCCGTCTGCGCCGGCATGCAGGTACTGGGGCGCGAGTTCGGTGGATCCGATGGCGAGCCTCACACCGGGATCGGCCTGCTCGACTGCACGACCGACCGGCTGGAGGTGCGGGCGGTGGGCGAGTGCGTGGTCGATCCGTCCGACGGCCCGCTGGGAGCGGCGGGCTTGCTCGGTTCCGAGCCGCTGACCGGATTCGAGAACCACGGCGGTCGCACCGTCCTCGGCCCCGGCTCGGTGGCCCTCGGTCGGGTCACGGTGGGCGTGGGCAACGATCATCACTTTGACGGCGCCGTCACCGGCCAGGTGGTGGGCACGTACCTGCACGGGCCCGTGCTCCCGCGCAATCCGCATTTGGCCGATGTCCTCCTCGCCTGGGTGGTGGGCCCCCTCGACCCGCTTCCCGTCCTGCTGGCCGAGCGGCTCCACCGCGAACGCCTAGCCGTCGCTGCCGCAGCCCGCGCCGAGGTGGAACCGGCCGCCCACCCATCCTCGAATCGGCGTAGGAAACGGTCGTCGCTCTAGCGACCGTTTCCTACGCCGATTCGGAAGGGGGCTCCGCGTGCTGGCGGATCCAGGTGTGCATGGCGATGCCTGATGCCACCCCGGCGTTGATGGACCGGGTCGAGCCGTACTGGCTGATGGAGCACACCATCCCCACCGCCGCCCGAGCGGCGTCGGACAACCCAGGTCCTTCCTGACCGAGGAGCAGCACGCACCGCAGGGGCAGGGCCACCGACTCCAACGGGACCGAGCCGGGCAGGTTGTCGATGCCCACCAGGGGGAGATCCTCGTCCTCTGCCCACGCCACCAGGTCGTCGATGGTGGGGTGGTGACGGATGTGCTGGTAGCGGTCGGTGACCATGGCCCCCCGCCGGTTCCATTTCCGGCGACCCACGATGTGGACCTCCTCCGCCGCGAAAGCGTTGGCGTTGCGCACGACGGTCCCGATGTTCATGTCGTGGTTCCAGTTTTCGATGGCCACGTGGAACGGGTGTCGACGGGTGTCGAGGTCGGCCAAGATGGCGGCGTTCGCCCAGTAGCGGTAGCGGTCGGCCACGTTGCGTCGGTCGCCGTCGCGCAAGAGCTCGGGATCGAGGCGGGGATCGTCAGGCCACGGCTGAGGATGAGGGCCGACGCCGATCTCCTCGGCGGCGGCCGGGTTGTCGGCGGGGCGCGAGGCCGGCCCCGAGCGGGCTTCGTTCATGGACCGGGGGTGATGATGGGGTCAGTCGTCGTCCGCGGACGATGACCGCAGGCCCGGGCAGCCGCGCAGGAGCTGATAGGCGTACATCCCCGAGATGCACAGCGAAAGCACGGCCACCAGACCACCGAGGTTCGGTCCGAAGACAACGGTCACCAACGCCGTGACCAGCACGGCCGCCGCCAGCGCGAGGATGCTGCGCACCACCGGATGCGGTGGGTCCACGAGCTGGTAGGGCTCATCGGAGTCGTCGGTCGTCTGGTCACCACCCGGCGTCCGATCCGCGCTCGCCTCGAACTGCCCCAACCAATCGGGATCGTCCAGCCGCAGGTGGTCTTCGATCTCGGCCAACCGGCGCTCTTCGTCGTGGTCCAGCACGACGCGATGGTGCCACGATTCGTGGCCGCGTGCCCGGTCGGTGCGCCAGCATGCGGCCTCAGGCGGAGGCCCCCGGTGCAGAGCGGAAGGCGAGGAGGATCAGGCCAGGGCGAGCAGGGTGGCGGCCCCCGCGGCCAGCACCAGACCGCTGATCTGGATGCGCCGCAGTCGCTCGCCCAATACCACCTGGGCCAACAGCACGGTGGTAGCCGGGTACAGGGCGACGATCACCGCGACCAGGGAGACGAGCCCGCGACGCACGGCCAGCAGGTACAAGATGTTGGCCACCATGTCGCCCGCGCCGGCGGCCATGACGAGGCGACGGCTGCCCGGCGCGGGGCGGAGCGACCGTCCGCTGAGCACGGTGACGGTGGCCAGAAGGGCGACTGATACCACCCGAGCGCTCAGCAGCGGCCACAGGCCGGCCGAGGCGTGGGTCTGGCTGAGCAGGACGAAGAAGCTGCCGAAGGCGCCGCCGGCGATCATGGCCAGAACCAGGGGATGGTCGCCTGGCCCGTGGGAGCGGCGCGCATCGCTGGGCTCGCCCTCCCGGCTGACAAGGCCGACGGCCGCGATGGCGATGGCGATCCCCACCAGAGCGGGGATGGAGAGCTCCTCGCCGAGGCCGACCCCGACCACGACGGGTAGGGCGGCGCCGAACAGGGCGGCCACCGGTGCCACCACGCTCATGGTCCCCCGCGACAGGGCCCGGTAGAACAGGATCAGTCCGCCGGCTCCGAAGGCCCCAGCCACCCCGCCATAGACGAGGTCGCTGACCTGGGGATGGGCGGCCGGCAGCACGGGGATGGCCACGACCAGCAGCATCAGGCCGACGAGGTGGGCGGACAGGGTGACGGCCATCGGGGAGGTACGGCGCGCGGCGACGCCGCCGAAGAAATCGGCGGTTCCGTAGACGACGGCGGCACTGAGAGCGAGGATGGTGGTCATGGCGGGACTCTTGGGGTCGGTCGATACAGTGGACTACGCGGTACAACAGACGAGTATAACAACAGAATGCACCAGTTGGTCACTACACTGGTCATTCTGTCCGGTGAGGAGTGGGGACCATGACTGAAGTCGAGCCCGTCGATGAGGCCGCCGATCCGTCGTCTGCCACCATCTCGACCATCGCCCGCAACGTCCGGGCCATGCGCACCGAGCAGGGCTGGACACTCGACGAGTTGGCCGGCCGCTCCGGGGTGAGCAAGGGCATGCTCGTGCAGATCGAGCAGAACCGGACGAACCCCAGCATCGGCACCCTGTGTCGCGTGGCCGAGGCGTTCGGCATCTCGCTCGCGGCGATAGTCGAGTTGGGCCAGGCCCCCGCCGTCCGTATCGTGGGACCGGACGAAGCGGCGGAGTTGTGGCACGGCAAACCGGGCAGCGTGGGCCGGCTCCTGGTGGGCAGCGACCGGCGGGAGCACCTCGAGCTGTGGGAGTGGCGGATGACGCCCGGCGACGCCTACCCCTCCCAGGACCATCAGCCCGGCACCCGGGAGATGCTCCACGTCCACGACGGCACCCTGACGCTGTCGGTCGACGGCGTGGACCATGCCGTACCGGCCGGTTCGGCGGTGTTGTTCGAGGCCGACCGTCCTCATGGCTACGCCAATCGTGGCCGCAAGGCGTTGCGCTTCACCATGGTGGCGGCCGCCCCGGCGGCCCAGCACGACCGGCGCGACGGCGCGGTGCACGGCGTCTGATCCCGGTCCATGGTCGCCAGCCGCCAACCACACCTGATGACCCGTCGGACCCGACCTACGGTGGGGGCATGAACGCCGACGACCTCGTGGAACTCGAAGCCATCAAGCGCGTGAAATACCGCTACATGCGCACCCTCGACCAGAAGCTGTGGGACGAGATGGCCACCTGCTTCACCGATGACGCGGTGGCGGCGTACAGCGGCGGCAAGTACCGCTACGAGGGACGCGAGGCCATCATCGAGTTCCTGTCCCGCTCGATGGGCGCCGACACGTTCCATTCCAGCCACCGCATCCATCAGCCCGAGATCGAGCTGACGTCGCCCACCACGGCCACCGGCACATGGGCCATGGACGACGTCGTGGTCATGACCGACTGGGACCTCACCATCCGGGGCGCGGCGTTCTACGAGGACCGCTACGAGAAGGTCAACGGCGAGTGGAAGATCGCCCACACCGGCTACAAGCGCACCTACGAGGAGATGCAACCCCGGGCCGCCGTGCCCGGCCTCAAGCTCACCGCTAGTTGGTGGACGACGGGTGGCGTGAGCGACATCGACGCCTGAGGGTGCCATCCATGCCGATGCCGAAGGCCTCGACCGGCAGCCGGGAGGGCGAGTGGCCAGGACTGGCCATGACCGACATCCCGTCCGTCAGTGGGGCGCGGTTGACGGCCCGCCGATGAGCGGCGGCTGATCGGCCAGGGCCTGCATCGCTCCGACGCACATCGTGGTGTAGATGTCGATCAGCTCCCGGCGTGGCATCTGGCGATTCACCCAACAATCGATGAGACCGTTGAGTCCGCTCAACAAGATGCTGGCTGCCGCGGTGGCCGTCCGCGGCGTGAGGCCGAACGACTCCGCCCCCTTGGTCCCGTAGAACTCGCTGACCGACGCATGGATCTCGCGGCTCTGGCGCTCGACGGGGCCTGACACCGGGCGCGCCTGCATGAGGTTGGTGATCACCGCGCCGCGCTCGGCCAGGATGTCCAACCACGTGGTGAGCGAGGCCCGGATGGTGTCCTCGAACGTGACCGCCTGGGCCATGGCCGCCCCCACCCGAGCCCCGACCTCGGCCATCTCCCGTTCGTGCAGGGCGAGGAGCAGATCGTCGGCGTTGTCGAAGTAGCGGTACCCGAGCGCCTTGCTCACGCCGGCCCGTGCCGCCACCCCCTCCATGGTGATGGCGTCGGTGCCGCTCTCGGCCACCAGCTCGGCTGCGGTGTCGAGGAACTGGGTCCGGCGCGCTTGGGCCGGCAGCCGTCGCCGCCGCTCCGGGCTCGGGGTCCGGGGGTGTGTGGTGGTGGTGGTCATGGATCACCCTCGGGCACGTCTGGTCGTCTACGCGGCTGGACTGGTCGGTTCGGGGGTCGAGGAGTGCCTTGACTGGTCCCCTGTAGTGACGGTACCGTCACTAACCTAGTCGGGCAGGCCACCGGGGGGAACCCATGCAGATCGAGCGCCGCCGTTTCGACGCCGACAGCCACGTGCTGGAGCCGGGCGATTGGATCACGCCCTATGCCGATCCAGGGGTCCGGGGTCGCCTGCGGGATGCGGTCGGCTTCTTCGACCGGGCCACGGCAGACGCCCTGGTGGCGGCCCGACCGGCCGGATCCAACAAGGGGGATCGGGTGCGAGCCCGGCTGGGTGGCGCCGGCTACAAGGCCTTTGGCGCGTTCGATCCCACCGAACGGTCCGAAGCGCTGGACCTGTTGGGCATCGACGCCCAGTTGGTGTTTTCCACGTTCGCCCCCAACCAGTTCCTCACCAGCCGCGACCTCGACGTCGTGTACGGCGGCGCCCGGGCCCACAACCGGGCCCTGGTCGAATTCTGCTCGGCCGATCCCCGCCTCCTCGCGGTGGGGCTCGTTCCGTTCCACGATCCGGGCCGGGCCGGCGAGGAGGTCGAGGCCGCCCTGGCCATGGGCTGCGGTTCGGTGCTGGTCAGCGCCAGCGCCCGCGAGTCGGGTCGCGCTCCCTCCCATCCGGACTACGACAGGGTGTGGGGCCGGCTGAACGATGCCGATGCCCCCTTCATGCTCCACGTCGGGGCGGCCGGCCCGCTCCTGCCCAGCGGCTACGTCGACAACGGGCGGCCCCGCCCCACCGACTTCCTCGGCGGTGGGGAGAACATCCGGTCGAAGGACTACGTGGGCATCGCCAAGTGGCCGGAGATCCTGTTGGCCACCCTCGCCTTCGACGGCGTGTTCGAGCGGTTCCCGTCGCTGCGTTGTGGGTGCGCCGAGCAGGGGGCCGAGTTCGTCGTCACCTTCCTGCGCAAGCTCGACCATGCCCAGCGGATGTTCCAGAAGACCGAGCCGGACCTGTCCGCCCTGCCCCAGCTCGCCTCGGACTACATCCGCCAACGGGTGAAGTTCACCCCCTTCCCCGGCGAGGACGTGGGCTGGATCATCGATCAGATCGGCGCCGAGATGGTGCTGTTTTCCAGTGACTTCCCCCACCTCGAGGGCGGGCGGGACCCGGAAGCCAAGTTCGAGGCGGCCATGGTCGACGTGTCGGACGCCGACCGGGAACGGTTCTACTCCGGCAACTTCGCCGAGCTCATGGGCTCGGCCTTCGTGGCCGCCTGACCTTGGCCCATCCCTCACCGATCCAGTGCGTCGACGCGAGCGGTGATGAGGGCGGTTCGTGTTGTGGGCGAAACTGGTGCCGGCGCGCAGCTTGTGTTGCGGGCACGACGGGTGATGGGGCGCGGTTCGTGATCGGGCGTACGCCGGGCGGGTATGAGATCGGGGCGTGGATTCTCAAGGCGCGTCCCGACGTATGGGACATCGCTGGGTGGCTGGCGTCGGACGAGCCCGCTGGTTCGTGGCGTCTGGCCGAGTCGCCCCGAGTCGATCTGTTGGTGCCGGGTCAGCGTTGCTTCCTGTGGATCACGGGACCGGCCTCGGCCCGCCTCACGCCGGGGATCTGGGCGGCGGGTTCGGTGACGGGTGAGGTCATGCAGCGCGACGGCGATCTGGATGATCCGCGCTGGACCGATCGGCAGGCGCAGCGCCAGACCCGTCCGTTCGTCCCCGTCGACCTCGATCGGCTGGACGAGCCGATCCGCCGGGCCGAGCTGCGGGCCGACCCTCGCTTCGCCATGGCGGAGATCCTGCGAGCGCCGAGGGTGGGCAACCCTGTGGTCGTCACCCCGGGCGAGCTCGAAGTCCTCGACGAGTGGCTCGACGGTTAGGGCGGTTGCGCCGGGGCTGCGTGGTTCGTGGGTCAATCAGGTTGATTCAGGGGGACTCAGGAATATGCGGAAAGTGCGCGAAAGGGCTTGCCTCGAACTGGTGTTCGTGGTTGGGTGGCGCCATGGGAACGGCGGTTCTGGAGACACGAGCGATTGGCGATTTGGCGTCGGCGGAAGCCGCGGTCGATGCGTTCTGTGGCGGGTTCGTGCCGGACGTGTTGACCGCTTCTCAGGCGGCTGACGCGGTGCGCCGGTTGTCGGCGTTGGAACGTAAGGTGGTTGCCGCCAAGGGGCGTGCCGCGCGGCGGGTGGATGTGTCGTCGATGTGGAAACACGCCGGGCATCGCAATGCGGCGGAGTGGATGGCTTCTCAGACCGGTGACCCGGTGGGGGCAGCCGCGTCGTTGTTGGATACCGCGAAACGTCTGGAGGGGTGTCCGGCCACCGCGGACGCGTTCGCCGCCGGTGAAGTGTCGGCGGCGGCGGCCCGCGAAATCGTCGGTGCCTTCGCGGTGGACCCCACCGCGGAGGCCGGCCTGTTGGCCGTCGCCACCAAAGGTGATCACCGCCAGTTGGTTGATTCCGCCGCCCGGGTGCGTCAAGCGGCGCGCTCCGCGGAAGACGAAGCGGCCAAGCATGCCCGGTTGCGGGCCCGGCGCTTCGGACGGACCCGCACCGACGCTGACGGCCTGGTGATCCTGCACGCCGGGTTCGCCCCCAAGGATTGGGCGGTGCATGCGGCGGAATTGAAACGCGCTACCGACGCCGAGTTCACCCGGGCCCGCCGTGAGGGCCGCCGCGAACCGGCCGAGGCGTACGCCGCCGATGCGCTCCTCGCCATGTTGACCGCCGGCCGGATGGGACCTGTGCGGCCTGATGCGACCCAGCAACCGGCGGACGCGACGACCGATCAACCGACGGACCCACCCGCGGCCGAAGATGACCACAGCCCGCCGGACGAGTCAAGCGACGCGCCGGCGCTGTCACCGCCGCCCCTACTCGGGCCAGGGGTGAAAGCCGAGATCCTGGTGCTGGTCGACGGCATCGCGTTGAAACGTGGCTACGTCGCCACCGGCGAACGCTGCGAGATCATCGGCGTCGGGCCGGTCGACGTCGACTGGGTCAACCAACTGCTACCCGAAGCGATCGTGCACGCCCTCGTCCATGACGGTGTCGACATCACCACCTATGCCTCGGCGACCCGCTCGATCCGCAAAGCCGTCAAGCTCGCCGTCAAAGCGCGGGACTGGTGCTGCGTCGTGAACGGCTGCGGCTTCGCTCGGCGCACCCAACGCGACCACCGCGACGACTACGCCAAGGGTGGATCCGGCTCCATCGACAATCTGAACTTGTTGTGCCAGTTCCACCACAACCAGAAAACGAGAGACGGCGCCCGCTTGGAACGCCACGGCGACGAATGGCACTGGTGGCCGCCCCCGACCGCCGAACAACGCGCCAGCCATCACCCACCCAGCGACCCGTGGCGATCCGCGGTCGGCGCCAACCTCACCATCTGGAACCTCGACACGTCCTGACCGGTCGGCGAGGCCGACCGTCGGGCCCGCGACAGGACCCGTCGGCCGCAGGGCCAAGATGGTGACGCCGCATTGCCCCGCGCCGTGGCCGCCAGCAAAAAGCGACGGTTGGGAAAGGCCGTCGTCACGCGTTGCGGTCGACGAACTCAGGCCACCGAGGCGGCCAGGTCCCGCAATGCCTCCACCGACCGCAACCAGTCGTCGATGGTGTTTTGGCGGACGCTGGTGATCACGTGGCTGATGCCGGCCTCGGCATAGCCGGCCAGCTGGCGCCGCAGGTCGTCGTGGTCGCTACTCAACCCGTCCCAATCCACCCGCATGGACAGGGTGAAGGTCGACTCCGGCCGCTCGGCCCGCAGCGTGGCGGCGACCGCCGCGGCGGCGTCGACGTCGAGGAAGGTGCCCTGCCAGCCGTCGCCGTGGGCCACAGCCCGGCGCAGCGCCGGGGCGGACGAGCCGCCGATCCAGATGGGGATGTGACGGTCGGGCGTGGGCATGATCCGCATCTGGTCGAGCGTGGTGAACTTGCCGTCGAAGTCGACGGGCTGCGGGCCCTCCCAGCAAGCCCGCAACACGTCGAGCGCTTCGTCGGTGCGAGGGCCTCGCTCGGCGAAGGGCACGCCCAGCGCGTCGAACTCGCCCTGGAGCCATCCGGCGGCGGCACCGACGACGAGCCGGCCCCCGCTCAGGTTGTCCAGCGATGCCAACTCCTTGGCCAGGTGCACCGGATGGCGGTAGGGCAGCACCAACACACTGGTACCCAACCCGATGCGTTGGGTGGCCGCCGCGGCCCACGTCAAGGTGATGAGCGGCTCGTACAGGAACGCCGGCGGGTAGGGCGCCGAGGCGGGGATGGCCAGATGGTCACTCACCCAGACGTCGGCAAAGCCCAGGTCCTCCGCCTGGCGGGCGGCGCGGGTGATGCCGTCAGGCCCCGCCGCCCGGCCGTACTGAGGGAGATGGATACCGAAGCGCATCGCCGGGACGTTAGCGAGTCCTTCCCCCGGTGGGCGGCTAGGAAGGGGTCATGACTGACGTTCCTGATGCCGTCGCCGTGACCAACGTGTTGTACCGCTACGCCGAACTCATCGATCTCGGCGACTTCGAAGCGGTGGCCGACCTGCTGGCCGACTGCGTCATCACCGTCGAGGGCGTGCCCGGCGAGCAGCATGGGCGCGACACCATCCTGGCCATGTACGTGGACTGGACCCGCCGCTATTCCGACGGCACACCCCGCTCCCGCCACCTGCTGTCGAACCCGATCGTCGCGGTCGACGCCGACGCGGGCATCGCGACGGTGCACAGCTCCTACACCGTGTTCCAGCAGACCGACGTCCTGGCCCTGCAGCCCATCATCGTCGGCCGCTACCACGACACGTTCGGGCGTCGAGCGGCGAGCGACGGATCGCTCGAGTGGCGCTTCCCCCGCCGTCACCTGTTCACCGATCTGACCGGCGACCTCAGCCAGCACCTCCTCCACGGCCTGCACTGACCAGACCTTCTGCGCTTCTGGCGACGATCCTGTCCCCCAGGGGGCACCAAATCATCGCCAGAACGAGGGAACGGTTCAGAAGCGGGGAGTCAGGTGGTCGCGCCCTGCCTCTGGCGGGCCCGGGCGCTGCCCGAGTACGAGCTGATGTCGAGGAGGAAACCGAAGATCACGATGAACCAGCCGAAGCCCTTCACGCCGCGCACGGGGGCGTAGCAGACGGCCCAGGCCAGCGTTGTCCACGGGAGGATGAGGAAGCCGAGGAACCCCATCCAGAAATGGTCGAAGGCGATGGTCATGCGGTCGCCGAACAGCCAGAGCAGGAAGATGGCCAGCCGCGGGGAGAGCATGGCTAGCACTCCGACGAAACAACACATGGTCCGTACCCTCCCGGTCGGCGACGCCTCCGACCCTAGACGACCGCCCGTCCCGATGATCGCCCGATGGCTGCCTGGTCTATGGATCGCACGGCGCCGCCGGGTCCGTCATGATGGCGACGCCGGCAGTCGGCCAGTCATCGGGGGATACATGACCACGCATCGTTCCATGACTCGGCTCGTGGTCATGGCCGTCGCGTTGGTTGTTGTCGTCGTGGCCGCCGCCTGCGGGAACAAAGGGGGTGGGGGCGACCCGTCGGCCGTGCCGGCGACGACGCCCGGTGCCGATGTGACCCTCGCCCCGTCGGGCCCGCTCAAGACGGGCGGGACCCTTCGCTATGCGGTCGACGGGGAGAGCGACGGCTTCGACCCCACGAAGAACCGGTGGGGCCCCTCCGGCACCGAGATCGGGCTGGCGGTGTTCGACGCGCTGGCTGCCTATGACATCGACACCAAGGCCGAGCCCTACCTGGCCGAGTCGTTCACGCCCAACGCCAACTTCACCAGGTGGACGGTGAAGCTCCGTCCGGGGGTGACGTTCCACGACGGCACCAAGCTGACCGCGGCCGTGCTCAAGACGATGTTCGACGCCCATCTGGCATCTGCCCTCACACGGCCGGCCATCGCTGATCTCGATCGGGTGGAGGTCACCGGTGCCCTGACCGCCGACTTCTTCATGAAGGCGCCGTGGGCGGCGTTCCCCTCGTCACTGACCGGCCAGCTCGGCATGGTGCCCTCGCCGTCGATGCTGACTGACCCCAACGGGTCACGTGCTCCGGTGGGCACGGGCCCCTTCGTGTTCAAGGAATGGGTGCCGGACAACCACTTCACCGTGACCAGGAACCCGAACTACTGGCGCCATGACGCCGACGGGAACGCGCTGCCCTACCTCGACGGGGTGGACTTCTCGGTACTCACCGAGCCGACCACCAAGGTCGACGCCATGCTCGCCGGTGACATCGACATGGCCTACACGTCGACACCCGTAGCCGTGATCCAGGTGGACCAGGCCACCAAGGCGGGCAAGCTCCAGTCGGTGCAGAACCAGGGCGAGACGGAGGAGGCGTTCGTGCAACTCAACGTCGGCTCGCCCCCGTTCGACAACCTCACCGCCCGGCAGGCCGTGGCCTACGCCACCAACCAGCCGGACTACATCGCCACCGTGGACCAGAACGTCACCGATCCGGTGAGCAACGTCTTCCGGGAAGGGACTCCGTACTACCGCGAGGCGCCCTACCCCAGCTACGACCTCGACAAAGCCAAGGAGCGAGTCAAGGCCTACGAGCAGGAGACAGGCCACCCCCTGGCCTTCTCACTGCTCGCCCAGCCGACCAGCGACGGCCGACTCCAGGCCCAGTACCTCAAGCAGGCATGGGAACAGGCCGGCATGAAGGTGGACATCGCCCAGGTCGAGCAGTCGAAGCTCATCGTCGATGCGGTGACCGGCCACTACCAGGCGGTGGCCTGGGGACAGTTCGGCTCCCCCGACCCGGACTACGACTACGTGTGGTGGATCTCGGACAACGCCGCCCCGGTCGGCGAGCTCGGGCTCAACATCGCCCGAAACAAAGATCCGGAGATCGACAAGGCCCTGCGAGCCGCCCGGGCCTCCGACGACTCCGCGGTGCGCAAGGACGACTACGCCGTCGTGGCGGCGCGGCTCAACCAGGACCTGCCCTACATCTGGCTGGCGCGCGGTCGCTTTCTGGTCTTTGCCAGCAACAAGGTGCGAGGCATGACCAACGGCCCGCTGCCCGACGGCCAGGCCTCCTACCCCTTGGGCGGGCCGGGAGGATTCAGCTTCGTGACCCGGCTGACCGAGACCTGGCTCGACACCTGACCGCGCCTTGACTGGCCGGTCGCGTCGGGGCAGCGGGAGTGGCCCACTCCCACCTCTGGCGACGATCCGGTCCCCTATGACGCACCAAATCTATGACGCACCAAATCGTCGCCGGAACGGGGAGGTCGGGCACGGGGGAGATGGGTGGACGGGTCAGGCGTCGGGGGCGACGGCGAAGAAGTCGTCGAACCCGGACGGGCGATGGACCCCGATGGTGGCGTGCTCGAACAGGCCCCACCCCTCGGCGTCGCCGATGCGGGCCCGGCCGACGTGGTCGCTCATGCCGAAGGGGATGCGACCGGCGACGGCCGGGTCGGTCGTGTCCACCTCGAAGCGCTCGATCCAGTCCCGGCCTCGCCACTGGCCGTGCCCCCAGTCGGGGTCGCCCCCGTAGCCCGGGCCGGCCATGAGGGCCACGAAGCCCCGGCCATCGCCCACGGTCTCGATCTCCATGGTGAACGGCGTGCCGTCGGGTTCGGTCAGGTGCACGGTCGTCCCCGCCGGACTGCGGGTGCCGGGGCGGTAGTGGACGTCGAAGCGGGGCCACCCCAGCTGTTCGTCGTGGCGCCCGCTCTCGGCCGGCCACACCCGCACCGCCTCGCTCAGGACGCGGTGCCCGTTGGCGTCCTCCTGGGCGATGAGCACGATGGCGTAGTCGTCGAAGCGCAACGGGGTGTACATCCACCAGAACCCGAAGTCCGGGTCGGCTTCGGCCGTCGCCCGACCGGGGGGCTCGGGCTCGCCCACGGGACGGATGCCCCACGAGCGGTCCCGGGTGCCCACCCACACGTCGTCGGTGGCCGTCCATTCGATGTCGTCGAGGCGCAGCGTGCCGGCCCAGGTCCCGACCTGGGCGAAGCGGCAGGCGTCGAGGATGACCTTGCCTCCCTGGCGCATGACGTGGGCCGGTTCCTCCAGCACGGGGAACGAACCCGTCCAGATGAGATCGAACTCGACGCCGTGGTCGGCGGCCTCACAGATCAGGCGGACCTTGTGCAGCGGCTCGATGACCTCGATGCGGTAGGGGCCGACCTGGGGGTGGAGCCGGTCGTCGTCGGCGCCGGTGCCGATGGCGTCGGACATGCGCACCGTCACCTGGTGGTCACCATGGCGCACAGTGGCATAGGCATCCTTGACCCCGAGATTGGGGTAGACGCCGAAGCCGGTCACCAGGAACAGGTCGCCGGTGCGGTCGTGGGCATTGAAGTAGGTGCGGTCGTAGGCATTGCGGTCACTCGAGACCACGTGCTCCATCGACAGCGGGGCCTGGTGGATGGGGTACTCGTCGAGGGGGTGCATGTCCGGACGCTACCGTCGATTCTGACGCCTCGTCAGAAATCGGGTCGGTCGTGAATCAGGGGCAAAGGCGGACGGGGAGCGACTTCAGCGCGTTGTTGAGATTCGAACGTTGGCGGCGGGGCTCGCCGGTGAGCTCGATGGTCCCGAAGGCGGCGAGCAGTTCCTCGAAGAACACCCTCGCCTCGAGCCGGGCCAGATGCACCCCGAGGCAGAAATGCTCGGCCACGCCGAACGACAGGTGTGGGTTTGGCGAGCGGTGGATGTCGAAGCGCTGGGGGTCGTCGAACACGAGCCCGTCGCGGTTGGCCGATGTGTAGATCATGGCCAACTTGTCGCCGGCGGCGAGTGGGTGGCCGTCGATGTCGGTGTCCTCCGTCGCCGTGCGTCGGAAGTAGTGCAACGGGTTGGCCCAACGCAGGATCTCCTCGACCGCGGCGGGGATGAGCGCCGGGTCCGCCCGCAGCTCGGCCAACTGGTCGGGATGGCGCAGCAGGGCCAGCAGACCCGACGACAACATCGTGCGGCTGGTGTCGTTGCCGGCGGTGACCAGTTGCACGAAGAAGCTGCCCACGCCCATGTCGTCCATGGGCTTGCCGTCGAACTCGCTTGCCAACGTCAGCGTGAGCAGATCCTCGCGGGGCTCGGCCCGGCGCTGAGCCGCCAACTCGATGAAGTACATGGCCATCTGGATGCTTCCGGCCAGAGCGTCGTCGCCGCTGCCCTCGTCGTCACCCCACTCCGACGAGGCAACCGATACTTCGTCGTCCTGGAAGCCGGTGATGCGCTCGGCCCAGTGATGGAGCAGCGGTCGGTCCTCGTCGGGAATGCCCACCAGCTCGCCGATGACCTGGGCCGGGAGCGGGGCGCACACGTCGTGGACGAAGTCGAACTCGCCCTGGTCGGCCGACTGCTCGGCGGTCCGGACCATGATCGAGCGGCACACGGTACGGACACGGGGCTCGATCCCGGCCATGACCCGGGCGGTGAAATGGGGCGACAGGCTCCGCCGGTAGTCCGCATGACGGGGCGGGTCCATGGCCAGCAGCATCTCGCGCATCATGGCCAGCTGGTCGGGGTCGAGATCCTCGAGCATGACGCCACCGGTGGCCGCCGAGAATCGCACCGGATGGCGGGCCACGTGCACCACATCGGCGTGGCGCAACACGGCCCAGTACCCGGTGCCGTCGGGCATCTCCTGCCAGTGCACCGGGTCGTCGTCACGTAACCGGGCGAATGTTTCGTGGGGGGGCCCATCGAGGTAGCCGTCGGGATCGTAGAGATCGTCTCCGGTGCGATCGGAACCGTCGATTGTCGTAGTCACGCTGCCCCCCGGCGGGCGCCGATCTGGGTCTTCCTACTCATCTTGCATACCGACTGCATTTTGCTACTCGGACACGGTACCCTCGGTGTCGTGGGTCACGTCGACCCGCCGCGGACCTTCGGGAGAATGTCATGGCTATAGGGACGAGTGCGCCGGCACCGGCGGAGAACACTCGCACTGACGACCAACCGACGGTGGGCCGCTACCTCCGTTGGATCGTGGCGGCCTGCTCGCTGACGGTTGCGGCTATCCATTTCGGATTCGCGCCGGCCCACCTCAGCGAGGACTGGGCTCACGGCTGGTTCTTCCTCATCACCGGCTGGTTGGGCGCCACCTTCGCCGTGCTCATCGTGGTGCGCCCCCGCCGTTGGCTGTGGGCCTGCGGCCTGCTGCTCAACGTCGGCATCATCGCCACGTGGGCGGTGTCGCGGACCGCCGGGCTGCCGATCGGCCCGACTGCCCTGCGCAAGGAAGCGGCATCCACCCCCGACATCCTGTGCGCCGTACTCGAGGGCGTCGTGATCGTGGGTGCGCTCATCGCCCTGCTGGCTCCCCGATTCATGGAACGGACGGTGCAGAGCCGGCGCTTGGCCCCTGCCTTCACCGGGCTGACCGCCTTCGCCGTATTCGCCCTCGGCTCCATCTCCATGACCCCGGCCTACGCCGGTGCCCACGCCGCCGCCGGGCATAGCCACGCCGGCGAGGCACCGGCGGGAGCCGTCTCCGGCTGGGCCGCCGGCACCACGCCATGTGAGAGGGCGAGCGCCCCCGCCTCGCCCGGGCCGGGCGC
>DHIQ01000266.1:0-320 GCA_002403895.1 Candidatus Neomicrothrix sp. UBA4742
CATGCCGGCCACCGTGAACAGCAGGTCGGGATCGTGGGGGATCAGGCTGGCGGAGGGCACGACGGTGTGCCCCCGCTCCTCGAAGAACTGGAGGAAGGCGCGTCGCAGCTCGTGGGCGGTCATGGGATTCATGGCGGCGACAGCCTACTGACCAAGTCCGGCGGCACCGTCAGGAGAAAGCGCGCCTCGGTGGTCGCGCCGGTCCAGTTCGTCGATGATGCGGGATTCGGCCTCGGCCATGGCCAGACGGCCCTCGGCCACCGCGTCCCGGACGTTGGCGCGGGCCGAGTCCCGCACCGCCCGGCTGGAGGAGCCCACCG
>DHIQ01000266.1:477-3999 GCA_002403895.1 Candidatus Neomicrothrix sp. UBA4742
CGGGCCGACGAGCCGACCGACGCCCCGACCGTGCGGGCGGTGGACACCAACGTGTCGGCTACCCGGTCGGGGGCAAGCGCGCCTCGCGCCTCGCGCCAGCGCACGAAGCCGTAGGCGGTCGCACCGGCACCGGTCACCGCGCCGCCCACCATACCGACGGTGAACCACACCGTGCGCTTGAACATCAGGCGGCCCGATCCCGGCGCCCGGGGCGACGAGGCCGCTCGATGGCCCGGGGGCCGGCCTTGGCGTCGAGGGCAGCACGACCGGCTAGGCGGCGTGTCCCCCGGGTGATGCCCTTACCCAGGGCCACCACCCGGATGATGGGCGCCCGGAAGGCCAGGTAACCCAGGCGCGAGGCGGAGTCGACGGTGGCCGAGATGGACTCGGCGGTCTCCAACAGGTCGTCGACCCGGTCCACCTCGGCGCCGGCCCGCTCCACGGTGGTGCGCAGTTCGCCCATAAGGGGCACGGCCTCCCCCCGCAGCGCCTCCAGCGTGCCTCGCAGCTCGCGCAGGGTCCTCAACATGGCCTGCACGGCCAGGGCCAGGGTGACGATGGCGGCGATCATCACCACCGACACGATGACGGCCGCCAGGTCGCCGGCGCTCACCGTTGGTCCTCTCTGACGGCGTCGCTGCCTGCGGTATCGGCGAGTCCATCGCCGGATCCATCGTCCGGTCCATTGGTGTCGCCGTGGCGGTCAGCCAACCGCCGAGCGATGTCGACCTCACGTCCGTGGGTGGACGGTTCGTAGTACACGCGACCCTCCAGCTCCGCCGGTCGATACTGCTGGTCGACCCAGCCCGACGGGTCATCGTGAGGGTAGTCGTAGCCCTCGCCGTGGCCCAGGCTGCGGGCTCCTTGGTAGTGGGCGTCGCGCAGATGGTTGGGCACCTCGCCCGCCGCCCGGTCCCGCACGTCGGCCCGGGCCCGACCGAGGGCCAGGATGACCCGGTTCGATTTGGGGGCGGAGGCCAGGTGGATGACGGCCTGGGCCAGGTTGAGCTGCGCCTCGGGCAGGCCCACGAACTCGACGGCCCGGGCCGCGGCGTCGGCCACCAGCAACGAGAGCGGATCGGCCTCGCCCACATCCTCGGAGGCCAGGATCACCAGCCGCCGGGCGATGAAGCGGGCGTCCTCCCCCGATTCGAGCATGCGAGCCAGCCAGTACAGCCCAGCATCGATGTCGGAGCCCCGGATGCTCTTGATGAACGCACTGACGACGTCGTAGTGATCGTCGCGGCCGTAGCGCAGCGCCTTTGTCCCGAGGGCGGCCTCGGCGTCGTCGAGCGTGACCACCGGCGGTTCGCTGCGCTCGTGGGCCAGGGCGACCGCCACCTCGAGGCTGGTGAGGGCGTGGCGGCCGTCGCCGGCGGCCCTTTCCACCAGGTGCTCGAGCGCGTCAGGCTCCATGGTGGCGCCTTCCAAGGCCAAGCCGCGCTCGAGAAGGGTCCGCACCGCGTCAGGGCCGAGCGGCTCCAGCCGGAACAGGGTGGAGCGCGACAGAAGCGGGGGGTTGACCTCGAAGTACGGGTTCTCGGTCGTGGCCCCCACCAACACCAGCAAGCCCGATTCCACCGACGGCAACAGGGCGTCCTGCTGGGCTTTGTTGAACCGGTGGACCTCGTCGAGGAACAGGATGGTCCCCTGGTCGCGCTGGCCGAGGCGGTCACGGGCGCCCTGGGCCACCTCGCGGACGTCCTTCACGGTGGCATTGACGGCCGAGAGCTGGACGTAGGCCTTGGCGGTGGTGTGGGCGATGAGCTGGGCCAGGGTCGTCTTGCCCGTCCCGGGTGGCCCCCACAGGATCACCGACGACAGGCGGTCGGCTTCGATCAGGGCCCGCAGCGGTCGGCCGGGCCCCAACAGCGGCTCCTGGCCCACGACCTCGTCCAGCGTGGCCGGTCGCAAGCGGGCGGCCAGTGGTGCCTGGCGGGTGAGGCGGTCCTCCGCCGCGGCCGCGAACAGATCGCTCGGCGGTGAGGAGCTGGCCATGGATCGAGGGTAGTTGGCGCGCGCTCACCCCCGGAGGTGCAACGATGCCCCCGTGCGGCTCGTCACGGAACTCCTCGTCGTGCGCCCCGGGGTGCTGGCCATCCTCCCCGTGGTTGCCGCGCTCCTCTGGCTGTGGGCCGCGGTGGCCGTGGTCATCTGGATCCTTCGGCTGATACGGCGAGTCCGTCGACCCTCAGCCGCAACGTTGCCGGCGCCGGGCGAGCTGGGGTCGGCGCCAGTAGCCGGGTGGAGCTCCCCGCCGTCGGCGAGTCCGTCTACCCCGACTCTGTCCACCATCGACCTGACTGACGAGCCCGCGGTGGGCCCGTCGGCCACCACCATGCCGTCTCCCACCGCCATCCCGTCTCCCCCGACCGCCCCGGCGAGCGCGGACGGGCCAGCAGGGGCCGACGTGGCCACGCCCTTTGCCGGCGTCGCCGACCCGCCCGCGTCTGACGAGGAGGGCCGGACGGGCTTCTTCGCCCCCACCCCCGGCTCCGGACCGCCCGGGATCTCCGAGGGCGGCCGCCTGCCCGGTGCTGGACGCCCGACGGTGGTGGAAGCACTGCGGGGCATCACCATGCCGTGCAACCTGAGCCCAGTGGTCGACGGCTCTATCTCCATCCCCAACCCGTTTCGGGTGGCGTTCCTGACGGCCGACGCCGACGCGCCCACCGTCGGAGCGGCACTGGGCGACGAGCTGCAGCGGCTGGGATTCACCCTGTCGACGCCGGCCGCCACCGAGCTTCTCGCCCGCAAGCCGGGCGTGGAGCTCCGGGTCATCCTCTACCCCACTGCCTCGGCGGCGCGGCGAGGACTCGACCTCATCTTCCCCGCCGCCCCCAGCGCGGCCGTCGGCGTCGAGCTCACCACCTGACGCTTTCTCATTGGTGACGCGTCCCCATTCTTGACGCTCGCACAGAACGCTGTCCGTCGGGTGCCGAGGTCAGCTCGACTTGGGCAGCAGACGCAGGCCCAACTCGGTCAGCTGGGCCGGGTCGATGGGCGTGGGTGCCGACGTGAGTGGGTCGGACCCAGATTGCGTCTTGGGGAAAGCGATCACCTCGCGGATGTTCTCCTCGCCGGCCAGCAGGGCCACCAGCCGGTCGATGCCGAAGGCGAAGCCAGCATGGGGTGGGGCGCCGAAACGGAAGGCCTCGAGCAAGAAGCCGAACTTTGCCTGCGCTTCCTCGGCCGAGATCCCCAGCAGCTCGAAGATACGGGACTGGATGTCCGGGCGGTGGATTCGCACACTGCCGGACCCCAGCTCCCAGCCGTTGAGGGTCAGGTCGTAGGCCTGGCTGCGGATCTCGAGCAGGGCAGCCGGGTCGGTCGAGTCGAGCAGGTGCCAGTCCTCGACGTGGGGCATGGTGAACGGGTGGTGGGCCGAGATCGGCCGGCCGTCATCGGTGAAGCCCTCGAACAACGGGAAGTCGACCACCCACAAGAAATTGAAGCCGCCCTCGTTGACCGGCGGACGACCCAGCTCGAGGCGCACCAGGCCCAGGACGTGGCACGCCGCCG
>DHIQ01000266.1:4310-5458 GCA_002403895.1 Candidatus Neomicrothrix sp. UBA4742
TGAGCACCAGGCCGCCGGCCTCGCCGACTTCGACTCGCATCCACACCAGGCCCTTGGCCCCCCAGCGCTTGGCCTGGTCGGTCAGCTCGTCGAGGCGCTTGCGAGTGGTGTCGGCACCGCCGGGAACCCGGATGCCCTTCACGCACGGGGCCTTGAAAGCGTTGAACTCGGTGGCGGCGAAAACAGACGTCAGCTCCACCAGTTCCATGCCGAAGCGGGTGTCGGGCTTGTCCGAGCCGAAGCGCTCGCGGGCCTCGTGCCAGGTAATGGCCGGGAACACGGTGGTGCCGTCGGCCGAGCCGGCCGGGCGCTCTCCGGTGGCGGCCTCGGTGGCCGCCGCCACCGCCTCGGAGATGAAGGCGAGCACCTCGGCCTGGCTGACGAAGCTGGCCTCGGCGTCGAGCTGCATGAACTCGAACTGGCGGTCGGCCCGCAGGTCCTCGTCGCGCAGGCAACGGGCGATCTGGTAGTAGCGGTCGAGTCCGCCCACCATGCACAGCTGCTTGAACAGCTGCGGGCTCTGGGGAAGGGCGTAGAAGCTCCCCGGCGACAGCCGCGACGGCACGACGAAGTCCCGGGCACCCTCAGGGGTCGACGCGATCAGCATCGGGGTCTCGATCTCGGTGAAGCCCTGGTGTTCCATGGCGGTGCGCAGGGCGCTGTTCACCTTGGCCCGGACCTGGAGGTTGCGCTGCATGCGGTCCGACCGCAGGTCGAGGTAGCGGTAGCGCAGGCGCACCGTCTCGTCGACCTCTACCCGCTCGTCGATGGGGAACGGGGGTGGTTCCGCTGCGCTCAGGACCTCGACCTGGCAGGGGGACAGCTCGACCTCGCCGGTGGGCAACCCGGGGTTGACCGTGCCCTCAGGCCGGGCCCGCACGGTGCCCACCACCCGCACGACGTATTCGTTGCGCAGCACCTTGGCCCCCTCCACCACGCACTGGATGATGCCGGTGCGGTCGCGCACGTCGATGAAGGCCAGGTGCTCGCCGTGCTCGCGCCGGCGGGCCACCCACCCGCACACGGCCACCGTGCGGCCTACGTCTGCGGCCCGCAACTCGCCGGCGTAATCGGTGCGCATGGGGCCGTCGACGACCGCGGGTTCGAACTCGGGGGTCTGGGCAGGATCGGTGGTCACGAAGGTTCCT
>DHIQ01000266.1:5634-6152 GCA_002403895.1 Candidatus Neomicrothrix sp. UBA4742
CGTCGGGCGCGCCGGAGCGGTCGAGCATCCGGCGGAGCGCGGGGACCAGGTCGGCCAGGGGGACGCGGTCGGCGGCGCCGTCGCCGTCGAGGGGTCGGACCGACACGATGCCGTCGGCCTGGTCGTCCGGACGGATGGTGCACAGGAGGCGGGCGCCCGACCGGCGAGCCTGTTTCTCCTGTGACTTGTAGGAGCCGCCCCCGAAGGCGCGATCGGCGCCGATGCCGGCCCGCCTCAGGGCGAAGCTCTGATCCCGGGCGTGGTCACCGCCGGTGGTGTCGATGATGAACACATCGACACCCCCGCCGGCCGGAGCGCCGAACACCCCCTCGGCGTCGCACGTGGCCAGGATGCGCTCGATGCCGGTACCGAAGCCGATGCCAGGGGTCAGCGGCCCTCCCAGGGACTCGACCAGCCCGTCATAGCGACCGCCCCCGCCGATCGTGTTCTGCGCTCCACCCAGGGAGGCGGACTGAAACTCGAAGGCGGTGTGGGTGTAGTAGTCGAGGCCCCGGACG
>DHIQ01000199.1:0-4864 GCA_002403895.1 Candidatus Neomicrothrix sp. UBA4742
TCTATCCACTGAGCTACGAGGGCAATGCCGCGCGAATCGTAACGGCTCGCCCGGACCGGCCCGGCCCTCCCGCGCACAAACCGACCTCATCTGACCAACAAGTGCGCGGAGAACCGGGGACACCCCCTGGCTGGGGTTTCAGTTGACGCTGGCGTACTGGCTGGTCTTGCCTTCGTAGCTCACGACCTGCCCTTGGAGCGCCCAGTAGTTGCCGTTGTACTGGCCGATCTGCATCTGCTCGATCACGTACGGGTCCTTCGAGCCCGCCGTGTTGATCGAGATGCCCGGCAGCACCAGGCCCGGCGTCTCGTTCTGCAGGCCGTAGGCCGCCTGCATGACGGCCTCGCGGGTGAGCTCGGGTGCCGCCTTGAGCGTGGTGGTGAGCAGCGCCCCCATGGTCCAGCCGTAGCCCACGATCCCATTCTTGAGGTCGGCGGCGCTCAGGCCGTACTGGGCCCCGAGGGTCTGGAAGTCCTTCATGGCCGGGTCGCTGTTCCACTCGGGGTCGGCCGGATCCTTCAGGTAGATCGAGCTGAGCACGCCGCTGTTGGCGTCCTTGGCCAGACCCACGATGGTGCTCGACGTACAGGTTCCCGAGATGTAGGTGAGGGGTTTCCAGCCCGACTCCTTGACGGCGTTGAGCGCCTGCGGGCACTTGAGCGCCGTCGCTGCGAGCAGGGTGGTGTCGGCGCCGCTCTTCGCCATCGTCGTGACCTGCGACTTCACGTCGGGATCGGTGGCGTTGTACTTCTGCTCGTCGACGACCGTGATGTTGGTGCCCTCGATGGCCTTCTTGAACGCCACCACATAGCCATCACCGAAGTCGTCGTTCTGCTGCAGGATGGACACCTTGGCGTCGGGCTTGTTGGACTTGAGGTAGTCAGCGAAGATCGCCGACTCGGTGGCATACGAGGGGATCGAGCCGATCAGCCACGGGTACTTGGCCGTGTCGCCCCAGAGTTGCGAGCCGCTGGCCACGAACAGGTCCGGCACGCAGGCGTCGCCCATGTCGTCGCGGATGGCCAGGTTGTTGGGGGTCCCTACCACGTTGAACAGGCCGAACACGCCGTCTTTCTGGGTCAACTCGTCGACGTTGGCCTTGGTCTTGCCCGAGTCGTACTGGTCGTCCTTCGTGACCATCTCGATCTTCTTGCCCTGGACGCCCCCACCGGCGTTCACGTACTTGAAGTAGGCGAGATAGCCCTTGGAGATCTCGGCGTACGCGGCATAGAGGCCCGACTGCGGGAAGCTCGACCCGAACTTGATCGTGTCCCCGCTAATGCCTTGCGTCGGCTGGTAGTCGGTGCATAGGGACGTGTCGATGTTGACCCCGCCCGCCACCGTGGTGGCGCTGCCTCCACCACCGCCGCCGGCATTGTCATTGCGACCACTACCGCACGCGGCCGCCAGCAACGCCACGGCCACCACCGTGGCCCCCAGCCTGACTGAACGGGTGCCTCTGCGCATGACCCATCTCCTCTTCGCCGTTGAACGTTCGCCGTTGGTGCTGTCGCGCCCAGGAGAACTCCCATGCTCCAGTTCGCTCACGTCGACGCTACTGCCTCGTCGGGTCCCGCGCGGGGCCGAGTCGCCGGCGTCCGTCGGAGCTTGTGTTTCAGCCAGGCCGTCACTTGGCGCACGAGTCCGAGAAACCCCCCGGGGGCGAGGATCATCAAAACGATGAGTGAGCCGCCGAAGAGCACCGGCGAGAGTTGCGGGTACTTCTTGGGCAGCCACTCGGGGATCATCACCACGAAGAAGGCACCGAAGGCCGGCCCGAAGATGGTGGCGGCCCCACCGATCACCACCGCCACCAGCAGGGTGATCGAGAGGCTGAGGTTGTACTTCTCGGCGTTGACGAAGGGATCGTTGAACACCGACAGCGAGCCGGCGATCCCCGCCAGCATGGCGCTCACCCCGAACGTGACCACCTTGTACACCGACAGGTTGACCCCGAGCACCTCCGCCGCCGTCTCGTTGTCCCGGGTGGCGATGAGGGCGCGACCCACCCGACTCTTGATGAGGTTGCGCACCAAGACGAACGACACCACGGCGAAGGCCAGGAGCACGTAGTACTTCCATTGGTCGTCGGCCAGACCCGTCCACGCCGGCGCACGGAACCGGGGCACGCGCTTGCCCTGGGTCCCACCGGTGACGCTGCTGAACCGGGTGATCACCAAGGGGAAGACGGTGGCCAGCGCCAAGGTGACCAGCGCCAGGTAGAGCCCCTTGATGCGCAGTGCCGGCAGCCCCACCAGCACCCCGAGGGCGAAGGCGATCACGGCCGCCACTCCCAGTGTGGCGAAATGCGGCCAGCCGTGGTCGGCCACCAGGATCGCGGTGGTGTAGGCCCCGGCCCCGAAGAACGCGCCATGGCCGACGGAGATCTGACCGTTGTACCCGGTCAGCAGGTTGAGGCCGAGCGCGGCGATGGCGTAGGTGAGGATGACGTTGAACTGCCCCTCGATCCGGAACTTCGGGTAGTACTGCGGGATCCACAACAACACCGCACCCACCACCACGGTGACCACCACGTGGACGGCCAGACGCTTGCGGTCGTGCAGGAACCCGCGAGGGCTGACAGGGACGATGCCGGCGGTCATACCCGCGACACCCGTACCTTTCCGAAAAGCCCCTGCGGCCGTATCAACAGCACCGCCAGGATGAGGGCGAAGGCGGCGGTGAGCTTGAGGTCCTCACCGATCCACCCGATGTAGCCGCCGGCCATCACGGTGACGATGCCGACGATGAGCCCGCCCACCACCGCGCCGACGGGACTGTCGAACCCACCGAGGGTGGCAGCGGCAAAGGCGTAGACGAGCAGCTGGATGAAGATGTTGGTGTCGAGCACGGCGAGCTGGGAGGCGTACAGCGCGCCGGCCAGGGCGCCGACCGAGGCGGCCAGGCCCCACCCGAACATAAGCATGCGTCCCACCCGGATGCCCACCAGCTGACTCGATTCGCTGTTGCTGGCCACCGACCGCATGGCCAGTCCCAACTTGGTGCGCTGGAACAGGATGTAGAGCAGCACCACCTCGACGGCCAGCACGGCCAGGATGCCGACGGCCTGGTAGCTGATCGACACGTTGCCGATGTCGAAGGTGTTGGCGGTGAAGATCTTGGGGAAGCGGCGACCTTGGGTTCCCCAGATCCATCCCACCACGGCATTGAGCGCCAACAACAACCCGACCGTGACGATGACGATGGCCAGGGCGTTGTGCTCGACGTCGCCCACCGGCCGGATGATCACCCGCTCGATCACCGCACCCCCGACGAACGATATTGCCATCGACAAGACGATGGCCAGGGCGATGGGCAGACCCCAGTCCCAGAACTGCCAGGTGAGGAAGGTCGAGAAGAGCGCCAGCTCCCCCTGGGCGAAGTTCACCAGACCGGTGGCCCGGTAGATGAGCACGAGGGCGAGCGCCACCGAACCGTAGACGGCCCCCTGTTCGAGGCCGACGACCAGACGATCGAAGAACAGGTCCATGGTCAGTACCCCAGGTAGGCCTTGCGGACGGACTCGTCACGCTGCAACTCGTCAGCCGACCCGCTGGTGGCGATCAGACCCGCCTCGAGGACGTAGCCCCGATCGGCGATGGCGAGGGCCAGGTTGGCGTTCTGCTCCACGACGAGGACGGTCATGCCCATCTCGTTGCGGATCTCGGTGAGCTTGGCGAACAGCTCCCGGGTCACCAGTGGCGCCAGACCGAGGGAGGGCTCGTCGAGGAGCAACAAGCGGGGGCGGCACATGAGGGCGCGGGCGATGGCCAGCATCTGTTGCTCACCGCCGCTCATGGAGCCGGCCTGTTGGTCGCACCGCTCCTGCAGTCGGGGGAAGGTCTCGTACCCGCGGTCGATGTCGGCTCGGACGTCGCCGTCGCGTCGGGTGTAGGCCCCGACGCGAAGGTTCTCGTCCACCGTCAGATCGGCGATGGTGCCTCGGCCCTGGGGGACGTGGGCCACGCCGAGGCGGAGCACCTCCTCCGGCTTGCGACCGATGAGGGAGGTGCCGGCGAAGGTGACGTCGCCTTTCGCGCTGATCATGCCCGAGACCGCCCGCAACGTGGTCGTCTTGCCGGCCCCGTTGGCACCCAGGATGACCACCACCTCACCCTCATCGACGAAGAAATCGAGGCCGCGCAGGACCTCGACGGGGCCGTAGCCACCGGTGAGCTGGTGCGCCTCGAGCAGCGAGCTCACTCGCCCGTCCCCAGGTAGGCCTCGATGACCCTGGGGTCGTTGGCCACAACCTCGGGGGTGCCCTCGGCGATCTTGCGACCGAACTCCACCACCACGACCTTCTCCGAGATACTCATCACCATGTTCATGTGGTGCTCGACCAGCAACACCGTCAGGTCGTAGTCGTCGCGCAGCTGGCGGATGAGCTCACCCAGATCGGCGACCTCGCGGTGGGTGAGGCCGCTGGCCGGCTCGTCGAGCATGAGCAGCTTGGGGCGCGACGCCATGGCCCGGGCCAGCTCGATGCGCTTCAGGGTGCCGTAGGGCAAGCCTGCCGCCGGCCGATGGGCGAGTGCGTCCAGGTCGAGTCTGGCCAGCAGGCCGGTTGCCTCCTCCCGTAGCCGCCGCTCCTCCCGGGGCACCGGCGGCACTCGGACGGCGCTGGTGACGAAGCCGCCCTTGCTCCACGAGTGGGCTCCCACCATGACGTTCTCGAGCACGCTGAGCCCGGGGAACAACGCCAGGTTCTGGAAGGTGCGGGTGACTCCGAGCGTCGCCACCCGGTGGGCGGGCATCGTCAGGAGGTCCTGGCCGTCGAACGAGACCTTTCCCAGGGAGGGGAGATAGATGCGCGTGGCCACGTTGAAGAACGTGGTCTTGCCCGCGCCGTTGGGTCCGATGA
>DHIQ01000199.1:5147-5366 GCA_002403895.1 Candidatus Neomicrothrix sp. UBA4742
CCCCGCCGAAGCGCACGGACACGTCCGACACGTCGAGCAACGCCATGTGATCGAGCCGGCCTCAGCCGGCCATCCCCCGACTCCGATACACCATCCCGGCAGCCCCCCGCGGTCGTGGACGTATGCAGCTCACCGACATCATGCCCGAGATCGCGCCCGGGTGACGGATAACGCCTGCGATCAGACCTGCATGGCAAAGCCAGCCCGGCGGATTGCCCC
>DHIQ01000006.1:0-491 GCA_002403895.1 Candidatus Neomicrothrix sp. UBA4742
GAGCTGTACCAGGCGGGGCGGGTCCCCATGGTCATCGTCACCGGGGGCAAGCAGCCCGGCGACCGCGTCACCCAGGGGTTTGCCGGCTACGACTACCTCAAGGCCCAGGGGGTGCCCGAGGACGACATCAAGGTCGAGGTCGAGGGGCGCAACAGCTACGAGGAGCTGTCGGCGGCCGCCGTGATCGTCCGTCAAGCCAAGGCCGGGCCGGACGTGTTGTTGATCTCCGACCCCTATCATTCGCTGCGGATCTCCCAGATCGCGGAGGAGGTCGGGCTGCGGCCCCACGTCTCCCCGGCGGACAGCCCATCACCCCTGCGGTCGCTGATGAGGGAGACGGTGGCGGTGTCGATTGGGCGCATCATCGGTTACCGACGGCTGGCCTCCTTCGCCTAGAGTCTTCTCGCCCTACGGGGCCCACCTTCGGGGGTGGTGTAATTGGCAACACAGCAGGTTCTGATCCTGCCTTTGGGGGTTCGAGTCCTCCCCCC
>DHIQ01000006.1:641-20145 GCA_002403895.1 Candidatus Neomicrothrix sp. UBA4742
TTGGGGGTTCGAGTCCTCCCCCCCGAGCAACGACGAGGGATGCGATGAGCACGACGCGTGAGTCGCGACCGACCGCTGAGGGCTACGCCATGCCAGCCGAATGGGCACCCCACCGCGGGTGCTGGATGGTGTGGCCGGAGCGGCCCGACAACTGGCGCCTGGACGCGGCGCCGGCTCAGGCGGCCTTCGCCGCGGTGGCCGCGGCCATTGCTGAGGCCGAGCCGGTGACCATGGGGGTGTCGCCCGGCCAGATCGACCACGCCCAAGCCCTGTTGCCCGCCAGCGTTCGTGTCGTGGAACTGGCCACGAACGATGCTTGGATGCGCGACATCGGTCCCACCTTCGTGGTGGACGGGCACGGGAACCGGCGCGGCGTGGACTGGATCTTCAACGCCTGGGGCGGCCTGGACGGCGGGCTGTACGCGCCGTGGGATGCCGATGACCGGGCCGCCGCCGCGGTGTTGGCCCACGAGGGAGCCGACCGCTACCGGGCCCCGCTGGTGCTCGAGGGGGGGTCGATCCACGTCGATGGCGAGGCCACGTTGATGACGACCGAGGAATGCCTGCTCAACCACAATCGGAACCCGGGCATGGACCGGGCCGAGATCGAACAGCACCTCCGGGACTACACCGGCGCCGAGACGATCATCTGGCTGGGCGCCGGCGTCCACCTCGACGAGACGGACGGCCACATCGACAACCTGGCCTGCTTCGTGCGCCCCGGCGTCGTCGCTCTCACCTGGACCGACGACCGCCGCGACCCGCAGTACGAAATTTCCCTTGATGCCCGCCGGCGGCTCGAGGAGGCGGTGGACGCCCGTGGTCGGGCCCTCGAGGTGCACCTGGTGCACCAGCCCGGCCCCTTGACCATGACCGACGAGGAGGCCGCCGGTATCGCCCCCGGCGCCGGCGCCAAGCCCCGCCCCGGCGGTTCTCGCCTGGCGGGCAGCTACGTCAACTTCTACGTGGCCAACGACCGGATCGTGATGCCGCTGCTGGACGAGCGCACCGACGACCACGCCCGCCAGATCATCACCGAGCTGTTCCCCGGGCGCACCGTGATCGCGGTGGCGGCGCGGGAGATCCTGCTCGGCGGTGGCAACATCCACTGCATCACGCAGCAAGTTCCCGCGTAGCGAGGTTCGGGAAGCACCCCTCTACCCTGGTGCGGTGCCTCGACCTACCCGACCCTCGCTGCGCGGCCGGGTGCTGCTCCTCGTCGGCTGCTACCTCCTGGTGTTCGTGGGAATTTCGGTGGTGGTCGTTCCCCAGCTGGTGCAGGTCCGTCACCAGATCGACCTCCGCTTCGATGCGCTGCTGCCGGCTCAGGACGCGGTCAATCGACTCCGCTCGGCCGCGGTCGACGAGGAGACGGGCCAGCGCGGTTACCTGCTCACCGGCGTCGACTCCTACCTCGACCCCTACCGGGGCGGTCAGGTGGCGGCCGCCTCGGCGCTCGCTGATCTGCGTGCGTCGAGCGTCACCGGTATCGACGATGAGCTCGACGCGGTGGACACGGCGATGGCCACGTGGCGGCGGGAAGTCGCTGATCCGGAGATCTTGCATCGGGGCTCGGGAACGGGGTCCGGCGCGACCGGCCAGGTCGACGCGGCCAAGGGCAAGGCGGAGTTCGACCAGATCCGGGTCTCGCTCGACCTGCTCGGCCAGCAGATCCAGGACCAGCTCGGCGCCAGTAACGTCTCGCTGCGCCGAGCGGTCAACACCCTCATCGTGGCTCTGAGTCTCGGTCTGGTGGCGGCCGTGGCGCTCACGATGGGCACCTGGGTACAGCTGCGCCGGTGGGTCACCGGGCCGGTGACCGAACTGGTGGCGGCCATGGGCGCGGTGCAGGAAGGCGACCACACGCACCCCATTCCCGAAGCGGGACCGCAGGAGCTGGCCGCCATCGGCGCGTCGGCCGAGGAGATGCGGCGGCGCATCGTCGAAGAGCTGCGCGAGGTCACCCGCTCGCGCGAGGCACTCCGCCAGACCGGCCCGGTGGTGCTGCTGTTGCGCCAGGAGCTCGAGCCGGCTGCCACTGATCTTCCGGCGGGCGTGGATTTCGCCGGCCGCTTCGAGCCGGCCGTGGGCCTCCTGGCCGGCGACTTCTACGACCTCGTACCCGTCGCCGGTGGGCGCATCGGGTTCGTGATCGCCGATGTGTCGGGCCACGGGGCCGAGGCCGGGGTGATGGCCGTGCGGATCAAGTACCTGGTGGCCGCCGCACTCCAGATGGACATGGAGCCCAATGCCGTCCTGTCGTGGGTGTCCGGCCGGCTCGGCCAGACCGGCGACATGTTCGCCACGTGCGTCGTGGTCCTGGTGGATCCCGCCACGGGGACCTGCACCTACGCCAACGCCGGACATCCCGACCTGCTGGTGTACCACGAGGGCGCCATCGTGGTCCTTGGCCGAACCGGCCCGCTTCTCGGCCCGTTCCCTGCGGAGTGGGCTCGGGAAACGGTCCGTTTCGATTCCCGGGCGCTGCTGGTGGCGGTCACCGACGGCCTCCTCGAAGCCCGCGATGACGAGGGCCGCCAGTTCGGTGATGACCGCCTGCGGCAACTGGTGCTCGACCACTGCGACGACGAGGTGGAGGTCGTGGCCGGCGCGCTGGTCGATGCCGTCACCGCCTTCGCCCCCGGCGGAGTGGCCGATGACCTCACGGTTGGGGTCATCGCCATCGACCCGCAGCAGACTGAGCCACCGCGAAGCTGAGGGTGCGGCGAGGAAACCTCGGGATCACTCTCAGCTGACGCGAGTTCCTCAGCGGCCGCCGAGGGCTCGCTCGAGTTCGGTCTTGGACATCTTGGAGCGGCCCGTGATGTTGCGGCGCTTGGCCTCTTCGTAGAGCTCCTCGTAGGTCCGCTCGCTCGCGGTCGATCGGGAGAAGCCGGCCCGCCCCAGGGACGCGCCGAAACGATGGTGCTCATGGTTGGGGTTCCAGCTGTTGGCCATGGTCAGCTCCTCGTGCGATGGGGATGTGCCCGGGACGTGGGCGCGCTTTACCTCTTTACCCCGAATCTCGGCGGGAAAGACCCAACTGAAGGGGGCCCACCCCGAGTCGCTGGTTACCATCGCCATGGTGTCCCCTCCCGAGCATCCCCTGACCGTCGACGTGCGCGGCGGTGACGGCGAGGTCGTGCTGGTCCTGAGCGGCGAGCTCGACCCCCATACCGCGCCCACGCTGCGTCAAGCGGTCGATGGTGCCGTGGTCGACGGAACCCGCACCCTCGTGTTCGATCTCGGCGGGTTGTCGTTCGTCGATTCGTCGGGGCTGCGGGTCATCATCGCCGCCCATCGGGAGATGGCCGAGCGCGGCGGCCGATTCATTCTGCGTTCCCCGTCGGCCACCACCCGGCGCATCCTCGACATCACCGGCCTGTCCAGCCACGTCGAGGTTGAAGCGTGACGCCGACCGACCGGAACCGGCCGTGAGCGAGATCCGGGTCGTCATCCCGGCCGACGTGCGCTTCCTGCGGGTGGCCCGGCTCACGGCCGCCGGCATCGCCGGCGATCTCGGCTTCGGCCTCCGGGATCTGGAGGACCTGCGGGTGGCGGTCGACGAACTGTGTGCCGTGCTGATCGAGGGCGTGCCGTCGACGGTCGAGATCGAGCTGCGCTATGTGATCCACGGCGATCGTCTCGAGATCGACGGCCGTTGCCTGGCCCCCGGCGGCCGACCCGACCTGCACCCGGTGGCCGTTGAGCTGCTGGGCATGACCGCCGATTCGTTCGAGGTCTCGGGGGACGAGGAGAGCCGCTCCTTCCGCCTGGTGAAGCGACGCCACGATCTGACGGTGTGACGTGGCGATTGACCCCAGAAACCACTCGGCGACGGCGACGGCGACGGCGGCGCGGTTCGTGGAGTACCGGCGAACCGGCGATCGGCGGACCCGCAACGAGTTGGTGGAACAGCACCGGCACACGGTCGAGTACTTCGTCGGGCACTACGCCCGCCGAGGCGTCAGCGAGGACGACCTCCGCCAGGTTGCCCTGTTGGCCCTGATCCACGCCGTCGAACGGTTCGATCCGGTCCGGGGGGTCGGGTTCGGGACGTTCGCCAGCCGCACCATCGAAGGTGAGCTGAAGCGCTACTTCCGAGATCGGACCTGGTCGGTCCGCCCGCCCCGCCGGGCCCAGGAGCTGCACTTGGCCCTTCGCCGGGCCGACGAGGAGGCGCTCCAGCGGCTGGGCCGGACGCCCACCATCGCCGAGCTGGCCGCAGAGGTCGACGCCTCCGTGGACCACGTCCTCGAAGCCCTCGAAGCGGGAACCGCGCATCGGGCCGCCAGCCTCGATCAGCCCCAGGGGGCTGACGACGAGAGCGGCGCAATCGGCGATCGGCTTCTCGGGGTGGGGGAGCGGGGATACGTGGACATCGACCAGCAGCTGGTCGTCCGCCAGTTGCTGGCCGGTCTACCGGAACGCGAGCGGGAGATCATGCGCCTGCGGTTCTTCGACAACCTCAGCCAGCCCGAGATCGCCGCTCGCGTGGGCGTGAGCCAGTCCTATCTGTCCCGCGTCATCCGTCGCACCCTGGTGGACCTGCGGGACCGACTCACCGAGGACTCGGCCCCCGACTGAGCGAATTCAGCCGTGATTAGCCGGTGACGCCTCCCGGTCGGACTCGGGAGCCAGCTCGAACCAGACGATCTTGCCCGGCAGGAACTCGTCCACTCCCCAGGCATCGGCCAGGCTCTCCACGATCATCAGCCCCCGGCCGCCGTCGGTGGCGAACGGCGCCGGTCGAGCCACCTCGGGCCGGCCGTAGCCGAAGTCGCGGACCTCTACCCGCAGACGACCCTGGCGGTGGCGGACGGTGACGGTGATCTCGCCGGCGGCCAACCCGACGGCGTTGGTGGCCAACTCGCTGGCCAGCAGCTCGGCGACGTCGGCGTCGACCCGGGCGTCGAACGACTGCAGGGCGCCACGCACGAAGTGACGCACGGCGGTCACGCTCTCGGTGTCTGGGGTGACGGTGATGGCCAGCTGCTCGACGGTCACAGGGCCCTCCTCGGCGGTGCCCCTCGTTCCTTCCCCGTCGGGGCGCCAATCATGCCTTTGAGCGCTTTGAGGGTTGATGGCCGTGCTGGCTATGATGCTCCGGCTTACTTGCCCCGTTCTTCTAGCGGCCTAGGAATCCGGCTTCTCATGCCGGCAGCACGGGTTCAAATCCCGTACGGGGTACTCAGGCGTCGTCCGCCGACGCGCTCGGCCGAGCGCGTCGGGCTGAGGTTGGCATTCAGCCCGACGGGACGGTGATGAGCGGGTTGAGCGAACCGGCGGCGGGCTGACCCGGAGGGGTGGCGTCGAGCCAGCTGATGCGGTCGAAATCCTGGAACGGGTTCGCCGGTGTTGCCACCTCGATGCCATCGGCCATATAGATGACGGTCATGACCTCTCGGGGCTGGCTCGAGGGGTTGGCCCCAGCCGAGTGCAGCGTCCAGCCGGCGTGGAAGGTGGCGTCGCCCGCCCGCAGCGCCCCGTGGGTGTTCACCGCCAGTCCCCGCTCGCTGATGATGGCGTCGATCTCGTGCTCGGATTCATCGGAGATGGGCTGTTCGGACACCGCCCCCAGCCGGTGGCTGCCGGTGGCGAAGCGCATGGACCCCACCGCGGGCTCGAGGTCCACCAACGGCATCCACATGGTGATCGTCCGGGGATCGGTGAACGGCCAGTAGAACTGGTCCTGATGCCACGGGGTCCGCCCTCCGCCTGCCTCTTTGAACAGGGCCTGGTCGTGGTAGAGCCGGACCTGTTCGACACCCATGAGCGCGGCCGCCACCCCGGCGAAGCGAGGGGCCAGCACGAAGCGGCGCACCGCCTCGTCGACCAGCCACAGGTTGGTGGTCTGCAGGAACGCCTGACCGTAGGTGCCCCGCTCCGCCAGTGGTCGCTGCTCCAGGTTGTTGTCCGCCGCCGCCTGGGCGATGGGTGAGCGGAAGGCCTCGACCTCGGCCGCTGACGCCAGGCCGATGACCGCCGTGTGACCGTCGCGTTGGAAGCCGGCGACCGTCTCGGCGCTCACCTCGTAGCGGTCCTTCAGGGCGGGCAACTCCTCGGCCTGATCGTCGGTGTGCTGGCCGGCGAACGGGGTGCTCATGTCCGGCGACGCTAGCCGCCACGTGAGCCACCGTGACGGGGGACCGGGCGGCAGGAACGGCGGGTCAGACGGTCACGGGGGTGGCGGTGTGGGGCCCAGCTCCCGGCCGGCTCAGGATCGCGTCCGGCGCCGGCGAGCGGCGTCGATCCGGCGGGCCCCGCGCGACAGGGCATCGATCTCGGAGAGGTCGAACTCGTCACCCTGCTTGCGCTCGGCCCAGTCCTGGGCGAGGGCTTCGATCAAGGCCGAGACGGACACGCCGTTCTCGGCGGCCACGTCGTGCCACGCCTCATGTGAGGTGGGCGTGAGGAACGCGTGGATCGCCTTGCGGCTGTCGGCCATAGGGGCGCCTCCGGTGAGGTGGACACTGTTGTTGTACCACCCGCTGGCTACGATCGCCCGATGGCCGTCCGTGATGTCCTCCGCGCGCTCGACGCCATGGGCGACCCCGAGATCCGTGCCGCGCTCGCTGACGGTCGCTTGCAGGTCCTGGGCAATGAGGGCGCTTTCGACGACCATGAGCGCGATCTGGTGGCGGCCGCGGCGGCCGGTTACCCGTCCGTACCCAGCTTCAGCTTCGCCGACCTCACCGACTCCGAGGCTCTACCCGGCGACGCCGTCGACGCCTTGTGGTTCGGGGCCTATGGCGAAGCGGTCCGCTACACCGACAGCACCTACACCGAGGCGTGGGACGGGTCACCCGATGCGCCGCCGGTGCTGGAGCCCCGTAGCGCCGTCGACCCGTCCGACGTCGTGGGCGCCCCCAGCTTCGCCGCCTTCGCCGACCACAGTCTCTATGACCCCGACGACGGGTACTACAGCACCGGGCAGGTCCGGTTCGGCTTCGACGGCCACTTCTGGACCTACCCGCAACGCATGTCGCCACTGTTCGGGTGGATGGTGGCCGAGTCGATCCGCACCGTTGTCGACGAGTGGACCTGGGACGGTCAGTTGGCCGACGTGGACCCGCTCACCATCCTGGAACTGGGCGGCGGTGAGGGTCGCCTCGCCCGCGACGTGCTCGACTACGTGTTCGCTCCCGAGACCGAGACCTGGGCCCCCTATCGCGACGGCCTGCGCTACGTCCTGGGCGATCGCAGTGAAGCGATGCGGTTTCGCCAGGCCGAGGCGCTGGCCGACCATGTCGAGGTCGGCCGGGTGGAGGTCCGATCCATCGATGCCACCGCGCTCGAATGGGACGGGCCGTTCCGGGGGGTGATCGTGGCCAATGAGCTGCTCGACGCCCTGGCCCACGAGTGCCTGCGGGTGGGGCCCGATGGGCAGGTGGCCCGGGTCCACGTCGTCGACACGCCGGAGGGTCGAGGTGAGCTCGAGGTCCCGCTGTCGTGGGGATGGTTCGACGACAACGGCCAGGTGGGCCCGTTCCCGGACGAGTTGGGGCCGTACCTGGCTCGGAGCCTGCCGTTGGTCGACGAAGTACGCGGCACCGGCTACCCGGCCGCCGATCTGTGGTGGGCCCCCAGCCTGCCCCCGATGATCGCCCGGCTGGCCGAGATCCTTCGTCGACCCGGCAGCCTCGGGGTGGTCATCATCATCGACTACGGCGACTCGACCATGGACGGGATCGACACCGACGAGTCGCGCCTGCGGGTCTACTCGGCCGACCAGGTCCACGGGTCCGACCCCTACCGGGCACCGGGGCGCTCGGATCTGACCTGGGATGTCGACTTCGGCGAGGTCGGGCGGCTGGCCCGGGCCAACGGTCTGCGCGTCCGCTTCGCCGGCCCCCAGGGGGCCCTCGAGGTCCCCCCGATCGACCTCACGTCGACCGCCGCGCTGGACCGCCTGGTGCCCGGCCGCTTCGAGGAGGGGGCGGTGACGCCGGCCCACGCCCTGGCCGCCGCGTTGTTGCTCGGCACCGAGTTCCGCTCCGCGTCGAGCGGCTTCCGGGTCATGATGCTGGCCGCCCCCGAGGTGCCCTTCCCGGACAATGTGTTCACCCCGCGGCTGCGACTCGGGTAGGACTCGGGTGATCAGGGCGGTTTAGACCAGCGCGCTCTTGATGGCCATGCCGGGGGTCACATCCTTGTGCAGGGTGTCGTCTTCCTTGACCAGCTGACCCATCACCAGGACGTAGTTGACCCCGACGGCCATCTGCGCCGGATTGGCCACCGTCGAGGCGTCGCCCACCTTCGCCGGGTCGAACACGGTGATGTCGGCGTCGGCCCCGATCTGCAGCCGCCCTTTCTTGCGCAGCGCGGGCGCCGCCTTCTCCAGACGACGAACGGGCAGGATCGTCATCTTGGCCAGGGCCTGGTTGAGGCTGAGGGCGTTCTGCTCACGGACGTAGTGACCCAACACCCGGGTGAAGCACCCAGCGCCGCGGGGATGGTTGTTGTTCGACGTCTCGAGGATGGCGTCGCTGCCGATCATGATCCAGTCGGTCTGCAGGCCGGTCACGACGTCTTCTTCGGGGATGGCATACGCCGCCACCAGCCGGTTCTGGGCCTGGTACTTGCGGAACGTCGAGGCGGTGAGCCGCTCGCCGGTGCCCGCCACCTCCAAGTCGCCGTAGCCGATGTGGAACCGTTGCTGCCAGCCGTCATTGAACCGGGCCGAGCCCAGATACGTGGCCCAGAAGGTGTATGGGTACATGCAGGCAGTGACGTCGATGCCGTCGGCCCGGGCCTGGTTCAGGGTATCGAGGGTCTGGGGCATGGTGTGGGTGCCCCCGGTCGAGGTGATGTGATCGATGTGGACCGAGGCCCCGGTGGTGCGGGCCACGTCGAGCACCTCGGCGATGGCGGTGGCGTTGTCCTTGCCGGGCTCGTCGGGCGAGGAGTAGCGGACGTGGAAGAACACGGGCATGTCGTGGGATTTGGCCGCGGTGGCCATGGCGTCGATCTCGGCGGTGTCGACCCACGGCGTGTACTCCGGCTCGAAATCGACGCCGATCCACCCGGCGGCGAAGCCCTCCTCGACCCGCTTGGTCAGATCGGTGATCTGGCTGGGGGTGGCCGAGCGTGTCTTGATGCCCTCGTGCGTGCGCATCCAGGGGTCATCGAAGGCGCCGCCGTAGTGCACCGGCGGTTGGTTCTTGCCCTCGTACATGGCGAAGAAGTCGCTCGCGACCTCGTTCATGCCGTGCATACCGAGGTTGGTGGTGACCCCGTCGCCGATCTTGAACCACACGCCGTAGGGGTTGGGCTCATAGGAGAGCAGGTCCACGAAACCGGGTGACACCACCAGGTTGGTGGCGTCGATGGTGGCCTTGCCCTGGAGGGCGTCGGTGCTGATGGAGGTGACGGTCGTCCCGTCGATGCCCACGTTGGCCACCGCGTCGTAGCCCGAGTCGGGATCGATCACCCGTCCCCCCACGATCACCCGGTCGAAGACATGGTCCGCCGCCGGCGCAGGGGCGGCCCCGTCGAGCGAGGGCGGTCCGGGTGGGACGCGTTCCTGGCCGACCTGGATTCGGGCGCTGGCCTCGGGGGTGCTCCCACCGCTACTGTCGGTGAGCAGGCGGCCCAGGATCACCGCGTTGGCGGCCACGAATCCTCCGCCGATCAGCAAGGAGCGACGGCTCAGGCCCCCGGGCCCGGTCGGGATGGCGCCGTCGACGGACATCGGATCGCCGGGTGGGAGATCGCCGGGGTGCGGATCGGCCGGGTCGTCGGGAAGCACGGAGGTCAAATCTACCGGCGGGATCCCCCCGCGTCAGACCACCGCCGCCGGGACACGCCGACCAACACGACGCCACTGGCGATGAGTCCCACGCCCAATGCCACCCAGCCGCCGACCGCCCGGCCGGTACGGGGAAGGGTGGCCCCGACCGCTGGTGGGAGCGCGGTGGTCGACGGGCCCGGTGCCGTCGGTGCCGTCGGCGCCGTGGTTGAGGGGGTGGTCGCCTGGGTGGTTGGCGGAGTCGTCGTCGACGTCGTTGCGGGGGGCCGGGTCGTGGTCGTGGTCGGTCGGGGCCGCGTGGTGGTGGTCGAGACCGGCGGCCGGGTCGTGGTGGTAGGCGCCGGGGTGGTCGGTGGCGTGCTGATCGGTGGGGCCCACGCCAACGTCGTGGACAGGCCGATCCATGACGAGCGCACCACCCGCTGGGCTCGCACCGTCGAGGCCGCGAACGCCGCCGGCACCGGGTCGGGCACGATCACGTGAATGGTGAAGGTGGCGCCGGCCGGTGGCGCGCTGAGACGGAACGCCACGGCAACCGAGCCGTCGGCCCGGGTCGAGGGGGGGTCGGGCTGGTCGACCTCGGCGTCGATGGCGTCGATGTGGACCCCGGCACCAGGTACGGGCGTTCCCGCGGCGTCGGTGAGGGTGGCCACCAGATTCGGGTGGTCGGCCTCGGGCCGCTCGATGGTGGCGGTCAGGTGGAACGGGCCGCGGAACCGGGCATGGGCGAGGGCATCGGCCTTGATCGCCCGGGCTCGGTCGATGACCGCGGCTTCTTGGCCACCGAAGCCTGCCAGCTGGTGCGGTGTGAGCACGTCGACGTCGAGACGTCCGGACGGGTAGGAGGCGTGGCGCAGGTCGTGCACGGCCAACATGACGGCAGCCGCCTCGACCGGGTCGTTACCGACGCCGTGGACGCTCACCGCCCACGACAGCGCCGCGGCGGTGTCGGCATCGACGTCGGGGAGCGACGTCGGGAGGTAGGCGAAGGCAGGATCGGGGGCGGTCAGTCCGTGATCGATGCACCACGCCGGACCCAGGGCTCCGAGGTCGTAGCTGCCGTACCAGCTCGTCCAGCCCAACACGGTGGCGCGGAACCCGACCCGAGGGGTCACCCGAGCCTCGGCCGGTGAGGCCAGACGACCCAGAACGACGAGGGCGGTGACCGCCAAGGCGAGGCAGGCGGTGGCCAGCAGATGACGGGGGCGCAGCGCAGCCATGGTGGGCCTCTCGACGAAAGGGATCGTGGAGGCCGGCCGGGGCTGGCGAGAACTCAGACCATGGCCGACGTCGAGCCCGCAGTCAAGACATTTCCCTGAATGTCCTGCTGTTTCAGGTGCGGGTTACGACGGTGGATGAGCCTTGGCATAGGCCTTGACCGCCTCGTCGATGGCCTTGTCGGCCGCGGTGATGGCGTCGGCCGGCGTGGCCGGCCCGGTGATCACGGACTCCAAGGAGACGGCAATGGCCGCCCGCACCGGCGTGGATGGCCCGATCAGGGGGCCGGGTGCCTGGGTGTCGAAATTCGTCACCTGCGTGTAGGCGGTGTCGAGCCAGTGGCCTCGCCGGGTCTTGCCCCACACTGCCTGCAATGCGGGGTCGTCCACCGCCTTGGTGTTGGACGGGGGCACGGACGCCTCCAGGTTGAGCTTGACCTGGTTGTCCACGTCGCCGAGATAGCGCAGGAAGTCCCAGGCCGCGGCGCGTTGGTCCGGGCTCGAGGCGGTGGTGACGTACCACGCGTCGCCCGCCACCTGGCCCCGACCGGGCCCGTCCAGACCGGGCAGGGGGGCCACGTCGAGGTCGGTGACTGAACTCGACGGCAGGGTCGTCCCCGGGGTCAGGCCCAGGGCCGCGGTATCACCCCGCCCCTCCACGAAGGCGTCGACCACGCCGATGGCCGAGGCGGGGGCGATGACCATCGAGGATGTCTGTGTCACCAGGTCGGCCAGCGCGGTTCCTGCCGGCGCGGTCGGGGGGACGGCATCGACCAGACCGGCGGCCGCCAGATCGTGCAGCCATTGGTACAGCTCGAGGGTCCGCGGGTTGTCGAAGGCCGATGCCGACGCCAGCGCGTCGCGGCCGTTCTCGTGATTCACGACGTTGGCTCCCGCGCCGGTGAGCCAGTTCTCGATGAGGACCGGGTCCAGGGGGAGCGCCAGGGGCTTGGACGAGACGCCGGCCTGCTTCAGCTTGGCGGCGACGTCGGCCAACTCCTTGAGCGTGCGGGGAGGGTGTTCGGGGTCGAGACCGGCCCGGGTGAGGTGAGCCCGGTTGAGGTACAGCATCGGCGTGTCGAGTGTGGTTGCGCCGCCCCAGTGCACCTCGTCCACCGTGTAGGCCGCCCGGACCGACGGCAGGGGGGAGGTGGGGTCGTCCTCGGGGTTCTTGGTGCACGTCGAGGCCGGCACGATCACCTTCGAGTCGGCCACAGCCTGGGTGCGGCCGCCGTCGAGTACGACGATGGTCGGTAGGTTCGCCGTGGTGGCCGGCGTGGCGGCGGCGGCGTCGAAGCGGGCCTGCTCGGCGTCGCCGGTCAGGGCCGAGTCGAGCACGACCTTCACCCGGGGCTGCACCGAGTTGTAGCGGGCCACCACCCGCTCCAGCGCCGTCTGCATGCGGCCCTGGTAGGGCTCCCACACCGTGACCTGGATCGGCGCGGCGGCGACATCGGTGGTCGAGGGTGTGGCCAGTTCGCACCCGTTCGACGGCGGCTGCGTGTCGGGACCGCCGGTACCCCCGCTCTCGGATGGCGCCGAGCTCCCGCTGCACGCTCCGGCGACGAGGGCCATCGTGAGCCCGAGCGCGAGCGCCACCCCTCGTCGTCGGATCATCCGGGCGACCCTACTGGGCGTTCGCTCCGCCGAGGCTCCACCCGGGCGGGTCGGGTCCGGGCGGGAGCATCGGCAGGATACGGGCAGGAGAGGGCGTCGAACGAGCGGTCAGAAGTTCTCGCTGTTGTACCGCTTGGTGGCGGCATCGGCCGCGGCCTGGGCCTCGTCGAGTGCGGCCTGGGGATCCTTGCCGTTGAACATCATCTCGTCCTGGGCCTGGGCCACGGCCTTGCGGAACTCGTCGTAGGGGCCGATCAGCGGGCCCGGGAAGGCGGGGTCGATGGCTTTGACCTGGTCGTAGGCGATCTTGAGCCACTTGCCCGACAGGGAGGCGCCGAAGAACGCCTGCGACTCGGGCAGGTCGGCGGCTGAGTTGCGGTAGGGGAGGTACGAGCCGCCGATCAGCATCTGGGCCTGCGATTCGGGGGTGTTCATGAACTTGGCGAAGTCCCAGGCGGCGGCCTGCACTTCGGGTGAGCCCGTGTTGGTCAGGTACCAGGCCGCCCCACCCATCTGGGTCTTGTTGTCGGCCGACGCGTCGACGCCGGGGAACACGGAGGCCCCGATGTCGAGCGTGCTGTCGGCGGGGGTCTGGTCGACGCCGGCGATCCCGGTGCCATTGCCCTTGAGGAAGGACTCGACCGATGTCGCCGCCGAAGACGAGTCCACCAGCATGGATGCCTGCTGGTTAGCCATGGCCAGGTATTGGTTGATCTGTCCCTCGGTGGCCGGTATGGCCTGCATCAGCCCGTCGTTCTTCATCTGGACGAACCACTGCCACAGGCCGAGGAGCTGGTCGTTCCCCGTGAGGCTGGCGCCGTCGGTCTGACCGCTTCCCCGGCCGTTGTCATTGTTCACCAGCGCCGAGTGGGCACCGGTCATCCAGAACTCGGTCTTCCAGGAGGACATCTCCTGGACGAGTGGCTGAGCAATGCCGGCGCTGTCCTTGATCTTCTGGGCGTACTCCCGCAGCTGCGCCAAGGTTCGGGGCGGTTTCTCCGGGTCGAGCCCCGCTTTCCGGAAATGGCCCTTGTTGTAGTAGAGCAGGACGTTGCCGAGATTGGCCGACACGGGCCAGACGACGTCCTTGATCGTGTAGTAGTTCCGGGCCACCTGGAGAAAGTCGCTCATGTCGTAGTTGTCGGCGTTGATGCAGGACTGGGCGGGGGTGATCACGTTGGAGTCCGCCAGCGTCTGGGTGGCGGTGTCGTCGAACATCACCAGGCCGGGGAGCTGGTTGCTCGGCACGGCCGACTGGAATTTGCGCATCAGCTCGGGGTACGAGGTGCCCTGGGCGTCGAGCCGGACCGTGACCTTGGTCTGCGACGCGTTGTACTTGGCCGCCAGCTCCTGCATGGTGGACAGCGACTTGGCCTGTTGGGTGTGCCACACCACCAGCTCGACCGGGCTGGTCACGTTGTCCAGGGCATGGACCGGGCACACCGGGAGCCCGCCGGTGGTATCCGCGGTCTGGGAGCCTCCCCCGCCTCCTCCGCAGGCGGCGAGCAGGACGGCCGCGGTGGCAAGGACCGCCAACCCCTTGAGCGGGGCGCGGGATGGGCGGCGGATCATGGGCGCTCCTCGGGGTCGGGGGTTTTCGCGGTCAGAAGTTCTCGCGGTTGTACTGATCCAGGGCGGCGGTGGTGGCGGTAGCCGCGGCGGCAATGGCGTCGGACGGTGCGGTCCCCTTGAACACCATGGCGTCGATGGAGTCGCGGATGGATGCGCGGAACTGGTCGTAGGGACCCATCAGCGGACCGGGGAAGTTGGGATCGACTCCGTTGGTGAGCTCGCCATAGGCAATGGCCAGCCACCGCCCGGCGAGGGTGGTGGTCCAGTCCGTCTGCACTCGAGGGTCCTGGGTGGCCGCGTTGAGGTACGGCAGGTAGGAGGCTTGGGTGTTCCAGATGACCTGGGAGTCGAGCGAGTTGAAGTACTTCATGAAGTCCCAGGCCGCGGCCTGCACCTCGGGCGTGGTGGTGTTGGTGATGTACCAGGCCCCGCCGCCACCGCCCAGCTTGCCGGGTTGGCTGATACCCGGCACCTCAGCGGCCCCCAGGTCGAGGGCGTTGGGATCCACCGGGTCGAGATGGCCGGCACCGACGCTGCCCGGGTCGAGCTTGCCCCCCAAGAACGCCTCGACCGAGGTGGCCGCGGTGGAGGTCTCGATGGTCATCGACGCCTTGCCCTGGGCCATGGCCAGGTACTGGTCGATCTGACCCGGGGTGTCGGGGATCACGTTCAACAGCCCGTCTTTCTGCATGCCGTCGATCCAGGTGTAGAGCTGTTTGGTGGTGTCGTTGTCGATGGCGGCCTGGTCGGTCGTGCCGGTGCCCCGGCCATTGTCGTTGTTGACCACCGGGCTCCCCGCGCCGGTGAGCCACATCTCGATCATCGGCGAGTTCACCTTCAGCGCCACCGGCTTGTCGACCACGCCGGCATCCTTGATCTTCTGGGCGTACTGACGGACCTCCTCGAGCGTTTGGGGGGTCTTGTCGGGATCCAGACCGGCCTTGCGGAAGTGGCCGCGGTTGTAATACAGCAGTGCGCCCGACAGGTTGACCGACGCCGGCCACAGCACGCCGTTGACCGTGTAGTAGTCGCGCCCCGACTGGAGGAAGGCGTTCATGTCGACGTGGTCGGCATTGATGCACGACTGGGCCGGGAGCACGGTCTTGGAATCGATGACCTGCTGGGTCACGGTGTCGTCCATGACGGCGATGGCGGGAAGATCCTTGTTCTTGATCCCGGCCTGGTACTTGCGGAACAGCTCGTCGTTGGAGGTTCCCTGGCTCTCGACGACGACCTTCACCTTCGTCTGCGAGGCGTTGTAGCTGTTGACCAGGGTCTTGAGGGTCTCGCCGGTCTTGCCCGACAAGAAGTGCCACAGGGTGACCTCCACCGGCCCGGTGGCGGCGTCGAGGGCGGCCAGGGGGCATTCGGGGAGATCGGTGGGCGACACCGAGGTCGAGTTGGATCCCCCGGCGGAACTGCTGGTCGAGCCGCCTCCGCAGGCGGCGGCCATCAGCGCCAGGATCGTCGTCACCGCCACGACGGCGAACCGCCAAGAGCGATGGCGCCCTGGTCTTATCGGCGACCGGGTCGATCGGTGGGCGAGGTGTTCGGTGCTAGACATCAGTGCCGCCTCGGGGTCAGAAGTTGTCCTTGTTGTACTGGGTGATGGCGTCGGTGGTCTTGGTGGCCGCATCGGTCACCGCCGCCGCCGGATCGGTCCCGCCGAAGATCATCGATTCGATGCTGGAGCTGGTGGCGCTGGTGTACTTGTCGAACGGACCGAACTGGGCGCCGGGGAAGTCCGGGTTGATGCCGTTGACCAGCTGACTGTAGGAGATGGCCAGCCAGCGACCGGAGATGTCGCTGGTCCAATCGGCCGTGACTCGGGGATCCTTGGCCGCCGAGGTGCGGAAGGGCAGGTAGGAGCCTTCGAGGTTCCAGCGGATCTGCTGGTCGGTCTCGTTCCACCACTTCATGAAGTCCCACGCCGCGGCCTGCACCTCGGGCTTGGTGGTGTTCGTGAGGTACCAGCCGCTCCCGCCCAGGCGGACCTTGCCCGGCTCACTGACGCCGGGGAACAGCGCGGCGCCGATGTCGAGGGCGTTGGGATCGCTGGGCGCGGCGCCGCCTCCCCCCTGGAGGGTCGACGGGTCGAGGTCCCCTTTGAGGAAGGCCTTGATGGAGGTCGCCGCTACCGACGACTCGATGATCATCGAGGTCTTCTGCTGGGCCATGGCCAGGTAGTCATCGATGTTGCCGTCGGTGTTGGGCACCGCGGTGAGCAGGCCGTCGCGGTTCATGTCCCGGATCCAGGTGTAGATCTCCCGGGCCTGGTCGTTGTCGAACGCCTGGCCGGTCGTCTGCCCCGGCCCCCGCCCGTTGTCGTTGTTGACGATGGGCGCGCCTTCCCCGTTGAGCCACGACTCGATGAACCACGGCTGGAGGCTGAGGGCCAGGGGCTTGTCGACGACCCCAGCGGCCTTGAGCTTCTCGGCGTCGGTCCGGATCTCGGCCAGGGTGGTGGGCGCCTTGTCGGGGTCGAGGCCGGCCTTGCGGAACTGGCTGCGGTTCACGTACAGCAGCGGCGTGGAGATGTTGGCGCTCGCGGGGAACAGCGCGCCGCCCACCGAGTAGAAGGCCTTCACCGACGCCAACAGGTCACTGGTGTCGTAGCGGTCGGCATCGATGCACGACTGGGCCGGGAGGATCGTGCCCGAGTCGGCCACGCTCTTGGTGTTGATGTCTTCGAAGATGGCGATGGCGGGCAGGTCCTTGGATGGCACCGCGGCCCGGTACTTGGCCGCCAGCTCGTTGTAGGAGCCCTGGGCCTCCACCCGGACCTTCACCTTCGTCTGCGAGGCGTTGTACTGGGCCACCATCGCTTCGAGGGTGTCCTTGGTCTTGGCCACGAACGGGTGCCACAGGACCACCTCGACCGGCTGGGTGGCCGACGCCAGCGCATCCAGGGGACAGGGCGCCAGCGGCTGCACCGTTCCCGAGGTGCCACCACCGGCGGCAGTGCCCGAGCCCCCGCCTGAGCCCCCGCAGGCGGCGACGATGAGCAGGCAGGCGGCGAGGGCGACCGTCGCCGGTCGGCCCGGCCGGCGGAGGAGCCGGAAGGTGAGACGTCGGGCGAAGGCGCTGGACATGGTCATCTCCGAGCGTCAGCCCTTGACGGCACCCGCGGTGAGGCCGCGGATGAGTTGGCGCTGCAGGAAGATGAGCAGCACGAGGATGGGGAGCGCCGCCAGGATGGCCGCGGCGAGGCCGATGTTGCTCTCCTCGACCTTGGCCGCTGACAGCGACTTGAGCCCGATCTGGATCGTCTCCCAACGACCTTGGGTGACCACGGCCCGGGGCCAGGTGTACTGGTTCCACGCACTCAGGAAGGAGATGACGGCGAAGGAGGCGATGACCGGACGGGTCACCGGTATCGCCACCCGGCGCAGGAAGGCGAGATGGCCGAACCCGTCGAGCTGCGACGCGTCGCGCAGGTCACGAGGGATGCCCATGAACCCCTGGCGGATCAGGAAGGTGCCGAAGGCGGTGGCCAGGAATGGGCCCACCAGCCCGGGGTAGGAGTTGAGGAGGTGCAGGTCGCGGATCGTCTGCACGTTGGGGATCAGCGTCACCTCGATGGGCAGCATCAGGGTGGCCATGAACAGGGCGAACAGTACCCGCTTGAAGGGGAAGATCAAGAAGGTGAAGGCGTAGGCGGCCAGCAGGGCGGTGAGCAGTTGGGCGCTGACGATGATGACGGTGACCACCGTACTGACCAGGAACTTCGGCCCCAGGTCGCCCAGGTTCCAGGCGCGCCGGAAGATGTCCCACTGGATGTCCACCGGGTGCAGCGGTTGGCCGGCCTTCACGTAGGACACCGGGGTGGACAGCGCCCGGACCAGGGCCATGTAGACGGGGAAGAGCACGACCACCGACAGCAGGCTCAGCGCGAGGTACCAGGCGACCTTCTTCCACGTCGGTTGGTTCAGTTCAGTTGCCATAGTGCACCCGGCGGTTGAGGATGGAGAACTGGACGGCCGTCACCACCAGGGTGATCCCGAACAGGCCGATGGCCATGACCGAGCCCGTCCCCTGGTCGAGCGGTTGCTGGCTGTTGAAGATCTTCCACACCAGGGTCTGAGTGGAGGCGGCCGGCCCGCCACCGGTGAGGATGTCGATCTGGGCGAAGGCCTGGAACGCGAACACGACCAGCACCACCATCAGGAACATCATGGTGGGGGAAATGAGCGGGAGCGTGACCCGAAAGAAGCGGCGGATGGGCCCGTACCCATCGAGGGTGGCGGCCTCGTAGATCTCCTCGGGCACGGCCTGCAACCCGGCCAGCGTGATGATGAAGGTGAGGCCGAGGTTCTGCCACACCGACGACAGCGCCACGCCGCGCAGGGCAGTGTTGGGATTGCTGAGGCTCAGGAACGACACGTCGCGGAAGTAGCCGACCTGGGGGTTGATGAGCACGAAGAACACGACCGACGCCACGGCCACCGACGTGGCGACGGTGCTGGCGAAGATGGTCTGGAAGATCTTGATGCCTCGTAGGCGGCGGTTGGCCGAAACCGCCAGCATCACGCCCAGCACCAGCCCGATGGGGACTGTGAGCAGGACGTAGCGCCCCGAGATCGACAGGCCGTCGAGGAAGTCCTTGCTGGTGAGGACCTTGGTGTACTGGGACGGGCCGATGTAGCGCTCGGCCGTCCCGAACCGGTTCTGCTGGTAGAGGCCGAGGTAGAAGAGGCGGTACAGCGGGTAGAAGAAGAAGGCGACGAAGATGACGGCGGAGGGGACCAGGAAGGCGTAGGCCAGCACCGTGTCGCGGGTCTTGCGAGTGCCGAGGTGGCGGACGTGCGGGTCGTCGGTGCTCATGCAGTGCTCAATTGAGGCGTTCGGTGGTGTTGGGATCGAACAGGTGCACCTCGTCGGGCTGGGCCCCCAGGCGGACCCGCTGGCCGATCGCCGGGGCCTCGCCTTCGAACGGCTGGCGGAGGATCACCGGGAAACCGGCCACGTCGCAGATGATGTGACGCTCGTGGCCCAACCACTCCACCGCGGTGACGGTGGCCTCGACCGGCCCGCCACCGTCGATGGCCAGGTGCTCGGGGCGCACGCCGACCACGACCTTGGTGCCGTCCACCCCCGGCTCGGGGTGGGGACCTCCGGACACGGCGGACACCCCGAAGCGGCCGACACCCAGATCGACCTTGGCCTCACCGGCATCGAGGACGAAGGTTCCGGGGATGGTGTTCATCGGCGGGCTGCCGATGAAGCCGGCCACGAAGAGATTGTGGGGCCGCTCGTACACCGCCTGCGGTGGTCCGACCTGTTGGAGTCGGCCCTCGTTGAGGATGGCGATGCGGGTGGCCATGGTCATGGCCTCGACCTGGTCGTG
>DHIQ01000006.1:20301-34521 GCA_002403895.1 Candidatus Neomicrothrix sp. UBA4742
TCGTGGGTCACGTAGATGAAGGTGGTGGCCAGCCGCCGGTGCAGGTCGACCAACTCGAGTCGGGTCTGGGCGCGGAGCTTGGCGTCGAGGTTGGACAGCGGCTCGTCCATGAGAAATGCCGAAGGGCGGCTCACGATGGCTCGGGCCAGGGCCACCCGCTGGCGTTGTCCGCCGCTCAGCGCGGCCGGCTTGCGGCCCTGCAGGTCGCTCAGTCCGAGGGTGCCGGCGGCCTCCGACACCCTCGTGTCACGCTCGGCCTTGGTCAGCTTGCGCGACTCGGTCTCGCCCTCGATGGCGAACTTGCGGGTCATGAGCGGGGACTCGATGTTCTTGGCCACCGTCATGTGGGGATAGAGCGCGTAGCTCTGGAACACCATCGAGACGTCGCGGTCCTTGGCCTCCACGTCGTTGACCACGCGGTCGCCGATGCGGAGGGTTCCCTCGGTGATGGCGTCGAGGCCGGCCACCATGCGCAGGGCCGTGGTCTTGCCGCATCCCGAAGGACCGAGGAGGACCATGAACTCCTCGTTGAGGACCTCGAGGCTGAGGTCGTCGACCGCGACGACTTCGTCGTAGCGCTTGGTGGTGCCTTCGAAGACCACCTCGCTCATGCCCAAGCCTCCACGGGCCAGAGGCTAGGGCGCCCTGATGTCCCGTGGGCTCATCTGTGGTTCTGGCGACGATCTGGCCCCCCCGGCGGCACCGAATCGTCGCCAGTACAGGACGGGGCGCCGGAGGGCGGAGCGAATAGGTTGGCGGCCATGGCCGATCTGTTCGTTGAGGCCGCCGAGCGGGTTGCCGCCGGTGCCGACCACCACGTCGAAGCCCGCGCCTTGGTGGCCCAGATGATGCCGGACGAGAAGCTGGGCTGTCTGGACGGTGACACGCCGTTCTGGCCCGGCATCGTCGACATGACGGGCGCTGGGTATCGCGAGCACGCGTGGCCGGCGGCGCGGGTGGAGCGGCTGGGCATCCCCGGCATCGCCTTCAGTGACGGCCCTCGGGGCTGTGTGGTAGGCAGCGCCACCGCCTTCCCGGTGTCGATGGCACGGGGGGCGACGTTCGACCCTGAGCTGGAGGAGCGGGTGGGTGACGCCATTGGCGCCGAGTTGGCGGCGCGGGGAGCGACCTACACCGGCGCCGTGTGCATGAACCTGTTGCGTCACCCGGCCTGGGGGCGAGCCCAGGAGACCTACGGGGAGGATCCTCACCATGTCGGTGAGCTGGCCGCGGCGTTCACCCGGGGGCTGCAGCGCCACGTGCTCGCTTGCATGAAGCACTTCGCCCTGAACTCCATGGAGAACGCTCGGTTCACGGTGGATGTGACCGTCGGTGAGCGGGCGCTGCACGAGGTGTACCTGCCCCATTTCAAGCGGGTGGCCGACGAGGGCGTGGCCAGCGTCATGAGCGCCTACAACTCGGTCAACGGCGAGTGGTGCGGCGAGAACCGGACCCTGCTCATCACCATCCTGCGCGAGGAGTGGGGGTGGGACGGGTTCGTCACCTCTGACTTCATCTTCGGGTTGCGCGACCCGGCCAAGTCGGTCGGGGCCGGGCTCAACATCGAGATGCCGTTCCGTCAGCTGCGGGCCACCGCGCTGCCCGGCGCCCTGGATGACGGCTCGGTGGCCGAGGCCGACGTGGATGCCCGGGTGGCCGAGACGGTGGCCACCCTGTTGCGCTTCTGGCCCGTCATCGAGGGGCCGCCCCCCGACGTGGGCGTGGTGGCGAGCGTGGCCCACCGCCGGCTGGCGCGGGAGGTGGCCCAGCGCTCGATCGTGCTGCTGCGCAATGACGGCCAGCTCCTACCGGTGGACCCGGCGAGCCTGCGCCGGGTGGCCGTGGTGGGCTCGTTGGCGACGGTGGCCAACCTGGGCGACGGCGGGTCCAGCGACGTGCACCCCACCGAAGTGGTGACGCCTCTCGACGGTCTGCGGGCCGGGTTGGGGGGCGTCGAGGTGGTGCACACCGATGGCGACCTGTCGGTGGTCGACGGAGCCGATCTGGTCGTCGTGGTGGTGGGGCTGACGAAGGCGGACGAGGGCGAGTACCTCGACGGGACTGCGGCGGCGGCGCTGGCGCCCTTGTTCCCCCCGGCCGACGATCCGGTGGTGGGTCGGGGGGCGGAGCTGCCCGAGTTCACCCGTCACCCCAGCCCCGCCCCGGCCGAGGAGCGGATGGCCCCGGGTGGCGATCGCCGCACCCTGCGACTCCATCCGGAGGACGAGAACCTGATCGCCGCCGTGGCCGCCCGGAACCCGAACACGGTGGTCGTCGTCATGGGCGGCAGCGCGGTGGTGATGCCCTGGGTTGAGGCCGTTCCCGCGACCCTGTTGGTCTGGTACCCGGGCATGGAGGGCGGCCACGCCCTGGCAGATGTGTTGACCGGCCGGGCCGAACCGGGTGGGCGCCTGCCCTTTGCCATCCCGAGCGACGAGTCACACCTGGTGCCCTTCGATCCCGATGGCACCCGCGTAACCTACGGCCTGTTCCACGGGCAGTGGCTGCTCGACCAGCACGAGCGGGAGCCGGTGTTCCCCTTCGGCTTCGGGTTGGGCTATACCGACTTCGAGGTGATCGAGGCCCGGGTCGAAGCGGTGGGGCCCGACTGGCTGGTGGAGGCCACGGTCGCCAACGTGGGACCGCGAGCAGGCTCGACCGTCGTGCAGGTCTACGCCGGGCTCCCGGCTTCGCATTACGAGCGGCCGCGGCGGCGGCTGGTGGGCTTCGCCCGGGTGGAGCTGGTACCGGGTGAGGAGCGCACCGTGGCGCTGCGATGCTCGCTCGACGGTCTGCGGGTACGCGAGGCGGGCGGATGGGTGACCGAGCCCGGCCACTATCACCTCGACGTGGGGCTGCAGGCCAATGATCCCGACCGGGTGGAGCTGTCGGTCGACATCTGAGTGGCCCCGCCGCAACGCCGAAGTCAGAGGACCTTGGAGAGGAACGCCTTGGTCCGCTCGTGTTGAGGGTTGGTCAGCACCTCGCGGGGTTTGCCGGCTTCGACCACCACGCCGCCGTCCATGAACACGATGGCGTCGCCGACCTCACGGGCGAAGCCCATCTCGTGGGTTACCACGATCATGGTCATGCCGTCCTCGGCCAGGGCCCGCATGACGTCGAGCACCTCACCCACCAGCTCGGGGTCGAGGGCGGAGGTGGGCTCGTCGAACAACATGAGCTTGGGCTGCATGGCCAGGGCCCGGGCGATGGCGACACGCTGTTGCTGGCCGCCGGAGAGCTGGGCCGGATAGTTGTCGGACTTCTCTTTCAGCCCCACTCGGTCGAGCAGCTTCTTGGCCCGCTCACGAACGGTCGCCTTGGCCTCGCCCCTGACCCGACATGGTGCCTCCATGACGTTGCCCAGCACGGTCATGTGGGGGAACAGGTTGAAGGCCTGGAACACCATGCCGATCTCCTGGCGCTTCTGGCACACCTCTTTGTCCTTCAGCTCGTACAGCTTGTCGCCCTTCTGGTGGTAGCCGACCAGCTCGCCATCGACCGACAGGCGCCCGCCGTCGATCTTCTCCAGGTGGTTGATGCACCGGAGGAACGTCGACTTGCCTGAGCCCGAGGGTCCCACCAGGCAGAACACGTCCTTGGGGGCGACCTCGAGGTCGATGCCCTTGAGCACCTCGAGGCGCCCGAAGCTCTTGTGGACGGACTCAGCCTTGACCATCGCCGTCATCGTCATTTGTCCGGACCGCGCAGTGCGATCGCGCGAAGGCGCTGGAGCGGGGTGGGTGGCAACGATCGGCTGGAGCCCCGAGCAAAGCGTCGCTCGACGTAGTACTGACCCACGGTGAGGATCGAGGTCATGAACAGATACCAGATGCTGGCCACCAACAGGAGCGGGATGACCTGGAACGTGCGCCCGGAGATGACCTGGGCTCTGAAGAACAACTCGCCGTACCCCACTACGGAGGCCAACGACGAGGTCTTCAGCATGGAGATGGTCTCGTTGCCCGTCGGCGGGATGATCACCCGCATGGCCTGGGGCAACACGATGCGCCGCATTGAGCTCAAGCGGGTCATGCCCAGGGCCGAGGCGGCCTCGACCTGGCCTTCGTCGACCGACAGGATGCCGGCCCGGGCGATCTCGGCCATGTAGGCGGCTTCGTTCAACCCCAGCCCGAAACAGACGGCCACCAGTTGGGTGATCACGGTCTTGGGATCGTCGGTGATGAGCCAGCTCGGGCCGAAGGGGATGCCCAGGGAGATCGACTGCAGGACGCTGGGGATGGCGTACCAGAAGAAGATCTGGACGATGACGGGTGTGCCGCGGAAGAACCAGATGTATACCCAGGCCACTCCCGAGACGATGGGGTTGGCCGACAGGCGCATGACGGCCAGCACCACTCCGAAGACGATGCCCATCACCATGGCGATGATGGTCAACATGATGGTGCGCTGCACGCCCTCCAGGATCTGGGAGCTGAACAGGTATTTCCCTACCACGTCCCACTGGAGCTTCGGGTTGGTGACGGCCCAATGCACCAACTGGGCGACGAGGACCAGGATGATCGCCGCCGCCACCCAACGGCCGGGATGACGTACCGGTACGGCCCGAAGCGATTCGGGCCGTACCGGTACGTCAGGTGAAGAAACAGCGTCCGTCATGGTCGCTGGGGCTAGCTGATGGCGCCGTTGATCTGGAAGTTGGTGATGGCTCCGTCGGCGATGCCCCAGGTCTCGAGGACCTGCTTGTAGGCACCCGTCGCCGCCAGCTTCTTGACGGCGCCGAGGAGGGCGTCAGTCAGGCCGGCGTACTCGGCGGTCTTGGGCACGGCGATGCCGTAGGGTTCGGTGCCGTAGGACTGGCCGATGACCTCGAAGGCGCCGTTGGAGATCTTGGCCTGGTACTCAGCCACCGGCGTGTCGAGCATGACCACGTCGACCCGACCGCTGGACAGAGCGGAGTTGGCGCCGCTCTGGTCGGGGAAGGCCTGGACATCGACCGCGGCCTTGCCGGCGTCAGTGCAGGTCTTCGATTGCGCGGTGGCATCGTCGAGCTGGACGGTCCCCTTCTCCACGCCGACCTTCTTGCCGCAGAGCGTGTCGAGCGAGGTGAGGTCCGGGTTCTTGCCCTGCTGCACCAGGAACGAGGTGCCGGCCTGGAAGTACGTGACCATGTCGACCGTCTGCTCACGCTCCTTGGAGTCGGTGAACGACGACATGCCGATGTCGTAGCGAGTGCCGAGGGCGGGGATGATGGTGTCGAAGCCGGCGTTCTGCACCTCGACCTTGACCCCGAGCACCTCGCCGATGGCGTTGCCCATGTCGACGTCCATGCCCTGCACCGTGGTGCCGTCGTCCTTGAAGAACTCGTTCGGGGCATAGGAGGCATCAGCGGCCACGACGATCTTGCCGGCCGACTTGACCTTGGCCGGCAGCTTGTCGGCCAGCGCCTGATCGAAGGCGGTCGTCGCCGTCGTGGCCCCTCCCGACTTGGACGAGTCGCTGCTCTTGGAGCCGCAGGCGGCGGCGATGAGCATTGTGGCGAAAAGCACGACAACGATGCGGCTGGTAGTGGTGCGCATGACCCCTCCGAGGGAAATCGGCGTCAGGCCCGCCGGATTGGGCCGACAGGATGGCCGAAGCGTAGTTGTTGACGCAGGTCACAACACGGCCCATGCCGCCAGGGCGTGATCGACGCCGTCGAGGACCTCGGCCGTCGCTACCGGTTCGAGATCGATGAGGAGGCTGGCGATGGGCGGGAACACGCCGAGCACCTCGCGGCTGAACATGCCGCTGTCCATCCACGAGGCCAACTCGGGGCTGACGCCGAAGCCGGTGAGGGTGCCCTCGCAGGCCAGGGTGCGGAGGCGATCCCAACCGAACTGACGGCTGATGATCTGCACCATCTCGATGAAACGGTGGGGCAACTCGGACGCCACACCGGGGTCGAGACGTAGTACGTGATCGACCGCGGGATGAGCCCGGATGGCCCCGTCCCAGCTCACCGAGCCCGGATCGGCCATGGACTCGACCAGCAGGCTCTCCACCCACATGAGGGCCCACAGCTGCCCCGGCCAGGCGTCAGGGGGTGGGGTGGTCAACCCCAGGGCCCGGCGGCAAGCATCGGGGAGGCGCCCTTCGTTGCCGAGGCCGAGGGCGACATCGGGAGGCTCGTCACCCCGGCGCAGGAGCGAGACGTGGTCACCCGAGCGACTCACCATCAGCCCGAGGCGGATGGCCTCGGGGGACTGGGCCGGATCGTCGAGGTGGCGGGCCTGGCCGGGCACGACCACGCCGAAAGCCCACCACTCGGGCGGGCAGGTGAAGCCGTAGAGGGCGCTGACCGGGTTGTCCACCTCGAGAGCTTTCATCCCGACGTCGACCCCCTCCTGGTCGACCGCCAGCAGGCTGATGGCCACCGGGGCCAGATCGCCGGAGGCATGGAGGTCGGCCTCCACCCGGCTGAGGATGGAGGTGAGCAGGTCGCGGTCGAGGGCGCGGGCGACGCGCCTGACGGTGGGTGAGGTCTTCACAGAGCGATCTCCTGGAACGGCCGCAGGGGCGGCTGGTGCGTTTCAGGCGATCGCTGCGGGGGATCGCAAACCCGGCCTCATCATGGTCCGACGGTGTGACAAGAACCAGGGGGGTGTTCCAGCTCAGCCCATGGCCTCGTAGCCGGGGATGGACGCCAGCGGGGTGGAGACCTGCACCTTGCACTCGGGGTTGCCCTGGAGCTTGCCGTGGGACCAGCGGATCTCGCAGTAGCCATCGACGACGTGACGGTCGCCCGACGGGCGCTCCCGGATCTCGGCCCGCCAGTTGACCTGGGGCTGGCCGGCGTGGGCGTCGAGCACGTCGAAGCGCTTGAGCTCGAAGCGCTCACGCCAGGTGCGGGTGTCCATCACGCGAAGGCGCTGCGGCTCGTGGCCCTTGGTGCCCAGCAGCCAGTAGGGGCCGCCGGCGATGCGCAACATGCGGAACAGCATCTGGGTGCGCTGGGGGATGCTTGAACCATCCAGGTGGTGGCGCCAGCGCAGCGTGGTCTCCAGCGAGACCGCCCGGCACAGCTCCCCGTAGGCAACGTCCTGGGCGGCTGACGGTGGTGTGCCCCGCATGGCTGTCTTGAGGATGAGCTTGGCGCTGCGGTCCAGATCGCGCACATCGCCGGGGAACTCGCTCGGGGAGGCCGAGGTCAACACGGCGAGTGGCAGGTCATCGCGTGCGCGCTCGTAGAACGCCTGCAGCTGGTCGAGGGCCACCTCGGCGAACCAGGAATGGCGCGACTCGAGGGTGTGGTCCACCAGCAGGTCGTCGACCAGCGAGCCGGGGGAGGTGTTGAGCACGCAGGTGGAGTCGTACTTGGCCTGGATGAACCAGACCCCGTCGACGGTCAGGTCACGCGGGATGTCGGAGGTCCACACGGCGTGGGCGCCACCGACCCACTCGACATGGTCAGGTGCCCGGCCCCGCAGCACGGCCCGACGGAAGGCCCGCCCGTTGTCGAGCGCCCGTAACAACAACTCACGATGGAACGAGCCGACGGTGGTGGCGGGCAGCACGGCGGGTTGCCAGACGTCCGGGTCGAGGCCGGGGACGGTGAGGTGGTCGAGTCGGAGTGGGTCATTGCGCGACGGCTCGTAGACCAGACCCACGGCGGTGGCCAGCTCGGTCAACCGGGTCTTGTCGGTGGCCATTGGCAGGGGTCAGGTCGGGTCGCGAAACAACGGCGTGAACTGGAGCTCTTCCGCACCCAGTTCGACATGCTGGGCCTCGTAGACCTTTTCGCTCGGATAGACGTCGACGATGCGACCAGTCACGTTGATCCACTCGTAGACCGCGTCGCCCCAGCGCTGCTCGGCGAGCGCGTCGCGGATCGACCTCACGGCGTTCTCGGGCAGGTCCCGGGGACGACTCTGCGCGACGAGTTGCAGGGCAAGGACCCATTGAAGCGTGTCGATGTCATCGGCGAGGAAGAGCTCCGGCGGGTCGTCTCGGACGATGGCATAGCTGACGATCATGATGCTTCACACCAGGCCATTCACGACCGCGTCGGTCCAGAAACCGGGGAGCGGTCGCGTGTGCCCGCCTTTCGCGTACTCGGCCAAGCGAGCTCGGCCGTCGAAGGACAGCATCTCGATGGCGTCGAAGAAGGCATGAGGTCCGGCGGCGCGCAGCGCCTTGTCGCCATCAGATCCCGGCCGGGGAAGATGCGAGGTCAGGAAGACCACCGGCCCCTCTTGGTCGGGGGCGATGCCGTAGTTGTTGGCGGCGAGCACATGAGCTCGGCCCAACGTCTTCCAAAGGGTGTCGGTGCGCAAGAGGCCCCCGCGGGTCGTCGTGAACGCGCCGGAGACGTCGAAGAACCAGGTTCGCTCCGCGCCGTCGATGGCGGTGAGGTTGATCGTCAGGCCCAACCGCCCGAGGCGGGCGTTGGTGCCGACGATCTGGAAGCCAGCGTCTATGAGCGCCTGTTTTGCGAGCTCCTGGGCGGCCTTGCCCTCCCGGCTTGCCCGGGCTTGGAAGTCATCGCTGCGGTCGGAGATCGCCGACGCGTTGTCCGCGGCCGCGTCGGTGGAGCTGCGATTCTCTTTCGTCTCGGCCCGGACCCTGGGGGCGACCGCCTCGACGCGCTTCCGGGCGATCTCCACGTAGGTCGGGTCGAGGTCACACCCGACGTAGCGCCGCCCCAGCTTCTTGGCGGCCGCCAACGTGGTCCCCGACCCCATGAAGGGGTCGAGAACGAGATCCTCCTCGTAGGTGTACAGATGGATCAGCCGCTCGGGTAGCTCAAGCGGAAAGGGGGCCGGGTGACCGACCCGCCGCGCGCTCTCGGGCGGAATGTCCCACACGTCGATGGTGGCGGCCATGAACTCGTCGCTGTTGACCGAGTTGCGATGAGGCTTGCCCTGTTCCCGCCGCTTCTTGACGGGGACCGCCCGATCGAAACGGCCCTTGCCGGCGATGATGATGCGCTCAGTGATGTCGCGGAGAACCGGGTTGGACGCGCTGCGAAATGACCCCCACGCGCAGTTGCCGGTCGTGCCTTCGGACTTCTTCCAGATGACCTCGCCGCGAAGCAGCAGACCCAGGTCGTCCTGAAGGATGCGGATGACGTCGGCCGAGAGGCTCCGGTAGGGCTTGCGTCCCAGGTTCGCCACGTTGACCGCGATGCGTCCTCCCGGCTCCAGCACTCGAACGCACTCTTCGAACACTTCGCCCAAGAGCTTCAGGTAGTCGCGGTAGGACTCGGGAATCTCGGGTCGTTCGAGATCGATCTCGTATTCCTTGCCCACGAAATACGGAGGAGAGGTGACCACCAAGGCGACGGAGTTGTCGGGGAGGTCGAGACCTCGAGAGTCACCCAGGCGGAACGGATCCTCGATCTCGAAGACCGGGGCGATGTCCTCGTCGTTGGAGATGACGGGCGGGGTGAAGCGTTCGTAAAAGGCGGTGGCGTCGTGGCCCTCGCGGCGGCCGACCCCGAAATTGGAGGTGGCCGTCGGACGTCGCCGGGGCTGCGGATCCTGCTGGGGCACGGCGGTCATCGTAGGGCCTCGGCGGTCCCGGCCTGGTCGATCCAGCCCGATGCGCTCGGCCACCGGCGCCGGGCCAGCTCGACGGTGCAGCGGGCGTCGCTGGCCACGTAGGCCGCGAGGTCGGCGCGGCCGAGCAGGTGTACCTGGGAGGCGTCAATCTCGACGGGGTTCAGGCCGGCTGTGCGGGCCACCGCCTTCAGCGAGCAGGATGTCGGCGAGGACAGGCCGACCTCGGCCCGGTACACGCGGTAGGCGTCAAGGTGGCAGTGCCTATGCCACGAGGCCCGGTACGCGCCGGGGTGGCCGGCGAGCGGCTCGTGGTGGTCGTCCAAGCTGGGGTCGGGGCGGAGCCGCAGCCCCAACTGGACGTCGAGACGGGCGGCTCGCGTGGCGAGGTAGGGGAGGTCGAAGCCGCCCCCGTTCCAGGTGACGAGCACGCCCGGCTCGGCGGAGGCCAGGAAACGATCCACCCGGCCCAGCAGGTGCGATTCATCGTCGTCGTCGAACACCGTGACCCCGTCGGGCCCGGCGAGGGCCACGGCCAACACCCGCCCCACGGCGGGGTCGAGGCCGTCGACGGCGGTGTCGGTCTCGATGTCGAGGCCGAGCAAGGGAGGCATCGGTGCCGGGATCAGGGACATGCCTCGACCCTACGCAGGGGGTGTGACGCGCAGACCCCGATCAGAGTTTGGTGGCGGCCAGCGACGCGATCTCGCTGCGTTCGCAGTGGGTCAGGCGCACGTGTCCGAAGCAGGCCTCGCCGGCAAAGGCGTCGATGAGCACCGCCACCGCGTTGTTCTGTTCGGAGAGATAGGGCGCGTCGATCTGCGACGTGTCACCGGTGAAGACCACCTTGGTGCCCTCACCGACGCGGGTGAGGATCGTCTTGAGCGTGGTCGGCTCCAGGTTCTGGGCTTCGTCGACCACGATGTAGGTGCCGTGCAGCGACCGGCCCCGCAGATAGGTGACCGCCTCGAGCGACAGCTTTTCCCGGCTGGTCATTTCCTCCAACAGGGCTCGGGCATCGGCGTGGCTACGGGTATCGGTCAGCGCCACCAGGGCGTCGTTGACCGCGGTCATCCACGGATCGAGCTTCTCGTCGAGCCCGCCGGGCAGGAACCCCAGCTCGGCCTTGCCCACCGGAACCACCGGCCGGTACACGCTGAGCTTGTCGTAGCTGGCGGACTCCATGACCTGTTCGAGCCCGGCCGCCAGGGCGAGGATGGTCTTGCCCGTCCCGGCCATGCCGTCGAGCGCCACGACCCGGACGTCGGGGTCGAGCAACAGGTCCAGGGCGAATTGTTGCTCCTTGGACCGGGGCCGCAGCCCCCAGGCCTCCAGCGAACGCACGAGCGGGACCAGGTCGCGTTCGTGGCGGCGCACCAGGACCGACTGGCTCCCAGCCCGCAGCGCGGCGAACTCGTTCACCTCCAGCGGCTCGCAGGCCTCGGCGTCGAAGCCGGCCAGTTCGTCCAGCGCCAAGCCACCGGGTTCGGAGAAGAGCCGGTCGATGAGTTCGGCGCTCACATCCGCGCTGGTCCACCCGAGCGGCCGACGGTCGTCACCCCGGCTGCGCCGGCGCTGGTGCTCGATGGCTTCCAGACCGACCTGGGCCGCCTTGATGCGCAAGGCCGCGTCGTTGGACACCACGACGGCCGGACCTTGTGCCCGCTGGCCCAACGCGGCAGCCAGGATTCGGTTGTCGGCCTTGGTCGGGTCGAGCCCCTTGGCCGCCACCTCGTCGAGCATGAGTCCGTTCGTCTCGATACGCAGGGTGCCACCCCCCGGTAGTTGCACCGCATGGCGGATGTCGCCCCCGTTGGCGGTGCGCAGCTCCTCGATGGTGCGGATCACTTCGCGAGCGGCGCGACCCACGTCGTCCATCCGGGTCTTGTGCTGGTCGAGCTCTTCGATGACCACCAGCGGGATGACCGCATCGGCCTCGGGGAAGGCGAACAGCGACTCCGGATCGGAGATGAGCACGGACGTGTCGAGCACCATTCGGGTCGTCGGGGGGGCAAGGGCCTCCTCGGCTGACCGTGATGATGGGCGCGACGAAGGGGCGAGAAGGTCAGTCACGGAACTCCCACAGACTCGGGCACCGCGACATCCGGCATCAATCAGGCTCGATATCCGAAGCGTGAGATCGCCGACGCGGGTGCAGGGTTGGTCACCGGGGACCATCAAACCCGCATCCCACCCTGAACCGGTGGATGGTCCCAGGAGTTCATCTCCGGTAAGGGAGCCGTCAGGTGGGGGAGCTGGTGGCCTGCGTGTTCGCCGGGCCGGTGGACCGCTTGGTGCGCCTCTTGGTCGCGCCCTTGATTGCCGTCGCGTTCTTCGTGGCCTTGGTGGTCTTCCCCGACTTGGCGTGCTTGGCCGACTTGGCCGCCGCCTTGTCGGTCTTTCGGGCCAGCGCGTCGGCTTCGGAGCGGAGATGGCGCTCGGCGGCGCGGGTCAGCTCCTCCAGGGCCTCACCCAGGCCATCGGCGATCATCCACACGTCAGGGAGCAGGTCGGGGCAGGCGACGAGGCCGAAGTCGAGCCGGTCCAGGTAGCTCATGAGGGTGATGTTGAGGGCGCCGCCGTCGTAGATGGGGCCCATGGGGTACACGTCGACCATCTGAGCACCGGCCACATAGAGAGGGAAGGGCGGTCCGGGCACGTTGGAGATGGTCACGTTGAACAGGGGCCGATGGCCGGCCATTTTGGTGTTCGAGTACAGCCGGGCGGCTCGACCGAAGATGGCGGGAGCGGCGAACTCGGCCCAGTTCTGCAACGTGTCGGCGCCGATGGCGTTGGTCTGTTCCTTGGCCATCGCCATGTTGTCGTGGATGTGGTGAAGGCGGTCGACGGGGTCATCGAGGTCAGTGGCCAGCGAGGTCAGCATGGACGTGACCTGGTTGCCGTGGGTGCCCTTTTGGTCCTCGGTGCGCACCGACATCGGCACCATGGCCACCAGTGGGGCATCGGGTTGCTCGCCGCGCGAATCCAGATAGCCCCGCAGAGCACCGGCGCACATGGTGAGCACGACGTCGTTGACGGTGCAGCCGAACGCGTTCTTGACCGCCTTCACGTCGCTCAGCGCCAGCGACGACGCGGCAAAGCTGCGCTCGGGGGTGATGGGTCCATTGAACGACGTGGCCGGCGCACTGAACGGGGCCGGCGGGGGCGTGATGTTGGGCTGGCGATTCTGCTCGCGCACCTTGAGGGCGATCTCGATCGTGCGCTTGATGGCGCTGACCGCCTTGACCGGCTGCTGGGCCAGCGACCAGGTGGCATACGCGATCAGCTCAGTGTCGGTGGGAACCGGATCGGGCCTCCACGGGACCTCGGGGTCTTCTCGGGGCTCCGGGTCGGGCTCGAGATCAAGGATGGCGACCATCAGTTCCTCGCCCGAGGTGCCGTCGATGGCCGCGTGGTGGACCTTGGTCAGCAGCCCGACGACACCGCCCTCCACGCCGTCGATGGTCCACATCTCCCACAGCGGACGGGTGCGGTCGAGGTGGATGGCGTTGAGCGTGGCGGCCAGATCGGCCAGGTCGTGGATGCTGTTGCGACCCTCGGGCATCGTGATGTGGCGCATGTGCCAGTCGAGGTCGAAGTCGGGGTCTTCGATCCACAACGGGTGGTGGAGACCAAAGGGGACCTCAACCAAGCGGCGGCGAAACGGCGGGGCCTGGTCGAGTCGGGATTCGTAGAGCGCCCGGATGCGCTCGTGGGACAGGCCGCCCTCGATCGAGCTGCCGTCGACCACAATCAGGCTGGCGACGTGCATGTACGACGACGGGGTCTCCAGCCACAAGAAGGTGTCATCGAGACCGGTCAAGCGTTGCATGGAACCTCCTGCCGCCAGTCTGGTGATCCGCGGGGAAGAGCGATCTTCTCACGGAACCCGCCCGCCATGACGAGCGGGTCAGACGACGAGCTCCATCCGCAAGCCCCACCGGTCGGTGGCGCCGTCGCCCAGGCGCTCCGCATCGCCGAGAGCCGACGCAGGCCTCAGCGCTCGGTGGCATCCAGGCCGAACAGGGGGAGGCAGGGCTCGAGACCCTCGATGACGATGTCGTTGCGGCGGCGGGGTTCCCAATCGGCGCGTTCCATCTTGAATTCGAGGCAGCGGGCGGGCTCGCCGTCTCGGGGCCTGAGCTGGTCGCCGTTGGGCTCGTAGCCGAGCGCGGCGGTCACGGCCAGCGATCGGGTGTTGTCGTGAAAGGCTCCCGTGGTGGCGCGGACGGCGTCCAGCCCGGCGAAGCCGAAATGGAGGACGGCGGCCCGCATCTCCTTGCCCAGGCCTTGGCCCTGGTGGTCCCGCTGGACCCACGAGCCGGTCTCGAAGGTGCGGGCCTGCGGAAAGGTGCCGGCCATGATGGTCTGCACGCCGACGAGCTCGTCGTCGACCCAGACCCCGAAGGGAAGCTCCCACGCCTCGACGTCCCACGAGGCCCAGCACCGCCAGTAATACTGGAGCGAGTGGCGCTGGCGGACGCCGTCGGGCTCACGAGTCCACGCTCGCAGGAAGGGCATGTAGTCGGGATCGTGCACGCCGCGGTCGGCCAAGGCCACCAGCCCGAACATGGCCGCCTCGTCGGGGGGGCGCAACTCGAGCCGAGGCGCGCGTACTTGCAGATCGAGGAGGGGCCAGTGCTGGTGTGCCATCGCCCCAGTGTCGTCGCGCCGGCCCCGTTCTCACTGCCAATTTCCTGCGGGGAGCGCGACCCAGTGG
>DHIQ01000247.1:0-1446 GCA_002403895.1 Candidatus Neomicrothrix sp. UBA4742
CGGCCTTGTTGAAGGCGTCCAGGGTTCGGGATTCGACGTCGGTGACGATGGCGCGTAGGCGTCGGGCGTTGTCGAACCACGCCTGGTAGCGAGTTGCTTGGTCCTCGGTGAGGGTCCGAGTCACTGTCTTGCCAGCGACGGTGCGGGTCCAGTGCAGGTACGGGCCGTGCAGGGCCGGAGGGTCGGCCTTGCACCGGCAGTTGTCCTTGCCGCAGCGCATGAACCTGCGGGAGAGGGTGCCGGGTAGCGCGTAGTCGACGTCTGCCAGCTCGGTGCTGATCCGGGCGCCAGGTGGTGGTGGTGGCTTCTTGGCCAATGGGTGGTCCCTTCTGCGTGTCGCACTGCCCTTCGATTGGCAGTCGAAGGATAGCATGGGACGACAACGGACAGGTCGAAGAGATCGGGGTGTCGTGATGGACGAAGGCAACGACTCGGCCGGCGAGGTGGTCCGCGACGCGGGGGGCTTCGGGCTGACCTCGCGCACCCTTGGCGGTCTGCCGATCGTGGACCACGTCTTGGACCGGCTCGGGCTGCCCGGGCTGCTGGGTGCGGCCTTGGGCGAGGTCGACGGCCGGACCAAGCTGGCACCGGCGGCGGCGATCCGGCTGGTGATCACGAACCTGGTGCTGGGCCGGGAACCGCTCTACGCGTTGGGCGAGTGGGCGGCCCGCTATGACCCGGCGCTGCTGGGCCTGTCTGACCGCGAGGCCGCCGCGGTCAACGATGACAGGGTGGGCCGGGCGCTGGACGCGCTGTTCGACGCTGACCGGGCCAGCCTGCTGACCGCGGTCCTGCTCGAGGCAATCAGCGAGTTCAGCATCGACACCACCCGGCTGCACAACGACTCCACCAGCATCAGCGTGCACGGCGCCTACCGCGACGCCGGGGGCACGCCCCGTCGTGGCAAGGCGACGCCGGTGATCACCCACGGGCATTCCAAGGACCACCGCCCGGACCTCAAGCAGCTGGTCTGGATCCTCACCGTCAGCGCGGACGGGGCCGTCCCGATCACCTACCGCCTGGCTGACGGCAACACCGTCGATGACCCGACACACCTCCCGACCTGGGACGGCCTGGTCGCGCTGCTGGGCCGGGTCGATTTCCTCTACGTCGCGGACAGCAAGCTGTGCTCACGCCAGGCGATGGGGCACATCGCCGGCCGCGGTGGCCGGTTCGTCACCGTGATGCCCCGCTCTCGCAAGGAAGACGGCGCCTTCCGGGGCTGGCTGCAGAGCCACACCCCGGTCTGGACCGAGGCCGCTCGAGGGCCCGGCCTGCGACTGGGCGAACCCGACGAGGTCTACTCCACCACCCCGGCACCGACACCGTCGGCGGAGGGCTACCGCATCGTCTGGGTCCACTCGACCGCCAAAGCCGGCAGGGACGCAGCCAGCAGGATGGCGCGCACCGAAGCCGGGATCACCGCGATCGACGCCCTCGACGCCA
>DHIQ01000247.1:1720-3581 GCA_002403895.1 Candidatus Neomicrothrix sp. UBA4742
GCCGCGGTGGAACAAGCCGGCACGGCCGCGTTGGTCGACGCCCGCGCCGAGAAGTGGGTCACCTGCACCATCAGCGAGACCACCACCAAGACCTACAAGCAAGCAGGACCAGGCCGGCCGGGTGCCGCGACGAACTACCGGGAGGTCCTCACCACCCGCTATACCGTCAGCGCCGACATCGCACTCGAGCGGATCGCCTACGACGCCGCCAGCGACGGCTGCTTCCCGCTGATCACCTGCGACCGTGACCTCGACGACGCAGCAGTCCTCGCGGCCTACCGCTACCAACCCAACCTCGAACGCCGCCACCACCTGCTCAAGAGCGTCCAAGACGCCGCGCCGATCCTGCTACACAGCCCAGCCCGGATCGAAGCGCTGTTCTGCTGCCAGTTCCTCGCCCTGCTCATCGCCGCCCTCATCGAACGCGAAGTCCGCAACGGCATGACCCGCGCGGCCCTGGACACCATCGAGCTCTACCCCGAGCTCAGAGACTGCAAAGCCCCCTCAACCGAACGGATCCTAGAGATCTTCACCACCGTCTCCCGCCACCAACTCCACCGCGACGGCACCCCCGTACAGACCTTCCAGCCCGAGCTCACCGCCCAGCAACAGCAGGTACTCGACCTACTCGGCCTACCGCACCGCGCCTACACACAGCAGGCGTAATCGACGAGATAACCCGACCGAGAAGTGCGGAACGTGAGCCCCACCTGTAATCCCCGGGTGGAACGGGAACCCTCGGGCTTCCCCCTGAGCTCCGCAACTCGCCGTTACCAGCGACGCACGTCAAGGGCGGGGCCACGACGCGAGCACGCGTCCGGAACTACGGCACCGACATCATGTCGGCCCTCCAATCCGCAAGTTCACTCGCAAAGTGCGACCTCGTGTCGCAACGGCATAGTGAGTGCGATTGATTCCGCCGATAGGGTTCGGGACGCTCACGATCACGGCGGTGGTGCGCCGAGGGCTCGGGCGCCAGAGCATTGGACGCCCCGGCGGTCGGACTCGGGCGCATAGGGGACGCCCCTTCGCATCGGCGAGGCCGAGCCATGAGCTGGCCGGAGCGCTCAGCCGCCCTGAATACATCGGGCTCGGCGTCGCCGAGCATCAGTTGGCGCGCCGGAACATCGTGAGCGTCCCGGCGCGGTCGACGGTTCCCCAAGAGAGATGGATGAAGCGCTCGCCGGGTCGACGTTAGACGTAGGGCACTGTCACATCGGGTCCGATCAGCCGGAGCGCCACCGTCCGATCGCGAATCCAGACCGCCGACGGCTCGTCGCCAGCGTGGAGGTCGAGCAACTCGCGGCGCTGGACGCCGACATGGATGTTTTCGTATCGGGGGAAATCGTCGCTGGCGTGTCGCCGCACTTGCGAGCTCGAAGTGTGGCCACCAACGTTGGCGACGCCATCCTGACGCCGGCAACCGCGGAGGCCGCGACGAGCAGGTTGGCGATGCGCACTATCCAGGACCGTCCCACAGAGGACGCAGCGGGACCCGCGACGCGGGGGGCCTGCTGCGTCCTGCTTGTGTTACCGGAGGCCGATGTTGACGTAGTACGTCTGGCCGTCGTCCAGGGTGACACCGATGCGGTAGTAGTTCCCGCCGGTGCCGGTCTTCCAGTTGTAGATGTACTGCTGAGCGGTGGCGTCGTAGCGGTAGGTGCTGCCGCTGTCACCTGAGGCGGTGTAAGCCGTCTCGTCGACCGCCAGGCTCATTGAGCTGCCCTTGACCGGAGTCAGCCACACCGGTGCCGTGGTGGCTTGGACGATCGTGCCGTCGGCCTTTCTCAGCTGGAACTTCACCGGGATTGTGCTGCCCGCCTTGAACACGCTGATCGACGTGCCGATCTGGTGCGCGGTG
>DHIQ01000088.1:0-414 GCA_002403895.1 Candidatus Neomicrothrix sp. UBA4742
GTGACCGATGCGAACGCCGACAACCTGACGTGCACCCCGGCCAATGGCTCCTCGCTCGCCCCCGCGGCGACGATGACCTGCACGGCCGACCACACGGTCACCCAGGCCGACATCGATGCCGGCCATTACCTCAACACCGCCTGTGTCGACGACGGCGTCGGCGAGGGTGGAGCCGCCCAGGCCTGCGACGACGCGAATGTCCCGGCAACGTCCAACCGCGGTCTCTCGATCGTCAAGGACGCCACCGAGACGAGCTATAGTGCCGTGGGCGACATCCTCCACTACACGATCGTTGCGACCAACACCGGCAACACGACCCTCGACTCGGTGACCGTCACCGACGCGAACGCCACGGGCCTGTCGTGCACGCCGGCCAATGGCTCCTCGCTGGCCCCCGCGGCGACGATGACCTGC
>DHIQ01000088.1:655-1174 GCA_002403895.1 Candidatus Neomicrothrix sp. UBA4742
CGCGGCGACGATGACCTGCACGGCGACGCACACGGTCACCCAGGCCGACATCGATGCCGGCCACTACCTCAACACCGCCTGTGTCAGCGCGACCGACGCCACCGCCACGTGCGATGACGCCGACGTCAATGGCGGCCAGACCCCGCACCTCTCGATCGTCAAGGACGCCACCGAGTCCAGCTACTCAGCGGTCGGTGATGTCATCCACTACTCGATCACCGCGACCAACGACGGCAACACGACGCTTGCCTCCGTCACCGTGACCGATGTGAACGCCACGGGCCTCGACTGCACGCCGGCCAACGGTTCCTCGCTCGCCCCCGGGGCGACGATGACCTGCACCGCGTCGCACACGATCACCCTGGCCGACATCACCGCCGGCCACTACCTCAACACCGCTTGTGTCGACGCCACCGGCGCGACCCAGGCCTGTGATACCGCGGACGTCGTTGGCGCCACGCTGACCATCAGCAAGACGAACAACGCGCCGATCCAGACGCTTGACCTCCCGAACGGCGG
>DHIQ01000088.1:1388-3926 GCA_002403895.1 Candidatus Neomicrothrix sp. UBA4742
TCCGCCACCAGCAGCACCGAGTTCACCTTCGACGGCTACGACACGGCCACTCGAACGCTCTCCTGGAGCGCCGAGTCCGTGACCAGCAACGGGACCCTGACCTACCAGGCCAAGGTCGACGTCGGAGCCAACCTCCTGGCGCAGCCGCTCGAGAATGTCGCGACCATCAAGTCGGATCAGACCGCTTCTGATCAGGACAGCTCGGACGTCTTCGTCCCGGCCCCGGTGCTCGCCGAGACCTTCAAGCCGACGCCTCCCCCGACCGACGCTCTTGGACCGACCGAGCCGAGCAGCCCAGGCATCAGCCTGATGCTCCTCCTCGCGGTCCTCGGAGTCCTGATCGCGGGCATCGCGTTCGTGACCCCGGTCCCGGCCGCCGTTCGGCGCCGGAACCGCCGCTAGGCTCCTAACCCAGCCGGTCGTCGGCCTCCTTCGGGAGGTCGGCGGTCGGCTGGTTCGTTTCGTCTTTCCCATTCATGCGACCGCGACCCCGAGCGGTCGTCCGATCGAGGCGCTCCACCACTGGTGGGGTGCCTCGGTCGTTTTGCGTCCTGGGGTGCTCGCTCCCTACCGGTCGGACCTGATGCGACTCGAGAGCATCAGGTGGTCCCTGGAGGCGGACGAGCCCGGATGCCTGCGCGCATGGTCCGGATGCCCGCCCTCACGTTGATGCTCGCGAGTGGCATACGCGCGAGGGCCCCTCGCACGCGTGGGCCGTGGGCGATCAGCCCTCGATCGTGGTCTCGAAGCCAGGATCGACGAGCTCGACAGGGCCGTCGAACCGGGCGCGGACGCTCTTGATGGTGGCCGCTCGATCGAAGCCCATCATGATGTGCGTCAGCAGGACGCGGGTGGCCTTGACCCGCCGAGCGAGCTCACCCACGGCCGGGCCGTCGAGGTGCTCGGGGCCTGGGATGATCGGCCCAGGCCCGAACGAGACCTCGCACAGGAGCGTGTCCCCCGGTCGGGCCAGGGCGTCAAGATCCTCGGCGCGGCCGCAGTCGCCCGAATAGACGAGGCCGGGAGCGTCGGATGCCGAGCCGATGGGCGCGACGCGGAAGCCGTAACTCGAATCGGTATGCCGGACCCGCCCTGCCACCAGGTCGAAGGAACCGATGGCCTGCGCGCCTTCTGTCAACGGCTCGACATCGAGCGCGGCGGCCGCGAAGCCGGGCTCATCGTGGAGCGCGTCGAGCCTGTCGGCAAGGCCGACCGGCCCGATGACCCGGACCCTCCGACGCGGTTGCTCCCAGCGCAGGTAGTGGCGCAGGGCAACAAGGTCGATGAAGTGATCCGGATGCAGATGGCTGATGACGACCGCATCGAGAGTCCCCGGGTCGAGGATGCCGGCGAGCCCGGCGAACGTCCCCTGGCCGAGATCGAGCACCAGGCTCGAACCATCGTGGCGCAGGAGGTACGAGGAGCCGATGGCCCCGGGTCGGTCGGTATACGCGGGGCCGGCGCCTACGATATCGAGCCGCATCGGTCCTACTGGTGGTCCTGCAAGGTCTGGTCCAGGCCGCTCGTCCCGTGGCCACCGCTCGGATGCGGACTCGGGCTGGGCGGTTGGTGGTCCTTGACGGTGTTGTCGTTCTTGGGCGGATCCGACTTCAGCGGCGTCGGGGTCTTGGTGGGTGCCGCGGCATTCGGGGAAGCCGATGGCTTTGGGCTGGCGGTGTCGGTGGTTGGCTTGTCGGGCCGCGGGGTCCCGGTCGCGCCCGAGCCGGGAACGCCGACCTTCTGGTTCCCGCCGCCATCCCGACTCGGTCCGCCGAGGGTGCCGAGCGCCGTCGTGCTCGACGACAGTGCCGCCTGCGCCGCCGCGCGAGCCGGTCCCGGCAGGTCCTTGAGCATGAGCTTGAGGGTGGCCATCTGATCCCTGATGCTCAAGGCGATCGCGGCGCTGGCGGCGGGATCCCCATCACTGCCGTTCGCTGCCTCGACCACGATCGCGGAATATGCCGCCAGGGCGGCCTCGGTGCCGAAGACGTCGCCCGCATCGGACGCCCGCTGGGCTTCGTCGAGCCGGTCCTGCAGCCGCCCGATCTCGGCCTGGGCGCGGTCGGCCAGATTGGCGGGCAGGGTGGCCATCTCGGTCCAGATCCGGACGGCGTAGAGGGGTCCCCCGGGTTCGGCCGCGAGCGCTGTGCCGGCGAGGAGGGCCAGGGACAGGCAGCCGACCATGACCGCCGCGACGGGACGGCGCCAGGGGCTGTGGCTGGCAGTGGCGGCCTGGGCCGCCAGATGCTGGTCGGCACGGGCCGAGGTGGTCGCCCCGGCCGCATCGAACGTGGCGTCCGCCTTGATCAACGCGGCACGACGGTGCGCGGCGGTCATCACGGCCGTTCGCATCCGGGTCGTGGCCGCCAAGCTCGGGGAGAGGCGCTGGTCTGCATAGGCCTCGAGCCGCCGTGCGAGCTCGAAGTAGCCGAAGTCGGCCGATTCGATCATGTCGTCGTCCATCAGATCATCCCCGGACGTCCGAGCGTCCCAGTGCGCTCGAGGAGTTCGGCCTCCTCGATGCCCAGTTCTCGCCGC
>DHIQ01000088.1:4155-4359 GCA_002403895.1 Candidatus Neomicrothrix sp. UBA4742
CAGTCCGCGAACGGTCCCTTCCTGCTTGCCCATCACCTGGGCCGCCTCGCGGGCCGTGAGGCCGGCGAAGAAGCGCAGCGTGAGGGCGTCACGCTGGTCCTCGGTCAGGGTCGATAGCGCGGCGCCGACCGCATCGATCTCCTGGCGCGTGACCACCACTTCGTCCGGTCCGGCGTCCGCGCCGGCCCGATCGACCGACTGGGC
>DHIQ01000062.1 GCA_002403895.1 Candidatus Neomicrothrix sp. UBA4742
CAGATCTTCGCGTGGTTGATCGCCGGGGTCGGAGCCATCTTCGCCACCCAGTACGTCGTCCAGGCCGTGGCCACGGTCCGCGATCCCGGACGGGCACAGCGGGCGGGTTTCTATTCAGCGCTGATGCTGGTGCCGTTCGGTCTCTTCGCGGCGGTCGTCGGCATGTCCAGCGCGGTGCTCTACCCCCACATCAAGTCGATCGACGCGCTGCCGGCCCTCGCCGTGGACCTGAACCCCGTGCTGACGGGCTTCGTCATGTGCGGGCTGGCGGGCGCGATCCTGGGCACCATCGCCGCCCTGACGATCGGGTCGTCCACGCTGATGCTGAAGGACTTCTACCAGCCGTACTTCAACCGCGCCGGAGACGACCGCAAGGACCTCATCTTCATCCGCGTCGCAACCTTCGCCGCCGGTGTGATCCCAATCTCGCTCGCCCTGTTCGCGAGCAACGTGCTTGCGGTGACGTTCCTCGCCAAGTCGCTGCGGGCAGCTCTCGCTGTGCTGGTCATCATGATGTTCTACAAGCCCGGCTACGGAAGCCGGCTCGGCGCTCTCGTCTCGATCTTGGCCTCCGTCGTCACCACCATCGGATGGTTCCTCGCCGGAAACCCGTTCGGCGTCGACAACGCCTACATCGCGGTCGCAACTCCGCTGGTGATCATGACGCTGGCCCAGGCGGCCAAGCGGGCCGGCTCGAGCAGTGGCCACGCAGACACCGACGATGTCGTGGGCCGACGCAGCCGAGCCGCGACAGCTCCGACCCCGTCACCACGACAACCCGAGGAGGGACGATGAACCAGACGCGGACACCCGTGGGCGCAACGCTTCGGGGCTGGCTCGACCGGCTGCAGGAGACCGACCGTCTGGCGGTCGCGCGGCCCGGCGTCGACGTCCATTTCGGCGTGGCCGGCGTGGCGAACCGGCTCGACGGCCGCAGCGCGTCGATCTTCCCAGCACCGAGCGGCCACCCGGTCCCCATCGTCTCCGGTTTGCTATCCGACCGGGCCTGGATGGCCGAGGCGATGGGCGTTGCACCGGACGAGTTGCTGGCACGCTTCCAGAGCGCCTGCCTGGAACCCGTCCCGAGCACCGAGGTGACCGGCGCCGCCTGCCAGCAGGTCGTGCACAAGGACGTCGACCTGACCGCGATGCTGCCGATCCCGACCCACAACGAGCTCGACCACGGTGCGTACATCACGGCCGGACTGCTGATCGCCCGCCGGCCCGGCACCGGCGTGCAGAACGTGACGATCCACCGGCTACAGGTCAGCGGCCCGAACCGGCTGGGTGTGCTGCTGCTCCCCCGGCACACGCTGGCCTTCTTCACCGAGCAGGAGTCCTCCGGGGCCGACCTCGAGATCGCCATCGTGATTGGCGTCGACCCGCTCACCCTGATGGCCTCCCAGGCGATCGTGCCGATCTACCACGACGAGCTGGAAATCTCCGGAGCCCTGCGCGGGTCCGCACTGACCGTGGCCCGCTGCGTGACCAACGACGTACGAGTCCCCGCCGACGCCGAGATCGTCCTCGAGGGCCGGCTGCTGGCCGACGTACGTGAGCCCGAGGGCCCGTTCGGGGAGTTCCCGCAGTACTACAGTGAGCGCGCCGAACGGCACGTGATCGAGGTGGACGCGCTGACCCACCGCGAGTCGCCGATCTACCACACGATCGTCGGCGGCGGCCTCGAGCACCTGCTGCTCGGTGGCATCCCACGCGAGGCGTCGTTCCTCAGCCACCTGCGGCGCAGCTTCCCGTGCGTGCGCGACGTGCACCTGTCGCGGGGCGGCGTCTGCCGTTACCACCTCTACGTGCAGGTCGAGAACCCCTCCCCCGGTGAGGCAAAGAACGTCATCCTCGGTGCGCTGGGCACCCACTACGACATCAAGCACGTGACGGTGGTCGACACCGACGTCGACGTCCACGACCCGACCCAAGTCGAGTGGGCGGTCGCGACGCGGTTCCAGGCCGAGCGCGACCTCGTCATGGTGCACGGCAGCCAGGGATCCAAGCTCGACCCCTCGACGAACAGTGGAGTGGGGTCCAAGATGGGTCTCGACGCCACGGTGCCGCTGGACGCGCCGCCGGGCAAGTTCACCCGGATCCGCGTCCCCGGTGAGCGGGAGTTGGACATCGAAGCTGTCACGGCACCGGCACGGAGCGACTGGCAACAACGGCTGGCGTCGGACGCCGCGACCCGACCTGACGCTGCAGCAACCACGAAGGGCGAGGCAGTCAATGCCGACCACTGATCGCAACCCCCGCCTGGTGGTGGGCATCTCCGGCGCCTCCGGTGTCACCTACGGGGCACGGTTGCTCGAGCTGCTGCGTCCCACGCCGGTCGAGACGCACCTGGTCGTCACCAAGTCGGCGCGGATGACCCTCGCGTACGAGACGTCGATGAGCATCGGCGAGCTCACCGCACTCGCCGACGTGTCCTACTCCAACATGGACCTCGGCGCCCCCATTGCCAGCGGATCGTTCCCGACGCTAGGCATGGTGGTGGCTCCCTGCTCGATCAAGTCGATGTCCGAGATCGCCTCCGGCGTCACCTCCAGCCTGCTGGCTCGCGCCGCGGACGTCGTGCTGAAGGAGCGTCGACGGCTCGTGCTGATGGTGCGCGAGACTCCCTTGCACCGTAACCACCTGCGCACGATGGCCGAGCTCAGCGAGCTGGGTGCCGTGATCGCCCCGCCGGTCCCGGCGTTCTACACCCGCCCCACGTCGCTGGAGGAGATGGTCGACCACACCGTCGGGCGGGTGCTGGACCTGTTCGACCTCGGCGTGGACCTCGACGTGGTGCACCGGTGGGGCGGGCAGCCCGAGGCACCGGGGCTCAGGCATCTCGGCCCGGGCTGAGCCCGACGTAGACGCCGAAACCCAGTGAGCGCTGGTGGGCGGCCTCTACTACCTCAGTTTTGCGCCCGTACGCACCACGATCGGCCGTGTGGAGCACCGGCTGTCGTGCGTTCGGGCGCAAAAGTGGCCGGCAGACGTCGCCGGTTGATGTCGTCAGTCGCTGACTCCAGTGACGCGTTAACCACCCGTGAAACCGGCACAGGGGGGTGCGGTGAAAATCGTGAGGCTTCGCTCCACCCCGAGGAGGATCCAGTGTTTGAGCCGTGCCGGAAGTGCGCCCTTGAGGCCGCGATGCAGTGTGCCGTATGACGTGCCCGTGCGGGAATCTCCTGCACGGGTCCTACTGGACGTCCATGCGCGGGCACCTCTGCTGATCTGCGATGTTCCCGGTCGCCGTTCCCTAAATGAATCGGACAGGGCTGCGTTCTCAATCGTTGGGCACCTCCGCGGCGGGGGTCACCGGGGGAGGGCTTGGCTCAACTTGGACACCCCGGGTCGCCCCATGCTGAGCGCTGGTGAGGTGGCACACCCGTAGGGTTGTGGTTTGTGGCAGGTAGGAAGGTCGACGGTGGCGGGCTTAGGAAGGCGCGGCGGAACGCCGGACTGACTTTGAACGAGGTGGCTGAGGTTGTGGGTGTCGCCGACGGGGCTCGGGTTGGCGCCTGGGAACACGGCCTTGAGCAGCCTCACCCGAGTTTCATCCCCAAGCTCGCGAAGGCGGTGAACCTGCCAGTGACGGCTCTGCTGGTGGGCAAGGGACTGAAGCCCAGGCTTGCCGATCTGCGCCTCGCGAAGGGACTTACGCTCAGCGAGCTTGCGGCCAACGCTGGCATC
>DHIQ01000122.1 GCA_002403895.1 Candidatus Neomicrothrix sp. UBA4742
GGTCAGATCGCGACGGCCAGTTCGCCGAATGCGTCGGCGAGTCGGGCAGTGGGCGGCACGTCGGTACCGAGATTGTAGAAGCCGCGGCGGAGGTTCCGGACGAAGCCGTGTCCGGCCACGATTACCCTGGCGGTACGGTCTCGCTTCAGCCCTCGCATCGGTCGAAGTCGAGCCTATGAAGTCGAGCCTATGAGGACGCTCTTGCGAGATTCGTCTGGCAGGAAGGACGAGCCAGGCCCTAGGGTTGACGTGCACATCGGGCCCCTGAGGGAGAGGGATCAGATGCTCAGGAGTGAACCCAGACGGAGGGATCGACCGGTGGACCTCAGCCACGCAAAGTACCTCGGCTTCACCACCTTCCGGCGCGATGGGTCGCCGGTCACCACGCCAGTATGGTTCGCGAGCGAGCGCCCGGATACCGCCCTGGTGTGGACGGGTGCGTCCACGGGGAAGGTGCGACGGATCCGGAGCAACCCTCACGTGACGGTGGCGCCGTGCGACATCCGAGGGCGCGTGAAGGGCCCGACGGTCCCGGGCACCGCGCGAATTCTCGGCGAGGATGATCTGCCCCGCCTCGTTGCTCTCCTTCGGCGCAAGTACCCACTGGCGAAGCGGGGCCTCGAGGTCTGGGGAGGCGTCTCGCGGCTCCTTCTCCGGCGGCCGCCGGGCAAGATGCTCGCGGTGGAGATCACGCTGGGCTAGAGGCGGATTGTTGCCAGGCTCCGCTGAGGGTCTCGAGGATCTCCACGAGCATATCCTCGGCTTCTCCGATCCCGCGCCGCAATGGCCCGGACGACCCTTTGTCGAGATGATCCCGCAGTGCGCCGGATCCGTGCGCCGAGATAGGCTCAGCTTCGACAGCGTTGGCCCGGAGGCAATGCGGGGCCTACCGACCTGGTATCGCGTCGCAATGGAGGGCGTAGCCATCTGCCGGGACCCCCAAGCTCCCCTCCGGGACCGTCGCCTTCCTTCACCGACATCGAAGGCTCGACGAAGCTCCTGCAGTCTATGGCGCCGGTTTGCTAAACCGGTTGCAGCGAGGGCTTGGTGCGGCGGCGATCCAGTGGGCATAGCCCTCCTACCCATCTTCCTCCGGCGTAGCAACCGAGCTTCCCCCGATTGGGCACGGGCGGCAGCCCAGAGGTCGTTGTCGAGGCTAGACTCAACCAGGCAGGCGTTCCCTCTCCAGCTGCTCAGATGAGCAAGTCTGCGGTTTTGGACCCTTGTTCACGTTCCCAGGCGGTGCCATCATGGCCTGCGATCCACGAGAGGCAGGTCGAGGACCCCATTGTCAAACACCGGAGAGCCGCCCGCTGGAGGCGACGCGTGGAGGGGGCCCGGCATCCGACACGATCCGGAGCATGAGGCCCAACACGGAACTGACGTCCGCACCTTTCTGATCGCGGATGTCCGCGGCTACACCAAGTACACGCAGGAGCACGGAGACGAGGCCGCGGCGACGCTCGCTTCGAGCTTCGCAGAGGTTGTCCGCGAGGTGGTGGAGGCGCGAGACGGCTCCCTGGTGGAAGTACGGGGCGACGAGGCTCTGGTGATGTTCGTCTCTGCCCGGCAAGGCCTTCGAGCTGCGATGGACCTGCAGGAACGCTTCAGACGGGTCGGGCTTGCACGCGGTGTGGGGATCGGCCTCGACTCGGGGGAGGCCGTTCCAGTGGGAAGCGGGTATCGCGGCGGTGCCCTGAATCTGGCTGCGCGGCTCTGCTCCCAGGCGCAGGCCGGGGAGGTCTTGGCCTCTGCCGGAGTGATCCACCTGGCGGCCAAGGTCGACGGCCTGGCCTACGTCGACCCGCGGATGTACAAGCTGAAGGGCTACGCGCGGCCCGTCCGTGCCATGGAGGTCGTTCCTGAGGACCGCGCCCGAGCCTACACGCGCCGCCGGCGGATCGCGCGGCGGACCAGGCGGCTGGCGGCCCGCCGTGGACCACGGATTGCAGCGGCGGTCGTAGTGATCGCGGGAATCGTGGGCGCGTTCCTGCCGCGGGTGCTGTGCGGTGGCGGTGGATCAATCCTGGAGAACGACCCATCCGGCGTGGCCATCCTCGACGCGAAGACAGGGGGCCAGACGGGTTTCGTCTCCTCCACGCAGATCAAGTCGCCCGTGGGAGCCGTGTACGCGGACGGCCACTTCTGGGTCGCCAACGGGGATCCGAACACGTTCGTTGAGATCAATACCAAGACGGGGCTGGTGGAACGACAGATCGCCTCCCCCGTCGAAAACGTCGCCGGCTTCACTGTGCACGGAAATGACCTGTGGGTGACGGACGGCGACCACCCGATCCTGATCCAGGTTGACATCCGCCTACGCCGTGAGGTCAACCGGTTCCCGCTCGCCGAGGACGCGAATGCTGAGGGAGGCTTCGAACTTGGGCCGTTCGCCCAGGGGTCGCTCTGGCTGTGGTCGGCCCCGGCCCTGAAACGCTTCGATCCGGCCAGAGGAGTCATCGGCTTCGAGTTTCCGCCGTTGTTCGGCCAGGGCGGGACGGCTTACGACGCCGACAGCGGGTCGATCTGGGTGGGTGGGAACGCCGACGGGAACGGCCTGAGCCGGATCGACCCCAAGACGAACGCCGTCGTGGCCACGGCGAAGCTGGCGGGAACCATCAGTTCCTTCGTCGCGGGGGGAGGTTACGCGTGGGTGTCGGACGACACCAGGGGTGTCGTCTCCAAGGTTGACCAACTGGGGACCGTGGTGGGGACGTATCCGACGGGCGAGGGCGCCGGGCCGGAGTACTTCACCGATGGGACCCTGTGGGTCAGTAACCAGGACGCCGGCACCGTCTCTGGCATCGATGCCGTCACCGGCAGGCAAACGACGTATCGGTTCCGGCATCCTCTAGGTGTCGTCGCGGCTGGGGCGGGCAAGGTGCTCGTGCAGCTCGGCCGTGGTCGAACCTACGAGGACCGGATCGATGCTCTGGTCGGACGGACGGCGCGGTTCCTGGTGCGTGCCCACCAGCTCGACGACGCGGATCCCGCAACAGCCAACTCACCGCTCGCGTTCGAGGTGGAGTTCGCCACCTGCGCCTCGCTCGTTCGTTACCCGGACCAGCCCAGCCCGGCCGGTTGGAGCCTTCAACCGGAGGTTGCGGCCGCCATGCCGGAGGTAGCCGCCGACGGGCGAACGTACACGTTCACCATCCGGCCCGGCTACCGCTTCTCCCCGCCATCGAGCCAGCTGGTGACCGCCGAGACCTTCCGCTACTCCATCGAGCGGGCCCTCTCGCCGAAGCTCGCGCCGGGGTGGATCGGGCAACGGACGCTGGGGTCGTACTTCGTGGGGGACATCCAGGGTGAGCAAGCGTTCATCGCCGGGAGATCGGCTCACATCTCGGGGCTGCGCGCTCAGGGCGACAAGCTGACCGTCGAGCTGATCCGATACTCACCCGACTTCCTGGAACGCCTGGCCATGCCGTACTTCTGCCCCCTGCCCACGGACACCGCCATCGTGCCGGGGGGGGCGATGATCGATGCCCCTGGCAACGTCGGCGCCATCACCGTCCCATCGGCGGGCCCCTACTACATCGCCGAATCGCAGGGGGGCGAGTACACGATCCTGAAGCGGAACCCGAACTATCACGGGCCCCGGCCGCACCGCCTGGACGCCATCGCCCTCCGCGAGGGCATCGACCCAGGGCAGGCCGTGGCACGGGTGGAGGGCGGAGGGTGGGACGGCATCACCAACCTGGGCGACGCCGTGATGGATCCGAATGGGCAGGTGGCCAAGCAGTGGGGACCCGGTGGCACACTCGCCGCGGCGGGCGGGCAGCGATACTACGTCGTCCCCGACGGCGGACTGAGCTACCTCGACTTCAACGCAGGCCGGCCTCTCTTCTCCAACCGCAGTGTCCGGGAAGCTGTTGCCTACGCCCTTGACCGCCCGGCGCTGGCCCGGCTGACCGGGAACCTCAATTTCGGTGTCGCCGTGGGTGCCCTGCCCACCGACCAGCTCGTTCCACCCGACCAACCGGGTTCGGTGGGCAGCGTCTTTCCCGTGGACGGGCCTGATCTCCAAAAGGCAAAAGCGCTGATGCAGGGGAGGCACGCAACGGCGATCTTGGTGACCAATCCATTCGGTACCCAGCCCCTGGTCGCCCAGGAGATCAAGGCGGAGCTCGCTCCGATCGGCATCGACGTACGGATCAAGAGTCTGGATTGCTGCACGATCGAAGCCATCCATAAGCCCGGGGCGCCATATGACCTCAAGGTCGGGGGCAGCATCTGGGGGATCGGTGCGATGGCATGGGTCGAGCAGCTCTTGACGGCGCTTCCTCCCGGAGGCCCCCCCTTGGCGGATTGGTCGATCCTCCCTCCTGGATGGGAATCCCCGCCGGTTCGGACGCTCGTGTCGCGATTCGCGAACGAGCGGACCGAGGCCGATGCGCTCGCTCTCCTCCACGGGTCGATCCAGCCAGAGGTACCGATGACGGGGATCGCCTACACCGTGGAGGGCGAGCTCTTCTCGCCTCGCGTCGGTTGCAGGGTGTTCCCTCCCGCGAGCTTCGGCGTCGACTTCGCCGCGCTTTGCGCCACCGGGAGCTGACGATCCTCTCCTAGGGACGGGGTCGAACCTGGGTGGGAACGTGGCCCGACCGACCGGCCGACCGAGGACTATGGGCGACGAGGTGGGGACGGGGTGGCGGGGGTCCGGATCCAAGTTACAAAGTTGGGCCCGTCCTCCGACAGACCCGTCGTCTCGCGATGCTCGGGGTTCGTGGGCTAGGCTGAGCCCGTGGTCGGCCGGCTCTCCCGAGCTGGTGGGGATCGCTCGGTCCATGCTCCACTGCGCCCGGGGGTGGCTCCGGCGATTGGGCCGGTGCGCCGATCGGTTCCCCGCCGGCCCGCACCCCAGATGCCATGGCTGCGCGCTGTACGACCCGGAGTGGGCGCCAGAGTCCTTCGTCCGCCCGACGTGGGGAACGGATCCCGGAGGGGTGGTGTGGGCGGAGGTTGCAACAGGAGCCTGAGTCGAACGCACGGTGAACGGCGTCAGCCGGCGATGGGGACTCGGCCCACGACGGTGGTGCCGGACCCGGGCTTCGATCGGACGTCGACCGAACCACCCAGCGCGGCGAGCCGGTCGGCC
>DHIQ01000145.1 GCA_002403895.1 Candidatus Neomicrothrix sp. UBA4742
CCGCGATGCGGGTGCTGCACGCGCGCCGTCCTCGGTGCGCGACCTGGCCGGGATCGCCCTCACCGATCAAGCCCTGCTAGTCCGAAGTTACGTCGGCCCTGAGCCGGGTTCAACCGCTCAGTGCAACGAGACATGATCAGCCATATCCCGCAGGTGCCGCGCACACGCGGCGAAGCTCCAGGACGTGCAGAGTGTGCACCGAGCTGCGTATCAGACTCGACTGACCATCTGTGGGCAGCTGGCGAGAAGGTCGAAGCGGCGCATCCCTGTGCGGTTCGGCCCGACTCGCTGATGTTGGGGATAAGGGGACGCTGGGGGAGTCGGACGGCACCCGCGAACTTCGTGGATCTTGACGGGATCTTCATGATTTCAACGTCTGGCCGAGATGTTCGCGACCCTAGGGTGGAGATACCCCGGTGGGGTATCTGCCCTGGTGTTCGAATCGCACCCGTTCCCGGTTGCGAGGCAGCTTGGCAGTTGGAGCGCGTCGAGAGGTTCACAATGCCGACATCGATGTACGCGGTCGAAGGAATGGTGTGCGAGTCCTGCATGGAAGCGGTCCTTGCCAATGTCCATTCGCTCTCGGGTGTGACTGTCGTGGCCATGGACCTCGTCACGGGTGGTCGGTCACCACTGATTGTGACGAGCGGGGCCACGTTGGGGGCTGACGCGGTTCGCCACGCTGTCGAGCACGTCGGCTTCGGCGTCCTACGGCCGAAGGGCCGACCGTTGGCCGACCACGGGAACAGCCCTGCCACCCGGGACGGCGATATCAACCCAGATCGTGAACCAAGGGTGCCTTCTATCGGAGGTTTGAGCTCATGAGCGCTGGCGAAATAGCGATTCTTGGAGGGGCCCTGGTTCTTACGGGCCTGATGGCGTGGTACTTCTTCGGGCCGAGGAGGTCGCGTCAGGCCGATCTGGGCGATGGTGTGCAGATTGTCAGAGTCATCGTGAAGGGTGGCTATAGCCCGGATGTCATCCAGGTGGCCCCCGGGGTTCCGGTGCGGATGATGTTCGACCGGCAGGAGTCCGGTGACTGCTCCTCACGCACCGACGTCCTCGCGGTACTGGCCGGGCACGACTGCAACGACGTCGACGCCCGCCTGCGCGTCCGACCCGAGGAGCCGGCCGAGTGGGTGCACCTGAGCCGGCGCCTCGCCGTGCCCATGCACGGCGACGGCGTCATCAGCCAGTTCGACGGGTACGAGGCCCTGGCCGAGCTGGACTGGACTCGCTACCGGGCCACCTACGGCAACATCGGCCGCCTGGACCTCATCCTCGAGGCCGAGGGCGACTCGACCAACAGGTACAAGCTCGCCAAGCAAGCCGACGTCCTCATGCTCGTCTACCTCCTCGGTCCGGACGGGCTGCTCGAGACGCTCGACCGGCTTGGCTACCCCACCACGCCCGACGCCCTGACCCGGACGGTCGACTACTACCTCGCCCGCACCGCCGACGGCTCCACGCTCAGCCGGGTCGTGCACGCTTCCGTGCTCGCCCGTCGAGACCCGACGCGCGCGTGGCGGATCTTCCGCGACGCGCTGGCCGCCGACCTGGACGACACCCAGGTGGGACGACGAGCGAGGGCGTCCACCTCGGTGCCATGGCCGGCACCATCGACATGGTCACCCGCTCATTCACGGGGTTGCGTACCAAGGACGACACCCTCACCTTCGACCCCCAACTGCCCTATGGACTGCGACACGCGCGGTTCCAGGTCGCGCACCGCGGCCAACGCATCGACGTGTCCATCGACCACAAATCGCTCCGGCTGACCGTCCACCCTTGCACCGCCAACCCCCGCGTGCGCGTCATGGTCGCGGGTGCTGCCGCCACCCTGACCGGGGGACAGACCTGCGAGTTCCCGCTAGGGTGACGACCTGGTGAGACCTCCGAGTCGGCGCCGACTTCGGCAAACCTTCACAGAACAACCGTGATTGCCGTCACATACGGCATCGAAACTGTGAAGGTGCCGGCTTAAGGGACGGGCTCGAGGAGATGGTGAGGATGATGGGGTGGAACGACAGAGCAGGTTGGGTGGGCTGGTGCTGCTCATGAACGTGGGCATGGTCGCGTTCTGGACCTTGGTGGTCCTCGCGATGAGGGCGCTCATGCCCGGGGTCCGGGACGACGGGGCCGAGCGCAACAGGCGACCGGAGCCGGAGGACGCTCTGAGCGTTCTGGACGGGCGGCTGGCCCGCGGTCAGCTTGACGCGCAGGACTACCGGGCCCGGCGCGAGCTGCTGACCCACGGCCCCTGACAGCCCATGACCCAGCCCCGACCTACCCTCCGGCCCACACCCCCGCGACCCGTCATACCAGCGCTGGTCACGCATCGTGGATGCACCCCTTGCTGTCTGACGACGTGAGGTCCTCCCCGGCCACTCTTGCTCGGTCCTCCCCGATGACGGTCCAGATGGTCGGCATGGGAAGTGACACCGGTCGAGCAGTTGCACGAGCACCGGGGACCAATGCGGCTACACCCCGCCGCCTATCAGCCGTTCGCACCATGGCAGCGGCCTGACATCCCTCGACACCGATGCGATTCAGTTGTTCATCTGCCTTTCAAGGAGTCACGCCATGAAACGTACCGACCACACGCCGACCCGGACCTACAGTCGGCAGGACCTGGAGCTGCTCGATGCGTACTGGCGGGCGGCGAACTACGTGTCGGTGGGGCAGATCTACCTGTTGGACAATCCTTTGCTGCGAGAACCCCTGCTCGCCGAGCACGTCAAGCCGCGACTGCTCGGGCACTGGGGGACGACGCCCGGACTGAACCTGCTGTACGCGCACATGAACCGGGTCATCAAGGAACGGGACCTCAACGCCCTGTATGTGACCGGCCCCGGTCATGGGGGTCCGGGGCTGGTGGCCAACGCGTATCTGGAAGGCACCTACAGCGAGGTGTACCCCTCGATCGGCCAGGACGAGGACGGGCTGCGGGCTCTGTTCCGGCAGTTCTCCTTTCCCGGAGGAATACCTAGCCACGTCGCACCCGAGACGCCTGGTTCCATCCACGAAGGCGGCGAGCTCGGCTACGCACTGGTGCACGCGTACGGTGCCGCGTTCGACAACCCGGATCTGCTGGTGCTGTGCGTGGTGGGTGACGGGGAAGCGGAGACGGGGCCGCTGGCGGCGAGCTGGCACTCGAACAAG
>DHIQ01000276.1:0-4260 GCA_002403895.1 Candidatus Neomicrothrix sp. UBA4742
GCCAGGAACCTGCGCTCGGACAACGGCGGTTCAGAATGTGACGCGGGCGGACGCCACGCCGGGGCGCGCGGCGTCCGGGACGTCGGCCAACAGGTCGGCCGGGACGACCCGGCCGGACAGGTGGCGCAGGAATTCCACCGCGGGCAGGGTGACCACGGGGGCGCCCGGGTTCATGCCCACCAGCCAGGTGCCGCCCTCGGGTCCGGTGAGGTCCAGGACAAGATCCGGGCCCTGCCACGCGAGGGCGAGGTCGCGGACGACCTGGGCGATGACCTCGGCGGACGTCGGGTCCGGGTCGACCGAGCCGCCCGTCGCCCGGGCGATGTCGTAGCGGTGAAGCCAGGCGTCCAGATACAGCAGTCAGGGGTAGCGCAACCCGGCGGATCGGCGTGGTGTCGGGTTGCCTGACGAACAGGGTTGACGGTGCAGCCTGAGTCCGTGACGACTGGCCCGTGACCGGGTCAGTCGTCTCAGGCTCTGGGCACGCCAGCGATCCCGGATGCAGGATCAACTGGTCAAAGAACCGCCGGCTGGTCTGGGGTCCGGCTGATCCGCAACCGCCACTCCTCTGGCCCCTCGACCAGGTACTCCACAGCGATGGGTGCTCGCTCCGCCAGCTGGTTCAACAGGGGGAGTGGGTTGTGCGGCGCGACCAGCACCAGTGAGCCGCCGAGGGGAATGGAGTCGAAGGCGCCTATCACGCTTCCATGTCGGATTGCGTGCGGGATCACCCGGACGTCCAGCACCACGTCCTCATCCTCGTGGTGGCCGCAGTTGCAGCCGCCCCCTGTGGAAGTTCCAAGTGGCACCATCTGAGTCATCCTTGTCTCCTTCATTCAGCTCCATCGGGAGCATTGGCGGCGGAACCCTGCCGGTGCCGCCGGGTCAGTGGTTCGTGGGTCACGGCACCACCTGTATGGAGCCGTGGGCACCGCGTTCGGCGTCGGCCATGACGTGGGAAACGAACGGGTACCGTCCGGACTCGGGGAATACCCAGCGCGACGTAGATCACGATGAAGAGCGCACCAGCCTCGACGGTCAGCAGCTGGCCCAGCAACGTCGGCGCTGGGCTCACAAGGGCCAGCGCTCCCGCCCCGTAGAGACCGGGCGCGAGATAGGCCCACGACCGTCCCAGCGACTGGGCTCGCTCCAGGGAGATGAGGGTGGCCAGGAAGCCAAGGACCATCACCTGCCCGTGGACATCGGCGACGCGTTGCGAGGCCACCGGTGCCCACACCCCGAGCCGCAGCAGACCGGCGTCGAGTCCGGTCAGAAGGGCGACGCCGCCAAGGGCCACCAGGAGAGTCCGACCCCTCGCGGCCCTCCGACGGGCCACGGCCGCGGCGGGGGGTCGCCCGGTGGTTGGGGGCGCGACCGTAGTCAGCATCGACGCGGCGCGACGAGGGACCGGCCGACCAGGTCTGCTGTGGGCGTTGTGGCGCCGTGGCCGTGCCCGAAGCGCTCTTCTTCGTCCCTGGAGCCCGTCAACACCTCGTGGCGGTGGGGCTGAGCGCGGTCGTGCTGGGGCGCATGGACGTGAGGATCGCCGCTCCCGTGGGAGTGCGGCGTGATGTCGTGCACCTCCACCCACTCTGGGCCCCCGAGCGCGATAGCTGCCGCGGGAAAGAGCCCGTTGTCCTCCTTGTCGATGTGGTCCCGCAGGGCGTTCTCGAACCGGACCATTGAGGCGGTGTCGCCAGGGAACAGGTCGGCCAGGAGCGTAGCCAGGGTCTCGTGCTCGCCGCACAGCGTGGCGATGTGGGCTGCGTAGACCTCGTCCCGCGCCATCACACGGAACAGCCCCGCCTCCTCGGCGACCGTATGCGGCCACAACAGGTCAGCGACCACCGACCTGGCCGACTCAAGGGAGTCGACGTCATCGGATGCGACGGCGGCGCGCAGCTTGCCAGTCGCGTTGATGATCTCCACATGCTCGGCCATGAACCGCCCGATCACCTCGATCGAGTCGCACCCGCAGTAGCTGCACATCCCGTTCCTTTTCTACATATCCGTATGTAGAAAATAGCACTACAGTGACCCTGTGAGCACATCGTCCAGGCTGGGACCCCAACCGACGCGCGCCGACCATCCTCGGAAGGCGGCCCTGCGCGTGTTGCGAGGTCTCGTCGCTTCCGGGCCAGCCACCCTGGCCGAGCTCGCTGCAGCCCTTGGCGGGCATCCCAACACCACCCGGGTCCAGCTCGAACAGCTCGTTGAGGACGGGTTCGTCACCGAGGTCCACCGACCAGTGTCCGGACGGGGACGGCCCGCCCGCACCTACGGCGCCACCGTCGTTGGGCGTCAGATCGCCCTCGAGGATCCCGATCGAGTCGAACACAGCGCGCTGGTCGAGGCAGTCGCCGAATACCTCGCTGCGTCGCCCGACCCCGCGGCAGCCTCCCTCGCCGTAGGGCGCGGCTGGGGTCGTCGGCTGACCGAGTCCCTGGGCACCGGCCTGGTCCCAGTCCTGGCTTCTCAAGGCTTCACGCCGGAGGAGACCCCTGACGGCATCGCCCTGCGCACATGCCCTCTCCTGGCCTCCGCCCAGCTCCGGCCCGACGTGGTGTGTGGGATGCATCAGGGGCTGATCGATGCCCTCTCCCCAGAGCTCTGGGACCTCGAGCCGTTCGCGGTCCCGGGCGCCTGCCTCGTCCGTCGTCGACCGGACAGTTGCGCGACGCCGCCTCCCAGTCGCTCGACCCGGACTGTCGGCTGACACCGGTCCGGGAGGTGGCTCAGGCGTGCCCTTTGCCGTCCAGCTGCTCAACGATGTAGCCGAGCATCGGCCCGACGACGCCGATGGCATCGCGGACTCCGCCACGGGACCCCGGTGCACACAGCACGAACACGCGCCGCCCCGACTCCGGGGCGATGACGCCGGCGATCTCCCGTGAGACGAGAGCTGGAGCTGAATGCTCCAGGCCCTGACGGCGGATCTCTTCCGCGATCCCCGGGATCTCGAACGCCAGGTGGCGGGCGACGACGTCACTCGTCCGGTCCCGGGGACCGATCCCGGTGCCGCCGCAGGTCATCACGATCCTCGCCCCCGAAGCGATGGCAGCCTGGAGAGCGCCCTCCAGCTGCGCTTCGTCATCGCTGACCACCTGACGAACGACATCAAGTCCCAGCTCGGTGAGGAGCTCCTTGGCGACTGGGCCGCCACGATCGCTGTCGCTCCCGGACGCGACCTCGTCGGAGACCGTGATCACGGTCGCTAGGAGACGACCGTTCACGAAGCGTCTCCCTGCGGCGATGTCTTCGCGTGCAGCACCATGGGAACGCTGCTGTAACCGCCGAGCGGCGGAAGTTCACGGACGGGCGTCGACAGGGTGGACAGCTCGACGCGGCCACGCTGAAGCAGGGCCCGGGTGAAGAGGCGGAGCTCGAGGGTGGCGAGTGGCCGCCCCGGGCAGGCGTGTGGCCCGGTGCCGTACACGAGGTTGTTCGCGGCGTTCGTCTCCGGTGAGAAGACGTTGGGATTCCCGAAGATCTCAGGATCGCGGTTGGCCTCCGTCCAGTGGAGAACCACCTGTTGGTGCGCGCGTACGGGGCAGCCGCCCACCTCGGTCTCCCGAGTCGTCATGCGGCGGTTGCTGACGAAGGGGTCGTCGATGCGCAGGATCTCGTCGATCGCGGCGTCGAGCTCAGGATCGACTGCTCTGCGGAGATCTTCCTGGTGCGCCGGGTGAGTGGCCAGCCAGTGGACGATGGCCCCCACGCACAAGGCGAGCGAGCCGAGGTCGCCTCCGGTCCAGTTGCGGAGGATCGACACGAGGCAGGCGCCGCTCAGGGTGGCCGCTGACGGGGCGTTGAGCCGCACCAGCTCGGTGGTCACGTCCTCGGGCGGCTGGGGGCCGCGCCGCGCGGAGATGAGCCGGGTGATGATCGCGTCGAAGCTCTCTGCAACCTCGCGCATCCGCACCGGGTCGCCCAGGCGGGCCGCCTCGCGGTTGTCATCCATCCACGCGAGCAGCGTCGGCTCCAGGTCGGCTGGCCAGCCGAGCCAACACGACTGGGCTTGGACCGCGAACCGGGCTCCGAGGTCACCGACGGCATCAACCTCGACCCCGTACGGCACGTCGGCGAGCACCTCCGCCGCGACAGCGTCGATCACGGGCGCGAGTGCCGCCATCCGGGCGGGGCTGAAGAAGGGATCCAGCAGTTCCCGGGCGGCTCGATGGGAGAGCCCGTCGAGCCCGTTGGGTACCTGCAGGTAGCGGGAGACGCTGCTTGAGTACGTGTCGGGGTCGTTGGCGGCCG
>DHIQ01000276.1:4577-5485 GCA_002403895.1 Candidatus Neomicrothrix sp. UBA4742
GTGGTTGAGCGAGGTCATGACTTCTTGGGAGCTCTTGGACGTGCGTACCGGAGCCAGGTGACGACCACGCACATGAGCGCCCATGCGACGCCGATGCCGTAGAAGACCTGGGCCGGCATCAGGGTGAGGCCGACGCCGAACAGGAACGGGCCAAACGCGGCGATCGCGCTGGTCCACCCGATGACGCCACCTGCTTGGCGGCGCTCGAAGATCATCGGCATCTGCTTGAAGGTCGCGGCGTTCCCGATGCCCGTGAAGAGGAAGATCGCGAGCATGCCCCACAAGAAGTGGTTGAAGCCACCCTGGAGGGCGGTCGCACTGCTCGTGTCCGGCACCAGTGCAGGGATGGTCCAGGCGACCGACCCGGCGAGCCCGATGCCGGAGATGAGCGTCCACCGAGCGCCGCCCATCCGGTCGGTCAATGGCGAGAACAGCACCCGGGCGCCAGCGCCGACCAGAGGGCCGAGGAAGACGTACTTGACGGGATCCGGGAGTGCGTACCCGACCACGAGGAACTTCGCCGCGGCACCGGTGCCCGACACGATGGCTGCGTTGCCGGCCCCGTACAGGTTGGACATGAGCAGGCCGAACTGGGCCGACAGACCGGAGAACGTCCCGAACGTCATGATGTAGAGGAGGGTCATCCACCACGTGTCCTGGTTGCGGAAGATGTCGAACTGCTGGCGGATGTTCGCGGTGATCGGGACGGACTTCAGCATCAGCCAGGCGAGGATCGCGCCGACGATGATGAAGGGGATGTAGAAGAAGGCGGCGTTCTGGTACCAGACGGTGATGTCGGGCTTGCCGGTGACCTTGAGACGCTGGGAGACGCCAAGGAATCCGATCATTCCGAACCCGACCAGCCACGGCGTCAGCAGCTGGACGAGGGAGACGCCGAAGTTGCCGAT
>DHIQ01000110.1:0-3167 GCA_002403895.1 Candidatus Neomicrothrix sp. UBA4742
AGCGAAACGAGCGGGAACCTCGGTGGGGACACTGTTCATCGACCTGGATAACTTCAAGGTCGTCAACGACTCCCTCGGCCACGGCCTGGGCGACATCTTGCTGGTCACCCTGGCCAAGCGGATCGATGAAGCTCGCCCGCCGCGCTCGATGCTGGCCCGGATGGGCGGCGACGAGCTGGTGGTACTCGTCGACGGGCTGGCGGGGTCGACCGAAGCGGTGACTGTCGCCCGGGAGCTGGGCAAGGTACTCAACCGACCGGTCATGGTCGAGGGTCACGAGGTGACCACGACGGCGAGCGTGGGGATCGCGTTCACCGCCGATGCTCGTGAGACCGCCGATGACCTGCTCCGTCACGCCGACGCCGCCCTGTATGCGGCCAAGGAACTGGGCCGGGACCGTATCGAGGTGTTCGACGAGACGTTGCGATTGAAGGTCCGGCGGCGCCTGCAGGACGAGATCGAGCTCCGCCACGCGGTCGAGAACGGGGAGTTGGTGGTCCACTATCAGGCCGAGATCGAGATCTCGTCGGGAACGATCCTGGGTGCCGAGGCGCTGGTGCGTTGGCAGCACCCCACCCGGGGCCTGCTGCCGGCGGCGGAGTTCATCGACCTCGCCGAAGAGACGGGTCTGATCCTCGACATCGGCCAGTGGGTGTTGCGCGAGGCGTGCGTCCAGCAGGTCGCCTGGCAGGCGGCGTTCCCCGAGCATCGGATGCTGGTGCGGGTGAACCTGTCGGCCCGCCAGATCGGTCAGCCCGACCTGCTCTCCCAGGTGACAGCGATCCTGGGGGAGACGGGGATCGATCCGGGGCAGCTGTGCCTGGAGATCACCGAGACCACGGTCATGGCCGACGCCGAGACCTCCCTGGAGGTGCTGGAGAAGCTGCGGGGGCTGGGCGTGGAGTTGGCCATCGACGACTTCGGAACAGGTTACTCGTCGCTGAGCTATCTCAAGCGCTTCCCGGTGCACGTCCTCAAGATCGACCGGTCGTTCGTGGACGGCCTGGGCCATGACCCGGATGACACCGCCATCGTGCAGGCCATCATGGTGTTGGCTTCGTCGCTCGGGTTGAGCGTGACCGCCGAAGGGGTGGAGACCGACACCCAGTTGGCCGAGCTGGTGCGACTGGGGTGCGATCGGGTGCAGGGGTACCTGTTCGCCCGGCCGGAGACCGCCGCCGCCCTGTCCCTGCGGTTGGCCTAGGTCGACCGGTCGGTCGGCCCTTCGACCGACCGTGATCGGGCCGGCGACGGTAGCCTCGCCCCATGTCTGATCAGCCCGCGATCACCACCCTCGCCCAACTTCGTACCTCGGGGTGGTTCTCTCTGCCTGTCAAGGAAGAGATCCGCCGCAACGCCGTCGCCCGCATCCGTGCCCGCGAGGTGCTGTTCCCCCGAGTCCTTGGGTACGAGGACACCGTCCTGCCCCAGCTCGAGAACGCGCTCCTGGCCGGCCACGACGTGATCTTCCTGGGTGAACGGGGCCAGGCCAAGACCCGGATGATCCGCTCGCTCACGGGCCTGCTCGACGAGTGGATGCCTATCGTCGCCGGCTCAGAGATCAACGACGACCCGTATCACCCGGTCTCCCGTCAGGCCCGCGATCTCCTCGCCGAGCAGGGCGAAGACACCCCCATCGACTGGGTCCACCGCGACAGCCGTTTCGGGGAGAAGCTGGCGACGCCGGACACCTCGATCGCCGATCTGATCGGTGAGGTCGACCCGATCAAGGTGGCCGAGGGCCGCTACCTGTCCGACGAGTTGACCCTTCACTACGGCCTGGTGCCCCGCACCAACCGAGGGATCTTCGCCATCAACGAGTTGCCCGATCTGGCTGAGCGCATCCAGGTCGGCCTGTTGAACGTGTTGGAAGAGCGTGACGTGCAGGTGCGGGGCTACAAGATCCGCCTCCCCCTCGACCTCATGCTGTTCGCCTCGGCCAACCCCGAGGACTACACGAACCGGGGTCGCATCATCACCCCGCTGAAGGACCGTTTCGGCGCCCAGATCCGCACGCACTACCCGCTCGAGGTGGACATCGAGGTCGACATCGCCCGCCAGGAAGCCACTCCGCTGGTGGCCGACGGTGTCGAGGTCGAGGTCCCGACGTACATGACCGAGATCGTGGCCACGCTCAGCCACCTGGCCCGCCAGAGCCCCCACATCAACCAGCGTTCCGGGGTGTCGGTGCGCCTCACCGTGTCGAACCTGGAGACCCTGGTAGCCAACGCCACCCGCCGGGCGCTCCTCCACGGGGAGAGTGAGGTCGTCCCGCGGGTCAGCGATCTTGAGGCGTTGGCGTCGTCCACCGCGGGCAAGGTCGAGATCGAATCCCTGGAGGAGGGTCGGGACGAACAGATCGTCGAGCACCTCCTGCGAGCGGCCGTGCTCACCGTGTTCAAGGACCACTTCGCTATCGAGAACTTGCGCGACGTGCTCGACGCCTTCGATGGCGACGCGGTGGTCAGCGCCGGTGAGGACGTGGTCTCGGCGGACTACGTACGCCTGTTCGACTCGATGCCGGCCTTGGGCCAACCAGTTGAGCAACTGGTGGGCGAGTCGGCATCATCGGCGGCCAAGGCCAGCGCGGTGGAGTTCGTGCTCGAAGGGCTCCACCTGTCCAAGCGTCTCAACAAGGAAGCGGCCGGCACCAGGTCCCAGTACCGCAGTAGGTAGCTCGGGCGCCTCGCCAGGTGACACAGACCGGTGGGTTGCGGCCGCTAGCCTGGTAGGGAGCTTGAGAAAGGATCTTGCATGCCACGACGTCAACCCCCAATCATAACGGTGACACTTCCGTGCCCCGATTGTGGACATGCCGTTCTCTCCACGTCCGACGTAACGGTCGTATGCATAGGAGACGTGGCCAGCGAGGTGTCCTACACCTGTCCGACCTGCCGGGTTCGCCGGTTGCTCGCGGCCAGCGCCGAGAGCCTGTCACTGCTCCACCGCGCCGGTGTCCGTGCGGTCGAGCTGGGCTCCGGGTCAGACCACGACCAAGAGGTGACGACCACCCGTCAGGTCGTCAGCCTTCGGGTGCTGCTCGACCAGCCCGACTTCCTGTCCCGCATGGATTCGGTGGTCGAGTCGACGAAGTCCGGGGTCCCGCCGGTGGATTCGGTGGTCGAGTCGACGGAGTCCGGGGCCCCGCCGGTGGATTCGGTGGTCGA
>DHIQ01000110.1:3278-6490 GCA_002403895.1 Candidatus Neomicrothrix sp. UBA4742
CGACGAAGTCCGGGGTCCCGCCGGTGGATTCGGTGGTCGAGTCGACGAAGTCCGGGGTCCCGCCGGCCAACGCCAGATGATCCGGCCACGCGTCATTTGGTGATGCCGCTGATGTCGTAGGTCTGGACGTCGAAGGTCTCGCCCCGCGAGTTCGTGGGAGCGACAGTCAGCCGGGAGCCGTTCACCGTCACCTTGAGGAAGTGGAGCACCTGCGCCGGCGAGGTCGGCCTGGGTGCGCTGCCGCAGGCGTTGCCCGAGCCGTTGGTGTTCGACCACCCGATGGCGTAGGCGTCGATCGCCAGGCAGGGCAGTTCGTGGACCGACTGGAGCCGGGCCCCGCCGCCGCCGGTGATGTAACTGACCATGCCCCCGGCGTCGGGCAGGTTGCGCTGGTAGATGTGGGCGTGGCCGTTGAAGGCGATCCGCACGCCATACCGGTCGAGCAGGCCCTGCAACGAGTTGGGTCCCTGGAGAAAGGTGTCCGAGGGCTCGGCCCGCTGATCCGAGTACAGCGGGTAGTGGAAGGCAACCATCTTGACCTTGGTCGGATGGGCCGCGAGGTCGTTCTCGAGCCACCGGTACTGCGTGCTGGTGGGCTGCCACTGGTAGGCGGCGTCCACCTGGTAGGGGCTGGAGTTCACCCCGCCGTTGCTGTCGGACCACGCCGCCTCCAGGACGTAGATCCTGGCCGGACCGGCGTCGAACGCGTACCAGGTGCTCGGCGCCGTCAGCGAGGTGGTACCCAGCAGGCAGCAGTACGTGTCCTTCTGGTATCGGCCGCTGGACGTCGCCACCGCCCGATCCTGCGGCCAGTTGAGCAGGTGCGGGTGGTTGGCCTCGGCGCGGAGGAAGCCGTGGTTCCCGATCGCGGGGAAGATGGGGATCGAGGCGCCGGCGACGGTCCAGAACTGCGGACCGAACACCCCACTCAGGTTCGACCCGGTCGACACGAGGTCGCCGTAGTTGTTCTGGCTGCCCGCGGGGTAGGCGTTGTCACCGGTGGTGAGGGCGAACCGCACCCCGCTGGCGGCGATCAGTCGCATGACCGCCGCCTGGTCGGGGTTGGACGACCTGGAGTCGGCACTTCCCCAGTCACCGAGCACCGCGAACGAGAAGGACTGCGTCGAGTTGCTGGCCACCTGAGTGCGGAAGACCGGGCTGGCGTCGCTGCCGAGCAGGTCGAGGGAGCCCAGAGACGGCCGGTAGCAGTATTGCCGGTCGGGCTGCAGGGTGAGCATGGCCTTCCACTGGTAGAGGCCGACCGCGTTCACCGAGATCACCGCGCGCGTCGCCGTGACCTGCGTGCTTGGTGTACATGCACCCGCCACCATTGGCCCCCAGGCGAGGGAGCCGGTCGTGGCCGACCGGTCGGTGGCCCAGTTGACTGTGGCGTAGCCAACCGTGCCGGAGGCCGAGTTCACGACGTCGGTGAGATAGGGATACCGCCGGAGAGCGGACGAGTACCCGGGGGTCAACGGCGCGAGCGGCGCCAGCCCCGGGGTCGCGGTGGTCCCGGGTGGGACGACGTCGGGCCCGGGGGTGACGGGGGTCGACTGCCCGGGCCGCAGTCCGCTCATGTCGACGGAGGGGACGGTGGCCCTTACCGCGTACCCGCTCCGAGGGTGCCGGGTCTCGTGTCCCCTCGCTCCCCCGCCCGGGGGTAGAGGTGCCGCGCTCGCAGCAGTGAGCGAGGCGACCGTCAGAGCGGCGATGATGACGATCGGCACGACGCAACGGGATGAACTGCCGTTGGTGGCCTTCATCTGCAGCTCCGATTCGGGGGGGTTCCCCCCGGAGAAGTCTGTCAACTCCCAACCGAAGTGTGGAGTTGCGAGTTCTCGTGCTGCGCCGGCGGGCGTGCACCTCGGCCACCATCGCGTCGAACCTCTCCTGATAGGCGCAATACGCCGCCGGGGAGCAATTGTCAAGAGTTGTGGATGAAGTTTTACTGACCGACGCGCTGGTCTCCGAAGGCGGCGTCATCGAAGACCACGTCGTAGGTGCGCCCGGTCTGGGTCTCACCGATCTGGAGGATCCCGATCGGGGCGGTGCCGAGCGTCGTCGGCCCCGACAGCGCGGTGACAGAAACACCGTCCAGCCACACCTCGACCGTGCTCGAAGCCCCGTTCACTCCGAGGTGCAGCTCGACCGAATGCCAGCCGGCACCCGGCACCATGGTGCTGACCGTGTTGAGGTTCGTCGTGTCGTCGTGGAACGCGAGCTGCCCGGTTCCGGTGAGGTAGACGTAACCGATCGAGACACCGGCGGCGTCTCGCATTCGCAACAGGTTGACCTGCGCAGCCTGGCTCTTGAGCTCGAAGGCGACCCGGGCGTACCCGTCCGCGTAGGTGGCTGGCAGCGTCTTCTTCGCGAACGTGTTGCCGTTCGTCGTGTTGCCTTCGGCGGCGAACCCACCGGACCGGACATCGGTCCCCTGCACCGTGAGACCCGCGCTCGTCGTCCAGGCGCCGAGCGTGCCTGATTCGAAGCCGTCCGCGAACACGGGAACCGGGGCCGCGGGTGTTGTCACGGCGGCGTCCGCACTGGGGGTCGAGGTGTTGCCGACGCCGTCGCGCGCCTTGACCGTGTAGGTGTACGCCGTTGACGCCGAGGCCGTGTAGTCGGTGAACGTCGTGACCGCAGCCAGGGAGGCGAGCGGAACGCCGTTGCGGAACACGTCGTAGCCGGTCACGGCGATGTTGTCGATCGCCGGGTCCCACGAGAGATCCACGGAGAACGGCGAGGTCGCCGTAGCCGTAAGCGACGCCGGGGCCGTCGGGGGGTTGGTGTCGAAGGGTCCGAGGCGCTGGGTGCCGAACGCGACCTCGTCGAAGACCACGTCGTAGGTGCGCCCGGTCTGGGTCTCACCGATCTGGAGGATGCCGATCGGGGCGATGCCGAGCGTCGTCGGCCCCGAGAGCGCGGTGACAGAAACACCGTCCAGCCACACCTCGACCGTGCTCGAAGCCCCGTTCACTCCGAGGTGCAGCTCGAGGGTGTGCCATCCCGAGCTCGGCACGGCCGTGCTCACCAGGTTGACGTTCGTGGCATCGTCGTGGAACGCGAGCTGGCCTGTCGTGCTCAGGTAGACATACCCGATCGAGTTCGCCGCCGCATCGCGCATGCGGACGAGGTTGACCTGCGCAGCCTGGCTCTTGAGCTCGAAGGCGACCCGGGCGTACCCGTCCGCGTAGGTGGCTGGCAGCGTCTTC
>DHIQ01000269.1:0-807 GCA_002403895.1 Candidatus Neomicrothrix sp. UBA4742
TGGTCGAAGAAGCCGTCCGGGCCGTAGGGCGTGTCGACGATGACCTCGATCACGTCATCCAGCAAGGCGTACAATCCGGACCCGCCGAACACCCCGATCTCGGCCCCGTCGGTCATCGGTGCACCGCCTGGCCGGTTGCCACGATCAGGCCGGCGTCGCTTCCTTCTTGCTCGGCGCCGCCGGTGCCGAGGGGGTGGTGGTCGTTGGGGTCGAGGAGCTCGACGAGCCCGAAGAATCCGACGAGCCCGATGAGTCGGAGGACGTGGTGGACGACTCCGACGAAGTGCTGGCAGCGGCGTCGGTCTTCGTCGCCGTCTTGGTGGTGCCCCGGCTGTCGGTCTTGTAGAAGCCCGAGCCCTTGAAGCTGATGCCCACTGAGCCGAACAGCTTTTTCAGGCTTCCTCCACAGCGCGGGCAGGTGTCGAGCGGCTCATCACTGAACGACTGGACCACTTCGAGATCCTCGCCGCAGTCCTTGCAGCGGTACTCGTAGGTGGGCATCGGATCCTCCCGCAGGGGTGTGAACATGGTCAAGTGAGGGCGCGGCACATCTCTGGCACTCGCACCAAGAGAGTGCCAAGCATACCGGGAACCACCTGTTCGATGCCCGTCGCCGACCAAGTGGGGATGGCGGGAGTGCCCCGCCTACAGTGGCGTCATGATGAGTTCTGCATCGGTGAAGCCGGCGGTGACAAAGGCCGTCATTCCCGCTGCAGGCCTGGGGACGCGCTTCTTGCCGGCCACAAAGGCCCAACCCAAGGAGATGCTCCCCATCGTCGACAAGCCGGCGATCCAGTTCGTGGTCGA
>DHIQ01000269.1:991-5993 GCA_002403895.1 Candidatus Neomicrothrix sp. UBA4742
GAAGCCGTCCGGGCCGGTATCGACGACATTTTGATCATCACCGGCCGGGGCAAGCGCTCCCTCGAGGATCACTTCGACCGGAACTTCGAGCTCGAGTATTACCTCGAGGCGCGGGGCAAGGTGCACGAGCTGGACGAGATCCAGGCCCTGGCCGAGATGGCGGACATCCACTATGTGCGCCAGGGGGAGCCACTCGGGCTGGGCCATGCGGTGTCGGTGGCCCGCAAGCACGTCGGCGACAACCCGTTCGTCGTGCTGCTCGGCGACGACATCATGGACCGTCGCTCGGTCGTGCTGCCCGGCATGATCGAGACCTACCAGCAGTACGGCCGGTCGGTCGTCGCCCTCCAGGAGTTCCCGCTGGCGGAGATGTCCAGCTACGGCTGCGTGAAGCCCGAGCGGGTGACCGACCAGCTCGTGCGCGTGCTCGACATCGTGGAGAAGCCTTCACCCAACGAGGCGCCATCAAACCTGGCGGTCATGGGCCGATACGTCTTCACCCCCGAGATCTTCGAAGCTCTCGAGCGGGTCCGGCCCGGAGTGGGTGGTGAGATCCAGCTGACGGACGCCATCGCCATCCTGCTGGGGGAACAGACCGTCTACGGCTACACGTTCTCCGAGGGGCGCTACGACATCGGCAACAAGCTCGACTACCTCCGGGCCACCGTCGAGATCGCCATCGACCGAGAGGATCTCGGCCCGGACTTCCGTGCCTTCTTGGTGCAATTGCTGAAGGATCGGGATCTGGCGTGATCCCGTTGGGCGAGGCGCGGGCCTTCGTGCTCGGTGCCTGCACGCCGCTCGATGCCGTCCGCCTCCCGATCGCCGAGTCGCTCGGCTGTGTGGTGACCGAGCAACTGGTAGCCGGCGAGCTGGTCCCGCCGTTCGCCAACACCGCCGTGGACGGTTTCGCCGTGCGGGCTGCTGACACCGCCGGGGCGAACGCCGATGCACCGGTCCGGTTGTCCGTGATCGGCACCATCGCGGCAGGCATGGCGCCCACGCTCGAGCCGGGGCCGGGCGAGGCCGTGCGCATAATGACCGGTGCTCCCATGCCGGCGACGGCTGACGCGGTGGTCATGGTGGAGGACAGCCGGGCGGTCGAGACCGGCGATGGCGGAGAGGGATCAGTGGCCGCCAGGGTCGACCTGCTGGCCGAGGTCCCGCCAGGCAAGCACATCCGCCCGGCCGGCGATGACCTGCAGCCTGGTGACCTGGTGTTCCCCGCCGGTGACGTGCTCAGCGCCGGTCACCTCGGGGTGCTGGCCACGCTCGGCCACGCCGACGTCGCCGTCGTCCCCAAAGCCCGGGTCGGCGTGATGTCGACGGGCGACGAGCTGGTGGACACCGGCGCGCCGTTGCAACCCGGGCAGATCCGGGACTCCAACCGCCGGACCCTGCTTGCCTTGGTGGCCCAGGCAGGATGTGTGGCCGTCGATCTGGGGCGCATCCCCGACGACGAGGCGGCCATCACCGCCGCCATCGAGCGGGGCGCGGCTCAGTGCGATGCACTGGTGACCAGCGGCGGCGTAAGCATGGGCGCCTTCGATTTCGTGAAGGTGGTGCTCGACCGCATCGGCGTCATGCGTTGGATGCAGGTCGCCATCAAGCCGGCCAAACCGCTGGCCTTCGGGACGGTCCCGGGCTCGGGCGCTCGCCGGGTCCCGGTCTTCGGCCTGCCGGGTAACCCGGTGTCGTCGGTGGTGTCGTTCGAGCTCTTCGCCCGGCCGGGGCTGCGCCGGCTCATGGGTCATGGCGACGCCGCCCTCGACCGGCCCCGGGTCCAGGCGGTGGCCGCCGATGGCTTGGCGCGCCAACTCGACGGGAAGATCCACTTCGCTCGGGTGGTGTGCCGCTACGGCGACGACGGGCGCTACCACGTGCGCCTCGCCGGTGGTCAGGGGTCCCACCATCTGAGTGCCCTGGTCGGCGCCAACGCCCTGGCCGAGCTCGTTGACGGCCCCGGGGTCGAGCCCGGCGGTCTGGTCAATGTGTTGCTCACCGAATGATGGCGTCCGCCGAGCCACCCTCGCCCTCGTCGTCACCGGCCGGGGCTGCCACCTTGGTCTTCCACCTCACGGCCGCCCAACGCCGGCGGTACCGCATCGGCGTGGCTGGGGTGGCCGCCATCGTGTGGTCACTCGGGCTGGTCCGCCTGGTCGTCTCCGGGAGGGTCACGGCGTCGTCCGGGTACCTCGGTCTCGTGGTGTTGGCGCTGGCCTTGGGGGCGGCGTCGGTGACTACCGGCCGAGTGCTGCCGGTCGTGGTGCTCGACGGCGACGGGGTACGCGCCCGGTGGGGGTTCCGACGGGCTGCAGTCCCGTGGTCGTCCGTGCGCGGCATCACCGTGCGCGAGCGGGGGGTGGCCCGGCGGGTAGTCCTCGACCACGATGGCCGCCACACCGTCCTTCCTGTCCCCCTGACCGGGGGCTCGATCTTGAGCCCCGGTGCCGATCCGGCCCTCGATCACAAGGTGGATCTGTTGCGTCAGTGGTGGCAGGAGCGCTCGGCGCCGTAGCCTGTGCCTGTGGGGGACAGGCCTGAGCACACGTCACCATCGCCGCCGATGGCTCTCGTCGATTCGTTCGGCCGCGTCCATCGAGACCTGCGCATCTCCGTGACCGATCGCTGCAACTTCCGCTGTACGTACTGCATGCCAGCCGAGGGGATGCCCTGGCTGCCCCGGGAGGACCTGCTCACGTACGAGGAGTTGACCCGGGTGGCGGCGCTGATGGTGAGCCGCTACGGCTTCGACGGGGTGCGCATCACCGGGGGCGAGCCCACCGTGCGGGCGCACCTGCCCGTGCTGATCGGGAAGCTGGCCGCGCTGAAGACCCCGTCCGGGGCTCCGCTCGATGTGGCCCTCACCACCAACGGCGCCACGCTGGGTCTCATCGCCCATGACCTGGCTGCCGCGGGCCTGGGACGGATCAACATCTCCTGCGATTCGCTCCAGCCCGAGCGGTTCATGGAGCTGACCAAGCGTGATCGGTTGGCCGAGGTGCTCGACGGCATCGCAGCTGCCGTCGCCGCCGGGCTCTCGCCGGTGAAGATCAACGTGGTGGTCATGCGGGGTGTGAACGACGACGAGATCGTCGATTTCGCCACCTTCGGCCGAGAGCAGGGGGTCTCGGTGCGCTTCATCGAGTTCATGCCCCTCGACGCCCAGGGAGCTTGGACCAACGACCAGGTCATGACCCAGACCGAGGTCTTGGCCGCCATCGCCGCCATCTACCCGCTCGAGCCGGTGGGTCAGCGCGGTTCCGCCCCCGCGGAGCAGTTCCGCTATCTGGACGGGCATGGTGACGTCGGGGTGATCGCCAGCGTCACGCACTCGTTCTGCGAGTCGTGCGACCGGCTCCGCCTCACCGCGGAGGGGCGAGTGCGCAACTGTCTCTTCTCCGATGACGAGTTCGATCTGCGGGCACCCTTGCGCTCGGGTGCCTCCGACGACGACCTCGCGGCCATTGTCGAGCGAGCCGTGGCCGCCAAGTGGGCCGGGCATTCGATCAATCAAGTCCAGTTCATCAAGCCGCGGCGGGGGATGAGCCAGATCGGCGGCTGAGCCGTCGATCTAGACTTGGCGACCATGTCCGATCGCGGCCTCACCCCCGGTCTTACCCATCTCGACCCGTTGGGGCGCGCCCGCATGGTGGACGTGACCCCCAAGGACCCGACGCATCGCCGGGCCATCGCCCGGGCCCGGATCCACATGCAGCCGGAAACGGCGTCGCTGGTGGCGCGAGGTGCGGTGTCGAAGGGTGACGTGTTGGCCGTGGCCCGGGTGGCCGGTATCCAGGCGGCCAAGCGCACCTCGGATCTGATCCCGCTGTGTCACCCGCTGCTGGTCGGCTCGGTATTCGTGAACTTTCGCATCGAGGACGCCTTCATCGAGGTGGAGGCCCAAGTCGAGACGGTGGAACGCACGGGGGTCGAGATGGAGGCGCTCACCGCCTGCTCGGTGGCCGCCCTCACCATCTACGACATGTGCAAGTCCGCCGACCGGTCGATGGTGATCAGTGAGCTGGCGTTGTGGGAGAAGACCGGGGGCCGATCGGGCACGTACCGCCGACCGGTGGATCCCGACGACCCGGACGGTCTCGACGGCCTCGACGGCTTGAATCACTGATCCGAGGCCGTGACGCGCGGAGATATGCGTCGATGCGGTGACGATTGACCGCAAACGTCAGGTAGCACGGCTGCGTCGTTCGTAGTAGAACTGTAACAACCGTCCACCCGACCGCAATTTCCGCACCAGGTGCTCTCCTCCGGGGCCCAACGTGCGGCATCCACCTGTTCCACTTGGGTGATGACTACGGTCACGAACAACAAAGGCAGGCGCGGAGCGTGCAGTTCGTGGTGCTTTTCATTATTGCGGTGTTGTGGGCGTTGTATTTGGTCTCGTGGGCCAAAGGCCGTACAGAACACCGCAGCGTCAACTCCATTTCGACGTTCAACAAGCACCTCTCGATCCTCGGACGCACGGCACCCGGAGGGTCCTCTGCCCCGACCCGCATCGCCGGGTCGCCAGTGCCTCAGCACGCCGGTGCGTCACTGGCTCGACCCGCCTTCGCGCCCGTCAGTTACCGGGCCGCCGGCTCCGGCATGTCTCGCCACCAGGCCCGTGAGCGCCGCAAGAACGTGTTGTGCGGGCTCGCCGGCGCCGTCGTCATCACCTTGACGTTGACCGTCTTCTTGGGCGGGCCGATGGTCTACCTGCAGCTGCTGTGCGACGCACTGCTCGCCGGCTTCGTGGTGGCGCTGGTGCAGATGCGCCGGATGGCCGAGGAGCGTCAGCAGAAGGTGCGCTACTTCCCGGCGCCGGTCGAGCATCCGGTTCCGCAGGCGCTCGCCCTGCAGCACTCCGTCAACTGATCCGGCGTTCGGGCCTCCTCTGGCGCTCGGCTATCCTGAGCGCCCTTCGGGGGTGTAGCTCAGTTGGCTAGAGCGCTTCGGTCGCATCGAAGAGGCCGTGGGTTCGAATCCCATCACCTCCACTCGT
>DHIQ01000053.1:0-576 GCA_002403895.1 Candidatus Neomicrothrix sp. UBA4742
GTCCAGGTCACCCGCTGCTCGATGCGGCTCGAAACGGTGGATTTCAGCGTGATGGACCCCAGGATCGAGTTGAAGAAGCCGGTGATCTGTGTGACAGGCGCACTCACGGTGACCGTCGCGAACCTGCCGGGCAAGGTCGCGTCCAGCGGGTAGCTCGTGCTGTCGACCGAGAGCACCACCGTGGCACCCTTGGTGAGGTCCATCTTCTTGCAGACCGCGGCCCCGATCGTGTCGGCCTGGGCTTGTTCTGTCTGGCCAGTTGGGTTGTAGTTCACGGCGACGAGTCGCGATCCTTCGCGGGCCCCGTGCCGCAGATTGAGATTCTGCGAGAACAGCGAACCGAACTCGATGATGCCGAACAGGAACAGCAAGAAGATCGGCATGACGAGAGCGAACTCGATGAGCGCGGCGCCATCGTCACCCCGGGCACGCTGACACCGCCCCGATAGCGCAGGGCGGAGCTGACCCCGATCGTGGGAACTCGATGAACTCATGGTCACCCTCGCTTCGCCCCCCGCAGTTCTCGTTGACATTTCGCTGATATGCGTACTCGAACTCGGCCCACAAGCCCAGAAT
>DHIQ01000053.1:913-3123 GCA_002403895.1 Candidatus Neomicrothrix sp. UBA4742
TGGGTGCGGCGGGTGAAGCTGTCGTACCCCGTCTCTAGGATAGGTGAGGTGCCGTCGAAGCCGAACCCCACCACTCCCCTGCTGACCTCTGGGGCGGCGCCGAGCCCCGGCGGCGTCGGTGCGGAAAACACCGAACGGGGCCAGCGCTGGGCATCAACCATGTCCGGTCACGGCCATGCCGACGATGCCCAACACGCCCACCGCAACCCTCCCCTGCTGGGTCCGGTCCCCACCTGGACGAGAACTGACCGGGAGGCCGCCGAAGCGACCACCCTGGCCCCAGGAGCGACCCGGGCGATCGGCGGGGGGCATCGGCATGTGCCTGAGACACCCGACCGGGTGCGCACCTGTTTCGAGCGGGACCGTGACCGCATCCTTCACGCGGCCGCCTTCCGTCGCCTGGCAGGCAAGACCCAGGTCTTTGTCTTTCCCGACGATCACCAGCGCACCCGGCTGACCCACGCCCTCGAAGTGGCCCAGGTGGCCACCTCGCTCGCCCAGCGGCTGCGGCTCAACGTGGCGCTCACCGAGGCCATCGCGCTCGGTCACGACTGCGGCCACGGCCCCGGGGGCCATGCCAGCGAGGACGCCTTCACCCCCTACATCGCCGGAGGCTACGACCATGCGGTGTGGGGGGCGGACGTGGTGCTCCGGCCGCTCAACCTATGCGCCGAGACCCTCGACGGCATCCGCAACCACTCCTGGTCACGTCCCGCTCCGGCCACCCCCGAGGGCGAGGTGGTGGCTTGGGCCGACCGCATCGCCTATGTCTGCCATGACTTCGAAGACGCCGTCTCGGCCGGCATCGTGCGTCCCGACGAACTCCCCCCGTTGGTGCGCGATCGGTGCGGCACCCGGCGCAGCCGCCAAATCGGGGCCTTCGTGGAGGCCGTAGTTACCGCCACCCTCCAGACGGGCACCGTGGCCATGGCCTCGGATTCCGCAGAGGCGCTGGCCGCCTTCCGGGCGTTCGACTACGAGCGGATCTACCTCCGCCCCGCATCGGTCGGCCAGGCCACCTCCGTCATCGCCATGTTGCAGGCCCTGGTCGAACACGTCGCCGAGCATCCCCGGCTCCTCCCCGACGGCCCGACCGCGGAGCCTGGGTCGCCCGACGCCCTCGCGGCCGCGGTGACCTGGGTCGGTGGGATGACCGACCGGTTCGCGTGCCAGCAGGCCATCACCCTGCTCGAGTGGCCCATCGACGCGCTGCCCGGCGGGGTGGACCTCCCCCGCTGAGCCCGGACGCGACACGAGCGACCCCGAAGGGTCGCTCGCAGCGGCAAGCCGAAGACTCAGCTCGAGATGGCGTGATCAGGCAGGTACGACGTCGACGAGCTTGCGGCCCTTGCGCTCGCCAAACTTGACCTTGCCCTCAGTCAGGGCGAAGAGCGTGTCATCGCCGCCACGGCCGACGTTCTCGCCGGGGTGGATGCGGGTGCCCCGCTGGCGCAGGATGATCGTGCCGGCCTGCACGGCGTGACCGTCGTAGGTCTTCACCCCGAGGCGCTTGCTCTGCGAATCGCGGCCGTTGCGGGTGGAACCGCCACCTTTGGTCTTGGACATGGCGCGCTCAGCCCTTCTTGATGCTGGTGATCTCGACCGTGGCGTAGTTCTGCCGGTGGCCCCAGCGCTTGCGCTGGTTGGACTTGTTCTTGTAGGTGAACCCGTTGATCTTGGGCCCCTTGGCCTCGCCCACCACCCGACCGGCCACGGTCGAGCCCGAAAGTTGCTGAGGGGTGGCCAGCACGGTGTCTCCGTCGACGACGAGGATCGGGGTGACCTCGAACTCGTCGACGTCGAGGCGTTCAACGTCGAGACGCTGGCCTTCCTCGACCCGATATTGCTTTCCACCGGTCTTGATCACGGCATACATAAGGCTCAGACCTTACCGGAGCGCGCCCAGCCAGACCAACTCGCGAGGCTACGGAGCCGAAGCCGCTCGCCGGGAGGCGTGCCGACCAGAGAGCCATAGATTAGATCAACAAATCGCCGTCGAGGATCAGGCCTCGGCCTTCGCATTCAGGACAGAGCGTCGAGAACGATTCCAAGAGACCCTCCCCGATGCGCTTGCGGGTCATCTCCACCAGCCCGAGCTCCGAGATGTCGAACACCTGGGTCCGGGTCTTGTCCCGAGCCAGCGTGTCGCGGAACACCCCGATCACCTGGTCGCGGTTCTTGCGGATCTCCATGTCGATGAAGTCGATGAC
>DHIQ01000053.1:3330-16016 GCA_002403895.1 Candidatus Neomicrothrix sp. UBA4742
GATGCCGCCGATGTCGCGCAGGCGAAGCTGCTTGGCGATCTCCACCGCAGCCTCGAGGTTGTTCTTGAACACGGTCTCCTCGAGGCTGGAGGTCCCGACGTTCTTCCCGGTGTTCACATCGATAACGGTCAGGGCCTCGGTGTGTTCGATGATGAGCGAGCCACCCGACGGCAACCACACCTTGCGGTCCAGCGCCTTGTGGAGCTGCTCGTGCACGTGATGCCGCTCGAAGAGCGGCAACGGCTCGGTCTCCGGATCGAAGAACTGCACTCGATCGGCCAGCGTCGGCGAGATGCTGGCCACGTAGCCCTGCACCTCGTCGAACAGGGGACGGTCGTCGATGATCACTCCCCGGTAGTCGTCGTTGAACTCCTCCCGAATGACCCGTACCGCCATGTCGGGCTCCCGGTACAACAGGGCCGGGCCCTGGGTTTGGCCGGCGAGGGCCTCGATCTGCTCCCACTGATGCTGGAGCCGGGCCACGTCCCGCTCGATCTCCTCGGCGCTGACCCCTTCGGCGGCGGTACGCACGATGATCCCGTGCCCCTTGGGCCGGACCCGATCGAGGATGGTCCGTAGCCGTTTGCGCTCGTCGTCGGCCAGCCGCTTGGAGATGCCGTAGGTGGTGCTGTTGGGGATGAGCACCACGAAGCGACCGGGGATCGACACCTCCTGGGTCAGGCGGGCACCCTTGTGGGCGATGGGGTTCTTGGTGACCTGGCAGATGATCATCTGTTTCGGCTTGAGCATCTGCTCGATCCGCAGATTGGGGCCCTTTTCCTCGATGTCCTCGGCCTCGTACTGGACATCACCGCGGTAGAGCACGGCGTTCTTGGGCGTGGAGATGTCCACGAAGGCTGCTTCCATGCCCGGCAGGACGTTCTGCACCTTGCCCAGGTAGATGTTGCCGTGGATCTGGGACACGTCGTCGGCTGGACGCGAGACGTAGTGCTCGATGAGGCTGCGCCCTTCGAGAACGGCGATCTGGGTGGCCGTGGGTCGCACCGAGACCGTCATGAGGTACCGACCCACCGGCCGGCCCTTGCGCTCCCGGCCCTTCTTGCGGCCGGCCGCCTCCTCGGCGTCGACGGGTCCGCCCCCGAGGATGGCCTCGACCGGCTTGGGTGCGGCGGCTTTGGTACCAGCGCCGCCTCGTGCTCCCCCGCTCCGGGTCGCCCCCCCACCACCCCGGCCCCGACCACCACGACGGCGCTTGCCGGAGGTCTTGGTCGCGTCGGAGACCGCCTCGGCCGGTTCGGTCGCACCGGCGTCGGGCGCGGGCCGCGAGTCGCCGATTCGGGGCCGCCGAACCAGCGCCTTCTCCGCCGCCTCAGCCGACTTCGGCTTGCCCTCGAACGAACGCTCAGGAAGCTCCTCGGGATTGCGGTCGCGCCGCTTGGCGGCGGCCGTGGTTTTCGTCGGGGTGCCCGATCCGTCCTCAGGGCCGGGGCTCGCGTTGCGGCCGCCGCGCGAGCCACGGCGCCGTCGGTTGCCACCGCCACCCCCGTCCGTCGACGGGGACGACTCAGCCGGGCCCGACGAGGTCGACGACTCGGCCGACCGCGGGCTGGGTGGCGACGACGCAGCCGCCGATTCGCTTGATGCTGAGAGGCCGGTGGGGGCGGCCTCGGGGCCGTTGACGACCGGTTTGGTCATGGCGAGGTTCCCTTCTCATGACGCACGCGCCGGGGCGTACGCCGTCGACGTCGCGCCGACCGAAAGAGGTTCGGTCCGGGTGCCGTCGAGCGTGATCCATTGGTGGGTTCTGCGAACTCGCCCTTCCGTAGCCGGTGGCTCTAGCGCGGCCAGCAACTCGGCAGGGCGGAGCCCCCGTGGCTGGGTACCGAGCTCGGCGTCGAGCAGGCTCCCCGCGGGGGCGATGGTGCGGTCCCCGGACGGCGACAGGACGCCCGGGATGGGGCCGGTGACGGCCAGATGGAAAATGTAGGGGCGGATGTCGTCGGTGACGTCGTGGCCCTTGCGCTGCCGGGTCACCATGACCTCGGAGCGCTCCAGCAGCCGGGTCACGGCCTCGGTGGCGGCATCAAGGTCGAGGCCCAGGGCTCCGATGGTCCAGGAGCAACTGGTGACCGCCTGCTGGAGCGAGATGTCCAGGGTGGTGATGGGGGCGGCGGCCTCGACGGTCAATCCCTCAGGCAGCAGCGGGGTCAACAACGCGGGGAGGGCAGCCAGATCGAGCTCCTGCGCCTCGGGCTCACGGAAGTCGACGTCGAGGTACTCCCCCAGCGACTCGTGTGCGGTCGACAGGGCCAGACCGAAATGCACCTTGGGTCGGGGCGAGAACCCCTCGGTGCGGGCCACAGGCAACTCGGCGCGGCGCAGCGCCCGTTCCCAGAGGCGGGCTACGTCGCGATGGCTGGTGAAGCGCACCTTGCCCAGCTTGGCGAACCGGAAGCGCACCCGCATCAGGCCCCCACTTCGAGCGGCGCATCGGCGGCCAGCGTAGATGGCTTCGATGGCTTGGTCAGCAAGGTGACGGGGACGAGCGACCCCCGGCTGAGGTCCTGGCCGGTCCCCTGGCTGCCGCCGGCCGGGGGGCGGGCCGAGGCAACGATGTGTTCGATGCCGTACCCGGTGCAGGCCCCGCAGTCGTAGCACGGAGTCCACCGGCAGTCCTCGAGGCCGACTTCGTTCAGCGCGTCGCGCCAGTCCTGCCACAGGAAGTCCTTGTGGAGACCGGCGGAGATGTGCTCCCAGGGCAAGGTCTCGTCTTCGTGGCGGTGACGGTAGACGTACCAGTCGATCGACAGGCCGTGGCGATCCATGGCGTCGACCCACAACTGGTGGTCGAACTTCTCGGACCATTCCTGGAAGGTGCCGCCGGCACGCCAGACGTCCTCGATCACCGGACCCAGCCGCCGGTCGCCACGACTGACGATGCCCTCAACCATGGTGGCCTTGGGGTCGTGCCACTTGAGCTGGACGCCACGGCTGCGCCGGGCGTCGTCGCGCAGCAGGCCGACCTTGCGTTGCAACTCGGCCACCGTGTTCTGACCGAACCACTGGAACGGGGTGAACGGCTTGGGCACGAACCCTCCCACGGACACCGTCACCGATGCGCTCTTGGTATGTGAGCGCCCGATCTCGGCGCAGTTGCGGGCCAGCTCGGTGATGCCCAGCGTGTCCTCGTCCGTCTCGGTGGGGAGGCCGGTCAGGAAGTAGAGCTTCATGCGGCGCCAGCCCTGCGAGTAGGCCGACTCGACGGCGCCGTAGAGGTCCTCCTCCCGGATCAACTTGTTGATGACCTGGCGCATGCGCCAGGTGCCGGCCTCGGGGGCGAACGTGAGCCCGGTGCGACGCCCACGTTGGAGCTCGGAGGCAATGCCCACGGTGAAGGCGTCGACCCGCAGACTGGGCAGTGACACCGACACCTGGTTGGTGCGCGTCGGATCGCTGACGGTATCGGCCACGACCTTTTCGATCCCGCTGAAATCGGCGGTCGAGAGCGACGTGAGGGCCACCTCGTCGTAGCCGGTACGTCGGATGCCCTCGTCGATCATGGTGCGCACCTGGTCGGCAGGCCGCTCGCGCACGGGTCGGGTGATCATGCCCGCCTGGCAGAACCGGCAGCCGCGGGTACACCCCCGGAAGACCTCGACATTGAGGCGGTCGTGAACGACCTCGGTCAGGGGCACGAGCTGGCGCTTGGGATAGGGCCAGTCCGCCAGGTCGGCCACGGTGCGCTTCTCGACCCGCTCGGGGACATCTGGGTAGCGCGGCGTCACCGCCACCAGGTGCTCGCCCTCATAGGTCACGTCGTACATGGACGGCACATAGACCCCGGGCACGCTGGCCAGCGCCCGCAGCACGTGCTGGCGCGACCCCTCCGTCCGACCCGAGCACTTCCACTCGCTCACGATCTCGGAGATCTCGCCCACTACCTCCTCGCCGTCACCCAGCACGACGACATCGAGGAAGTCGGCCAGCGGCTCGGGGTTGTAGGTGCAGTGTCCGCCGGCGACGACCAGCGGGTGCTGGGGACCGCGATCGGCAGCCCGGACGGGCACGCCGGCGAGATCCACACAATTGAGCAGGTTGGTGTAGACGAGTTCGGCCGACACGTTGAAGGCGAGCAGGTCGAAGGCCTCGGCCGGACGGTGCGTATCGACCGAGAACAACGGGAGCCCGTGAGCGCGCAACGACGCCTCAAGATCGACCCAGGGGGCATACGTCCGTTCGGCTACCGCATCGGAGCGCTCGTTGAGGATCTCGTAGAGGATCTGCAGGCCCTGGTTGGGCAGGCCGATCTCGTAGGTATCCGGATAGATGAGCAGCCAGGCAGCCCGATCGGGGCGGTGATCGGGCTGTTGACTGCCGTCTTCGCAGCCGATGTAGCGGGCGGGCTTTTGGACGTTGGCCAACAAGGGTTCCAGCTGTGGCCAGATCGAGTTCATTTGCCGCAATGCTACCGGATGGACCGTCGGCTCCCGAAGCTCTGTTCTGGCGGGGTCAGCGGAACCGGTGCATGTGGACGTTCAACACCAGCCCGATGCCCACGAACGAGGCCACCGTGGACGAGCCGCCATACGACATGAACGGCAGCGGGATGCCGGTCACGGGCATGATGCCCATGGTCATCCCCACGCTCTCGAAGATCTGGAACACGAACATGGCCAGCACTCCCACACAAACGAGCGTGCCCAGCAGGTCGCGGGCGAGCTTGGCGGTGCGCCATATCCGCCAGACGATCACCACGAAGAGTCCCAACAGCGTGGCGCCGCCGACAAACCCGAGCTGCTCGCCCAGGGCGGTGAAGATGAAGTCGGTCTGCTGTTCGGGCACGTAGCGCAACCGTGTCTGAGGCCCCTGGAACAGCCCTGATCCGGTCACACCCCCGTTGGCGATGGCGGCTTGGCTCTGCTTGACGTTGTAGGCAGGACCCTCGAGCTTGGCGCTGGAGTCGAGGAAGACCGTGAGGCGATCCTTCTGGTATTGGCCCAGTACGTTCGAGGTGAGGATGCCGGTGATCCCCATGAGCCCGACCAGGGCCAGCACGGCCAGGTACCGACCCCGGACACCGCCGATGAGGAACATGACGACGGTGATGGCGATGAAGACCAACGCCGTGCCGAGATCAGGCTGCAACATGATCAGGATCATCGGGATCCCAGCGATGGCCAAAGCCATACCGAGACGCCGGAGGTCGATGTCGCCCTTCCACGCGCCCAACAGCGAGGCCAGGGCCAGGATCAGAACGATCTTGGACATCTCCGACGGTTGGATCTGAAACCCGCCCACCGCGAACCACGACTGGGCGCCTTTCGACGTCGATCCCAGGGCCGAGACCACGAGCGCCAGGAAGAGCATCGTGGCCACATAGATGGGCACGATCCAGTCCCGGTACTTCCGGTAGTCGATCGATGCAGTGACGACCATGGCGACGACCCCGACCAGCATGAACAACCCCTGCTTGAACAAGAAGCTGGTCACCGGGGGGTCGGTCGGACCCCGAGTGGCGCTGAACACCATGATGAGCCCCAGCAGCGAAACGGCAAGGGTGCACACCAGCAGCACCGGATCCGTGTGCCGCCACGGGGCCGACAGGTCGCGGCGGCTGCGATCGGGCCCCGAGCGGGCGCTGGTGGACAGCGCCATCAGCCCGACGTCCCGCTCTGGGCGGGGGCCACCGCCGTGAGGGCCTGGTTGCTCAGCGTTTCCCACAAGTGACGGACGACGGGGGCGGCGGCCCGGGCACCGAACCCGGACTCCTCCAGCACCGCGGCCACGACGTAGCGCGGGCTACCCGCCGGTCCGTAGGACACGAACAGCGAGGTATCGGCCTTGCCGTTCACCTGGGCGGTCCCCGTTTTGCCGGCGAGGGTAAAGGCTGAGGTGTCGAAGCCCTGGAAGGCGCTGTGGGCGGTGCCCTTGGGATTGTCGATCGCCCCCTGGAACCCGGCATTGAGTGGGTCGTAGATGTTGGGCGGCAAATCCACGTGGCCGATGGCATGGGCCTCGGTGGTCATCACCACCGAGTTGGGATCGTTGGGGTCGGCCTTGGCCTTGACCACCCGCAGCACGACCTGGGGTTGATACAGCGTCCCGTGGTTGGCAAAGGTGGCATAGGCGTTGGTGAGTTGCAGCGGCGTGACCAGAACTTGCGCCTGCCCGATCGCCAGGTTGACATTCGACCCGGCGTACCACCCGCCATCGGGGAAGGCCGTGGGGTTGTCGTCATGGCGCTTCTTGGCCAGCTCAGCGTCGAGCACCAGCCCCTTGCTCTCGCCCACCAGGGGGATACCGGAGGACTGCCCCAGGCCGAATGCCTTGGCGGTGTCCTGGATGCCGGTGGCGCCGAACTGGGCAGATTCGTGGAAGAACCGATCGCCCAGCCAGTAGAAGTAGACGTCGCTCGACACCGTGACCGCGGTGGGCAGCGCGATGGTGCCGTTGGACTCCCCGCCGGAGTTCGTGCGAGTTTCGCAGCCCGCGGCCCCGGGCTTGCAGCCGATGATGGTGTACGAGCCGGTGTCGGTGTACGACGTGTTTGCCGTGATCATCCCCCGCTGGAGCGCGGCCGTGGCCGTGATCAGCTTGAACGTCGACCCAGGGGCGTACTGGCCCTGGATGGCCCGGTTGATGAGGGGGTTGTTCTGGTCACCACCCTTGGTCAGCTGGTCGAAGCGGTCCTGCGAGATGCCGTTGACGAACTCGGCCGGGTCATAGGTCGGGTAACTGGCCATGGCGATGACGTTGCCGTTGGTCGGGTCGAGAGCGACCACCGAACCGGCGGGCGCCTTGGTGGGGGTGCCGTCGTCCTGGTGCTTGCCCTGCAGCGCGGCGAGCTGCTGAGCAAGGGCATCCTCGGCCGAGCGCTGGGCATCGATGTCGATCGTGAGCTGCACATCGTCACCGGACTGAGGGGCCTGTTCGCTCACGGTGCGCACGGGGCGCCCCTTGGCGTCCACCTCGATGGTTCGGATGCCGGGCGTGCCCCGGAGGTAGGTCTCATAGGCGCGCTCGACGCCGGTCTTGCCGATCTCGCTGTCGGGTTGGTAGGGCTTGTCAATCGGCTTCGTCGGCGTCACCCCGCCTTGCATGGCCGTCAGCTCGTCGCCCGAGATGCGCCCGACGTACCCCACGATGTGCGCCGCGGTGGAGGCCGGCTGGAGCGGATAGCTGCGCACCGACTGGCGCACCACCGCCACCGACGGGTACTCGTCGGCCCGCTCGGCGAAGTACTGGAACAGCGTCTCGGGCACGTCGATGGCGATGGGGATCGGCTGTAGCCCGTTGTACTGCGGGTCGCTCAGCTTGGCTCGGAGACCGACCACTTTGGTCGGGTTGCCGGACCGGGTGAGCTGCTCCGCCACCCGCAACAGCAGGTTGTCCTGATCAGCCATGACCAGGGCGTTGAAATCCTTGGGGTTGATGGTGACCACCAGCGAGCTGCGGTTGTCGACGATGACCCGTCCCTTGACGTCGAGGATGCGACCGCGGGGGGCTTCCTCGGCCACCGTGCGCACGCGGTTGGCGGCGGCCTCCACCTGGAACTGGTCGGCCACCATGACCTGGAGGTACCAGAGCCGGGCGAACAGGGCACCGAAGAGGGAAAGCACGACGACGGCCAGGATGCTGAGCCGGAGCCGGGGGGAATCAGTGTCCATCAGGGAAGCCAGTTCAGCACGGGAGAGGCCTCAGCGGACCGCGGCCCGGGAGCCAGCCCCATCGCCAAGGGCCCAGCGCAAGGTGCGGTTGGTGAACGGGACCAGCACGGCGTTGGCCAGCGAGACCACCGCTGTCACCACCAAGAGGTGGGGGTTGATCAGGCCGCTGCGGCCCACCATGAACGAGGCCACGACATACAGGGCGATGGCGACGGCGCTGGCCAGGAAGGCAAGCACCATCGGCTCCCAACGCGACGCCCGGACCACCGCAGAGTGGGCTGCCCCCACGACGTAGCCCACGACGCAGTAGACGAGGGCATAGAGACCCAACGGGCTTTGTCCCAGGAGATCCAGCACGAGGCCGGCGAAGAAGCCGACGACGGCGCCCCGATCGGGGCCGCCGACCATGCCGGCCGAGATGGCCAGCAACAACAAGATGTCGGCGGCCGCCCCACCGATGCGCAGTTGGGAGAACAGGCCCCGCTCGAGCACCGCCGCGGAGAGCAGCACAAGCGCGACGCGGGCGACCACCTTCACGGGGTCGGCTCCCACAGCACCACGCTCACGTAGGTGAGGTCTTGCATGTCGGCCAGAAGGTTCACGTCGATCGAGCGCTGCAGCGACCCATCATCGGCGGTCACCGTCGCCACCGTGCCCACCGGGAGGTCGGAAGGGAATCGCCCGCCGGGTATCGCCCGGGTCACCAGTATCTGGCCCGGGGTGACCTGGGCGGTGACATCCATGGTGGCCCTGAGCTGGTTGTCGGTCCCCTGGCCGCGAGCTACTCCGTTAAACGCGGTGCCGAGGGCGTTCACTCCGACTTGGAACGACGTGTCGGTGAGGAGTCGGACCACCGCGCGGTTGTCGCTCACCTGCACGACTGAGCCGACGAGACCGGTGCCGGTCACGACCGGCATGTCCTTCTTGACGCCGTCGTTGGAGCCCTTGCCGATCTCGATGGTGTCGTCGAAGTTGGCCACCGCCCCCGACGTGACGCGAGCCCTCACCGTCTGGAGGTCCCCGACGAACGGGAGCTTGGCCTGGGCCAGGAGTTCCTGGTTCGAGCGCTTGGCCACTTCCCCCGTGGTGACCTGCCCCTGGAGGTCGTCGATCTGTGCCCGCAGATCGTCGTTCTCACGCTGGAGGTCGTCGTAGGCGAAGGCGCCATGCCAGAAGTTGCCCACCGGCCTGAACAGGTCGGTGGCGCCCTCGCCCACCGGGGCGAACACCGACAACACCGAGCTCCGGGCCTGATCCAGCGGCCCGAACCCGCGAAAGTCCAGCGTGAGCAGGGTGAGCGAGGTCAGGACCAGCAGGACGAGGGTGAACCGCGACCGGCCGATCCGCCGGGACAGCGCCACTGCACCGGCCCCGATCAGTTGGGATTCGACGAGAAGAGGACGCCCTTGAGGGCCTCGAACTCTTCCAGCGACTGACCCGACCCGATCGCCACGCAGTACAGGGGGTTGGGGGCGATGACGATGGGCATGCCGGTTTCGTGCTCGATTCGCGCGTTCAAGCCAGTGAGCAGCGCACCGCCACCGGCCAACACGATGCCGGTCTCCATGATGTCGGCCGCGAGCTCCGGAGGGGTCTTGTCCAGGGTCACCTTCACCGCATCGACGATGGCTGACACCGGCTCCTCGATTGCCTCGCGGATCTCGTCGGTCGAGGTGACGATCGTCTTGGGTAGACCCGTGACCAGGTCACGACCGCGGATCTCGGCGTGCAGTTCCTCTTCGAGGGGCCACCCCGAACCCAAGGTCATCTTCACCTCTTCGGCCGTGCGCTCACCCAAGGCGAGGCTGTACTCCTTCTTGATGAACTGGATAATCGCGTCGTCGAGCTCATCGCCGCCGACGCGGATCGACTGGCTGGTGACCACACCACCGAGGGAGATCACGGCCACCTCGGTGGTGCCGCCACCGATGTCCACGATCATGTTGCCGGTCGGTTCCTGCACGGGCAGGCCGGCACCGATGGCGGCCGCCATGGGCTCTTCGATGATGTAGGCGGGCTTGCGGGCGCCGGCGAACTCGGCCGCTTCCTGCACGGCGCGCTGTTCGACCGGCGTGATGCCCGACGGCACGCAGATGACCATGCGGGGCTTGGCCCACTTGCGTTGATGCACCTTCTGGATGAAGTACCGCAGCATCTTCTCGCAGATGTCGAAATCGGCGATGACGCCATCCTTGAGGGGTCGGATGGCTTTGATGTGCGCGGGCGTGCGCCCGATCATCCGCTTGGCCTCGTGACCCACCGCGACGGGGCGCCCGTCGTTGACGTTGACGGCGACCACGGACGGCTCGTCCAACACGATGCCTTCGCCACGGAGATACACCAGCGTGTTGGCTGTACCGAGATCGACCGCCATGTCGCGGCCCATGATCGAGGAAAAAGAGGAGAGCACCTTGTCGGCCATTCGTTCAGGCCCCCGGTATTCGGAGCTGACGGCGAGTCCTGCGTCCGCAGGCTAGGTCAGACGGCCTGGTTCTGCAGAAAAGGGGTACCGGCGGAACCCGCTCCGCCGGAGAGCGCAAGCTTACCGGTTCGTAACGCAATCGCAATGTCGGCGCCAAACCTGGGCTGCGGCGCCCGCAGGGAGGTTCGCCGACTGAAGGGCCAAGAGAGTCGGTCGGCCGATTTCAGCGGTCCCGGACCGTCGCCTAGCCTGCCCCGCCATGGATCGCACCCTTGTCATCTGCAAGCCCGATGCCGTAGAGCGGGGCCTCGTCGGCGAGATCATCAGCCGCTTCGAGCGACGCAGCCTGACCCTGGTGGCCGCCGAGCTCCGGACCATCGATGCCGACATCGCCGGGCGCCACTACGCCGAGCACGCCGAGAAGCCGTTCTACGGTGAGCTCGTCGAGTTCATCGGTCGCTCCCCGGCAATGGTCATGGTGGTCGAAGGGCCGGAGGACACCTGGAAGGTCGTGCGAACCATGATTGGCACCACCAACCCGCGCGAGGCCGCCCCCGGCACCATCCGCGGTGACCTCGGGATCTTGTTCACCGAGAACCTGGTGCACGGTTCGGACTCCGCCGAGGCCGCCGAACGAGAGATCGGGACCTTCTTCCCCTCGCTGTAGATCAGGCCGGTGACCTACGCAGCCGAGCGGCGAAGTGAGAACGCGCCTCGCCGGCCACGTAAAGGGACCCGGCGATGAGGACGAGCCCGTCCTCCCCCGCGGCCAGCAACGCATGGTCGACCGCCTCGGTGACATCGTCGATCACGTCCACCGTTGCTCCCAGGCCGGCCGCGGCCTCGCCGACGACCTCGGCCGGGACCGCTCGAGCCCACACCGGACTGGTGGCGACGACGAGGTCGAACGAGCCGATGTCGAGCGCCTCGAGCATGGCGGTGAGGTCGCGCCCTTCCAACATCCCCACCACCAGGATCCGTCGACCTACGACCTCGAAGTCCTCCGCCAGCGTGGCCGTGATCACCTCTGCTCCAAGTGGGTTGTGCGCTCCGTCGATGATGACCAGCGGCCCATGACCCATCACCTCGAGCCGGCCGGGGATGGTGAGGCCGGCAAACGCCTGCGTGGCGACGTCCTCGTCGAGGGCCCGGCCGAAGAAGGCCTCGACGGCGGCCACGGCCACCGCGGCGTTGTCGGCCTGGTGCTCGCCGTGGACGGGCACGTAGAGCTCGTCGAGCCGGCCGAGAGGGGTCTGGATGTCGACCAGGCGCCCGCCCACGGCGGCCAGGCTCCGGGTGGCCTCGAAGTCCACCTCGCGCTCCCAGGTCTGGCGGGGTCCCTCGGCCAGGAAGATCGAGCGGAGGGCTTCGTCGGTCTCACCCAGGACGAGGAATGAGCCGGGCTTGACGATGCCGGCCTTCTCCGAAGCGATAGCTGCCCGCCAGTCCCCCACCCCATCGGTGTGATCGAACCCGATGTTGGTGATCACGGCCACGTCGGCATCCACGACGGTGGTGGCGTCGAATCGACCGAGCAGTCCGACCTCCAACACGGCGACGTCGACGGCGACGCCGGCAAACCAACTCAGGGCGCCTGCCGTCATGAGCTCGAACCAGCTCGGGGTGATCCCCAAGATGGGCTCGATGGCGGCGAGCTCGCTGATGAGCTCGGCCAGCGCCTCATCGCTGATCGGTTCCCCGTTCCACGCCAGCCGCTCGTTGAGCTGCTCGAGGTGAGGGCTGGTGTAAGTCCCGACCGACAACCCGCTCTCCACCAGAAGTGCGGTCATCATCCGGGCGACGGAACCCTTGCCGTTCGTGCCGGTGATGGTGATGGCCGGATACGAGAGGTGAGGGTCGCCCAGCACCTCCATGAGCCGGCGCATGTGATCGAGGTGCAACCCCTCGATGCGGCCGGCGGTGGCTTCGCGGTTCAAGTGGCGGTCGAGGTACGCCAGCGCGTCGCCGAGCTCCACCCGGTGTTAGGACGCAGCGCGGCGCGGGCGCGGCTGAGTCGTCGTCGCGGTGCGAGGCACCAAGGTCGGATTGACCTTGTCCAGCACCACCGAACGATCGATCAGGACCTTCTCGACGTCGTCTCGGCTCGGGAGGTCGTACATGACGCTGAGCAGGACCTCTTCGAGGATGGCGCGTAGACCACGGGCGCCTGTCCCCCGCAACAGAGCCTGGTCGGCCACCGCGCTAAGGGCGTCGTCAGTGAACTCCAACTCGACGTCTTCGAACTCGAAGAACTTCTTGTATTGCTTGACCAGCGCGTTGCGCGGCTCGACGAGGATGCGGATGAGGGCTTCCTGGTCGAGGTTGCTCACCGCGCCGATGACGGGCAGGCGACCGATGAACTCAGGGATGAGGCCGAACTTGAGGAGATCCTCGGGGAGCACCTGGCCGTAGATCTGGCCCATGTCGGTGGCCCCGGCGTTGCGCAGCTCGGACGTGAAGCCCACACCCTTCTTGCCCACCCGGCTCTCGATGATCTTGTCGATCCCAGCGAATGCCCCACCACAGAGGAAGAGGATGTTGGTGGTATCGATCTGGATGAATTCCTGATGGGGGTGCTTGCGCCCGCCCTGGGGAGGAACCGACGCGGTGGTGCCCTCGAGGATCTTGAGCAGGGC
>DHIQ01000125.1 GCA_002403895.1 Candidatus Neomicrothrix sp. UBA4742
CTCTCCACCGTCATCGCGCCGGCCACGTCGAGCACGTCGACGTTGCTCGCGTGGGCCAGCACCGCCCGTGCACCGGTGCGGCGCGCAAGCAGCGCCGCGACCGCCACCGCGACCAGTTCGGCGGTGCGGTTCCTCCACTCCGGGATGAGGCCGCCATCCTCGCGCCCGGCGGCGCGCAGGTGGGCCTCAGCGCCGGCGGTCAGCGACTCGTCCTCGCAGTGCAGGAGGCAGGTGGCACCTGACTCGGCGGCCACGGTCAGCAGGTCGAACAGGGCCCCGGCGTCGTGCCCGGGGATGCCGTGGGTGGTGCAGGTGAAGGCCTTCATGAAGGCGACCCCCGACCGCCACGCGGGCCCGACATCGTCGCTGTGCCCGGGCCAGGCGTGGGCCCCCAGCGCGAAGTCGACGACCGAGCGGCCGGCGAGGTAGGCCGCCTTCTCCGCGAGGTCGGCGGCGGTGCGCACGGGCCGGCCGTGGGTGTGCTCGATGACGGTGGTGACCCCGGCCCGCGCCGCGGCGGCGCTACCAGACGGGAAATCCTCACGGGACGGGTCAGCGGGATCCATGAAATGCACGTGGGCATCGACGAACCCGGGCATGACCAGCAGGCCCGCAGCGTCGACCGTCTCAGCTGCGGTACGCCTCTCGGTTGTGACCTCCGCTACCCGGCCGGCCTGGACATAGAGATTGGCCTGGCGCCGTCCTTGGCCGGTGACCAGGGTCCCACCCTCGACGCCGAGGTCGAAGTCAGGCATCGTGCCCCGGCTCCCGCGCAGTCCCGCCCACGGTCATGCCGGGTCGGGGAGCGCGGTGATGGCCATCCTCAGGTCCTCGTTGCCCACGACCCGGGTGGCGTGGCCGCCGCCGGTGGTGTCCTCCATGAGGAAGAAACCACCCGGGCCGAAGACGCGCTGCTCGCCGGGCGCGCCGGTCACCTCGATGCTGCCGATGAGGACGATCCCCAGTCTGCCGCGGCGGGCTCGGGTGCATGTCAGCAACTCATCCGGGTGGGACCTGGAGGAAGACGAACTGGCTGGCGGGGACTGGGGCGGAGAGGTCCATCGGCGGGACGGGCGGAGCGAAATCGGTGGGTGCCAGCGACACCTCGACCTCGTCGAAGCGCGACTCGCCCGCGGTGTCGGCGAACAGCCTGACGCACCGGATCGTGCTCATGCCACAGGTCTCCTCATGCCAGGCGGCAGTGTAACCGCTGGCGTCATGCGACCACGATCTCCGGCACGGTGAGCTCGAGCTGGGCGCGCGCCGGGGGAGGCAGGTGGTGTCGCTACAGGCCTGGTAGCCGACGGTGACCCGGACCGGCACCGGCCCGCGTTCCTTGCCCACGTTGAAGGCAACCGGCACGACCACGTCCACGCGACCCTCGTGGACCACGAACCGCTCGTCGAGCCCCTCCACCGTGAATTCGCGCGGTTCAGGGAACTCGTGGGGCCCGACCTCCACGCCGTCCTCGGCCTCGACCTCGACCTCAAAGGCGGTGTACCCGGCAGGGACGGGCGCGCCATAGACATGCCAGCCGTCGTCGGCCTCGAGTTCCACGTGCACTCGGGTGAGCTGGTAGCGGGCATAGCCGCCGCCGTCGGCCGACAGCCTGAGGCGCACCCCGCGGCTGCGCCGTCTCAGTGGCAACCCCCTGCCGCGGCGGCCGGATGCCGAGGGTCTTCTCGAGCAGGACGAGGCCACCCTCCCGGGCCCGGTAGTTGTCCTGGATCCGCTTCTGGACCACCCGTCCCTCCTCGGCGAGCAGGAATATCGCGGGGTACGCCAGCCCACGCTGGTGGTCGCCGGTGGGCATCCCGAAGTGTGGGCGTGGTGCGCCTCCAGGTCACGGTCCAGCAGGCCCAGCCGCTCGATCACGACGCTGCCACGGTCGGACAGCAGCGGGTACTCGATCCCGCGGGCGTCGGCAAAGGCGCGCAGCGTCTCGGGCAGGTCGTAGCTGATGGCCACAAGGCCGATGTTGTGGCGCTCCAGCTCGGGGGAGACTCCCTGCAACTCGACCAGCTGCGTCTTGCAGTACGGTCACCAGGAGGCGCTCCGGAAGAACACCATCAGCGCCCTCCGCGAGTCTCTCCACTCGTGCAGCCGGACCGCCTCCCCGTCAGTGTTGGGGAGCTCGAAGTCCGGGAAGATCGCGCCCTGCTCGGGACCGGCGGTGCGGTAGTCGATGCCGGTCACGCCGGCGACGTGTAGGTGGCCAGCGCGGCCGCCGGGCGCGCTGCCGGCATGTCCACGGGGATGCCCGGCCGGGGGTCGCGGGTGCGCAATGCCACCGCGAGCGCTGCGACGGGGAACGCCACCATCATGACCAGCACGAACCGCGGACCGAAGTGGTCGGCGAACACCCCGAGCCCCGGCGCGACCAGCCCACCCGCGGTCATCGCCAGGCCCAGCGTCACCCCCGCCGCGGTGCCGGTTCGATTGGGAAGGTAGTCCTGTCCCAGCACCACGAGGACGCTGTGCGGCATCTGCAGCGACACCCCAACGAGCACCAGCAGGGGCAGGGAGAAGACGGGGCCCATGACCGGGCTGGCCAGCACCAACAGGAGGAGCGCGGGGACCAGCAAGACGTTGCCCGCACGCACCGTCCGCCAGCGGCCCTGGCCATCGGCGATGGCGCCGCCGAGCAGCGCGCCTACCACGCCCGAGCCGAGGAAGCAGGTCAGGGCAATCTCCGACAGGGCCGTTGACGCCCCAAGGTCGCCGCGCCAGTAGAGGGGCGCGAAGGCCGCGATCCCAAAGAACGCCGCCGAGCGGGTGATCACGGCGAAGGTCACCCGGGCGAAGCCTTTCCATTGGTCCCGCCCGGCGCTCGTCGGCCGGGAGCCGGCCGGGCCGGCTTGCGTGGCCCGGCTCGCCGACCGCAGCAGCGGCAGCACTCCCCCCGCCATCGCGAGCCCGGGGATGGCCAGCAGTGGCGTGGCCCGCAGCCCCCACGAGAGGATCAGGGGCGCAGAGATGAGCGGCCCCAGTGTGAACCCCACGTTGCCGCCTGTTGAGAAGATGCTCATCCCCCGGGTCCGGCCGGCGGTGACCACGCTCGCCATCCGGGCCGCCCCGGGATCGTATGCGGCGGTGCCGACCCCGCTGAAGGCGATCGCCAGCCAGGTAAGGGGGTAATCACCCACCACCCCGCAGTTGCCGATGCCCACGGCCGACATCCCAGCCCCATCGGCGAGAGCCAGTCGAGGTCACGGGAGTCGACCAGGACCCCGAACAGCGGCTGGAGCAAGGACGAGCTGACGGTGGCCGCCAGAATAGATCGTCATCTCCAGCATCGTCGGGGCGCTGATCGGCCGCCGGATGTCGTCGGAGGTGCTGCGCGGCGTCGTCGTGCTGGCGGGGACGATCGCGGTCATCAAGCTGCTCGCCTGACCGCGAAGCTAAACTGCTCCTGGGTGGGCAAGGCACCTGGCGACATGCGCACCGCGGCCTTTCGGCGGCAGCCAGGCATATCGGGGAGAAAAGCTTGATGGCCGAGAACACTCTCACGGTCAACCCGCGCACCGTCCAGGCGGACGGGATGACCATCGACTACCACGTCCCCATCACCGCCGACGACGGCACCGTGCTGCGGGCCGACGTCTACCGCCCGGTGGCTGCGGGAAGGTATCCGGTCGTGCTCACCTACGGGCCCTACGCGAAGGGCCTCGCCTTCCAGGAGGCGTACGCGCCGCAGTGGGAGAAGATGGTCCGCGACCACCCTGACGTGGCGGCCAACTCGACCAACAAGTACCAGAACTGGGAGGTCGTCGACCCCGAGAAGTGGGTTTCCGACGGGTATGTCTGCGTCCGCGTAGACTCCCGCGGCGCCGGTTGGTCGCCCGGCTACATGGACGTCTGGTCGCCGCTCGAGACGCGCGACATTCGCGATTCGGTGGAGTGGGCGGCG
>DHIQ01000090.1 GCA_002403895.1 Candidatus Neomicrothrix sp. UBA4742
GGCGATGTCCCCCGCTTGCGTCTCGATGATCGGCAGCGCGGTGAGGGAGCCGCCGCCGAGCTCGTCGGACAGTTTCGCCGCGCGCTCGAGCAGCCGCGAGTGGAGGTAGAACACGTCGCCCGGGTAAGCCTCCCGTCCGGGAGGACGCCGAACGAGCAACGAGAGTTCGCGGTACGCGTCGGCCTGCTTGGACAGGTCGTCGTAGACGATGAGGGCGGCCTCGCCGTTGTCCATCCAGTGCTGGCCCATGGCGCAGCCGCCGTAGGGGGCGAGGTACTTGAACGGGGCCGGGTCGCCGGCAGACGCCACCACCACGACCGTGTAGTCCAGGGCGCCGTACTCCCGCAGGGTGTTCACCGTCTGCGACACCGTCGACGCCTTCTGGCCGATGGCGACGTAAATGCACTTCACGTCCTGACCCTTCTGGTTCAGGATCGTGTCGACGCAGACCGTCGTCTTGCCCGTCTTGCGGTCGCCGATGATGAGCTGACGCTGGCCCCGCCCGATGGGGGTCATGGCGTCGATCGACTTGATGCCGGTCTGCATCGGCTCGTGCACCGGCTGACGGCCCACGATGCCCGGGGCCTGGACCTCCATACGCCGCAGCTGGGCACCGACGATGGCTCCCTTGCCGTCGATGGGCTCGCCCAGGGCATTCACCACCCGGCCGAGCATGGCGTCGCCGACGGGCACGGAGAGGATGCGCCCGGTGGCCCGCACCGGCGCGCCCTCCTGTACCTCAGCAGCCGACTCGGCGTCACCCAGGATCACCGCACCGATCGACTCCTCGTCGAGGTTCAGCGCCAGCCCGAAAGTTCCCCCCTCGAACTCGAGCAACTCGTTCACGCCGACGTCGGGAAGCCCCGAGACGCGGGCGATGCCGTCACCGACCTCGAGCACCCGCCCGATCTGCCGCAGCTCGACCTCGGGATGGAAGTCCGCGAGGTTCCTCTGCAGGCTGGCGGTGATGTCGCTGGTGTTGATCGTGAGTTCAGCCATTGCTGTTCGACTTCTCCCTTGACATGACATCCGCGGTCGGTCGGGCGGTGGCCCGGACCGATGCCGCTGGACGGCGGGGCTTCTCTAGATGGTCTCTCGCAGCTGGTTCAAGCGATGGCGCACGGACCCGTCGATAACGGTGTCGCCGATCTGGGTGACGACCCCACCGAGCACGGAGGGATCGACGATGACCTTGACCTCGACCGCCCCACCGGTCGCGCTGCTCAGCGCCTCGGCCAGGCGGGCCCGTTGGTCCTCGGTGAGCTCGATGGCCGCCCGCACCTCGGCGACGGAGCGCTGGCCTTGACGGGCGGTCAACTGGACGAACCGGTCGATGACGGCGGGCAGATCGCGAGCCCGCCCGACGCCGACCACCATCGAGACCAGGGCGGTGGTGATATCGGTGGCCTTACCGGCGAGCAGGTCCTCGACGATCTGCTGGCGGCGCGCCGCGGGCAGGTGGGGGTCGGTCAGCGCGTCGCGCAGCTCGTCGGAGCCCTCGAGCACCCGGGCGAAGCGGAACAGCTCGTCGGCGACCTCGCCCAGGTTCTGCTCGTTGGTGGCGACGGAGAGCAACGCCTCGGCGTAGCCCGTGATCCGCTGCTCGGTTCTGCTCTGCTCGGCCACGAGCCGATCTCCTTCAAGGTCTCGTCCGCCGGGCCCCCGGCGGACGGGGTCAGTTGGTCGATCCGACCTGGTTGATGTAGTTCTCGATCAGCTGCACCTGCGTCTCGCGGTCGAGGCTCTTCTGGACCACGACCTCAGCGGCGCCGATGGCCAACGAGGCCACCTCGCTGGTGAGATCGGCGATGGCCTGGGCCTTCGACGCCTCGATGTCGGCCGCGGCCCGCTGCCGCGCCTCGGCGATCTCGGCCTCGGCCCTCCGATGCAGCTCGGCCCTGAGCCCGTCGGCGGTGGCCCGGGCGTCCTCGATGATGCGGGTGGCCTCGGCCTTGGAGTTGGCCACCTGGCGCTGGTAGGTCGCCAGCAGCTGCTCGGCCTCGGTCTTGGCCGCGTCGGCCCGCGCCAGATCGGCACGGATGCGCTCGGAGCGGCCGTCCATGCCCTTCTTCACGCCGGGGAGCGCGAACTTCCACATGGCGACGAGCAGGATGAGGAACGCCAGGCCGCCGTAGAAAAGGTCGGTCGCGTCGGGGACGATCGGGCTGGTGGCCTTGACGCATTCACCCGCGTCGGTGCCCTGGTTGAGGGCGTCCTGGACGCACTTGGCGATCTCGGTCTGCTTCACTGTCGTGGTGGCCGCCGAGGCGACCGACGTCGACCCGAAGAGGACCGTCAGCACCAGGACGCCCGAGGCGATGGCTGCTCTCGTGCGCATCGGACCGCCTAACCCTTGAGCAGGAACGCGAGGACGAAGCCGAACAGGGCGAGCGCCTCGGTGAAGGCGATGCCAAGGAACATGGTGGTGCGGACCGGACCGGAGGCCTCGGGCTGGCGGGCCATCGCGGTGATGGCGTTGCCGACCACAATGCCGATGCCGATGCCCGGCCCGATGGCCGCGCCCCCGTAGACGATGCCGGCGCCGACGGTCTTGAGACCGCTCGCCAGTTCGCCTGCCTGTTGCTCAGCAAGTACATGCAGCAATGGATTCTCCTTCTATCTTTCGGGCGGTGATTCGGGACTTGGTCCGGGCGCTGAGCGAATCAGTGCTCGGGGTGCATCGCGAGGCCGAGGTACACGGCGGCGAGGATGGTGAAGATGAAGGCCTGGAGGAACGAGACGAGCACCTCGAAGCCCATCAGGGCGATCAGCAGGCCGAAGGGCAGGATGCCGAGGGGCCGCAGGTAGATGGCGTCGGCGGTGAACATGGCGGCCGAGAGCACGGCGAAGGTCGCCAGCAGCATGTGGCCGGCGAGCATGTTGGCGAAGAGCCGCACCGCCAGCGAGAGCGGGCGCACGAACAGCGTCGACACGATCTCGATGGGCGTGAAGAGGACGTAGAGGGGCCACGGAACGCCCGGCGGGAAGGCCATCGACTTGAAGTAGCCGAAGAAGCCCTGGCTCTTGATGCCCACCGCGTTGAACAGCACCCACACGAGGATGGCGAGCTCGGCCGGGATGGCGATGTGGGCGGTGACGGGCATCTGGAAGCCGGGCACCACCTCCCAGAAGTTCAGCACCAGGATGAAGCTGAACAGCGTGAGCATGAAGGGCGTCCAGCTCAGACCCTCGACACCCATGCTCTGCATGATGATTCCCTCCTGCACGAAGTCGACGGCCGACTCGGCCACGTTCTGCACGCCGGTGGGCACCAGCTTGCGCTTGGCCCCGGCGATGAGGAAGAAGGCGACCACGATGATCACCGAGAGGACGATCTGGATGGTGACGCGCGTGACCGCGAACGGGCCGCTGCCCCACAACACCTTCCACTGAACGAGCTGGCTGACTGCCGGGAACTCGAGGCCGAGAATCAACGGTCAGGCTCCTTTGCGGGGCTTGAGGCCAGGGAAGGCCAACGACATGGATACGTAGCGGGTCTCCCACATCAACAGGCCGAGGTGAGTAACGAGAATGGTGAGCAGCATCGGGGCCATGGCCGCCCACGAGGTGCCCTTCACCAGCACCACCGCACCCACGATGAGCGCCATCCGCACGAGGAAGCCCCCAAGCGTGGCGGCCATGAGCATGGTGGGCGAGACGCGGGCCGCCCAGGACAGCAGGGCGGCGGTGAGAAGGAAGTTCAGCAGCACGAGCCCGATGCCGAAGGCGCTCGACAGGGCACCGTTGATGCCCCACACCAGCCCGCACGCGAGCACGAGCACGGGGGCGACGGGCAACGCCCGCCGCACCATGTCGGTGGCAATCTCGACCTCGGGCGAACCCTCGACGTAGTTCACCGGCTGCTCAATCATCGGAGCCACTCCCCTCGCCCGCCGTGGCGCGTCGTGCCCAGGGTGCCGACGCGTCGTGAGCGGCCATCTCGGCCGAGTAGCGCATGATGAGCTTCCAGATCTCGTAGCCGAAGACGACCAGGCCGAAGAGGAGGGCGAAGACGAGGTGGAGGCCGAGCCAGCGGTCGAGCAGGTAGCCGGCGAAGGCGAAGATCACAGGCGTCGCAACCATCTCGAAGGCGGCGGCGAGTCCGTCACCGAACCCGTTGTTGACGTCGCGAACTGCACGAAGGTCCACGTCGAACCTCCTCTCGGGCTTGTCCAACCCGGCGGGATCGACCGGGAAGCCGACGACCGAGCCGCCCCGAAAAGGGGCTTGTGAATTGATTCGCAATCTAGGGTACCGGCTCGCACAGGCGCAAATCCCCCCTCTCCCCCTAATCGCGCGGAAAGTTGAGCATGCCGACAAGGGCGCTGGCGACGCGGGAGCAACTTACGCATAGGGTCCCCGGGCCGCAACTCTGGGCGCCCGGGCTCAGGGGGACGGCGTCGGCTCCTCCACGGTCGTCATGGCACCCTCGGACTCTTCACCGGCGCGGGCCGCGGTCTTGCCCTCGGCGCGGCGCGCCTCGCGCACGCCAGGGTGCAGCAAGGTGTACAGGGCCAGCCCGAGCGCGGCGATCCCGAACGGCACGATGGCATCGCCCTTGTGGGTGTAGGTCGGGAACAGCACGAACCCCGAGAGCAAGGCCGTCCACGCCCACAGGATGAACACGCTCCGGCGGTGGCCGTGGCCAAGGCGCATGAGCCGATGGTGGAGGTGGTCCTTGTCGGCCGTGGCCAGACCCGTACGGGTCCGAGCTCGGCGGACGATGGCCCAGGCCGTATCGGTGATGGGGACGCCGAGGATCACCAAGGGGATGAACACCGGGGCGAAGAAGAAGAACGTCTGGCCGCTGAAGGGCTGGTCGGTGCGCCCACCGACGACCATGGTCGACGCCGCCATCAACAACCCCAACAACAGCGCGCCGCCATCGCCCATGAAGATCCTGGCCGGGTGCACGTTCCATGGCAGGAAGCCCAGGCACATGCCCAGGACGATCACGGCGATGAGCGCGCCGATGTTGCCGTCGGCCAGCAACCCCTCGTGGCCGAGTTGCTGGGCGTAGAGAAAGAACGTTCCCGCGGCGATGGCCACAATGCCGGCGGCAAGCCCATCGAGGCCGTCGATCAAGTTGATGGCGTTGGTCATGCCGAGTACCCACAGCACGCTGAGCAGGTACGACCAGTTCGGGTCGAGGATGAACGTCGACACGAACGGGATACGCAGGGTGAGGATGCTGATGCCCGACAGCACCAGCACACTGGCGGCCACGACGATGCCCGACACTTTCGCCGGCGCCGACACCTCCCGCAGATCGTCGATGACCCCGACGGCCAGAATCAGCACCGCGGCGATCACGAGCCCCAGGGGCTCGGTGTTGCCTACGAAGATGGTGTCGAAGGCATTCATGCGCCAAGCCACGAACATGCCAGCGCAGAAGCCGGCCAGCATGGCGATGCCGCCCAGGGTGGGGGTCGGTCGGGCATGGACCCGCCGCTCATCAGGGCGAACGACGGCGCCGATGCGCACAGCCAGGCGCCGCACGAGCGGCACGCCGATCACGGTCGTGACGGCTACCACCGCCAGCACGACCCCGTACGCACCTAATGAAGGCATATCTACTTGCGCCGGCGATAATCCGCCGACGCCCCTTCGGGACGAGTGCTCAGTGCTCCCGCTGCTCCGGCTGGCGCCTGCGCAGCCTGACGGGTCATGAGTACGGCGTGAACTTGGAACAGAGGGTGACGACGTCATCGCGGACGGCCGCCAGTTCGTGGTCGTCGGTCCGGGATCGCAGGGCCCGGGCGATGAGGGCGGCGACGGTCACCATCTCGGTCTCGGTCATACCTTGGGTGGTGACCGACGGCGTACCGATGCGCAGGCCCGAGGTCACGAACGGACTGCGGGGATCATCGGGAATCGTGTTGCGGTTGAGCGTGATGCCGGCCCGGTCGAGGACGTTCTGGGCTTCCTTGCCCGTCAGTTCCTCGTCGAACGACCGCAGATCGACCAGCATGAGGTGGTTGTCGGTACCACCCGACACCAGCCGGAAGCCCTCGCCCGCGAGTGCCTCGGCCAGCGCGGCGGCGTTGGCCACGATCTGGCGGGCGTAGACCGCGAACGACGGATCGGCCGCCTCACGAAAGGCCACGGCCTTGGCCGCGATGACGTGTTCGAGTGGCCCGCCCTGGAGGCCGGGAAACATGGCTTTGTCGATGGCCGGACCGAACTCGGCCTTGCTGAGCACGCACCCACCCCGCGGCCCGCGCAGCGTCTTGTGGGTCGTGAAGGTGACCACATCGGCGAACGGCACCGGGTTGGGATGCACTCCCCCGACGATGAGCCCGGCGATGTGGGCGGCATCGAACATCAACAGGGCACCGGCCTCATCGGCGATGCTGCGCAGGACCTCGGGGTCGATGATGCGGGAGTAGGCGGTGGCGCCGGCGACGATCAGCTTGGGTCGCTCAGCCAGGGCCAGGTCGCGGATCTGGTCGTAGTCGAGTCGCTCGTCGCTGGGCGTCACCCCGTAGGCCACGAAGTTGTAGAGCCGGCCACTGATGTTCGCCGGCGAGCCATGAGTGAGGTGACCACCGTGGTCGAGGCTCATGCCCATGACCTTGTCACCGGGCTCGAGCAACGCCAGATACACCGCCACGTTGGCGTTGGCCCCCGAGTGCGGCTGGACATTGGCCCACTCGGCCCCGAACAGGGCCTTCACCCTGTCCCGAGCGAGATCCTCGACCTCGTCGATGTGGACGTTGCCGCCGTAGTAGCGCTTGCCCGG
>DHIQ01000106.1 GCA_002403895.1 Candidatus Neomicrothrix sp. UBA4742
GAGCTCACCGCCCACCTTGCCTACGACGATCTCGTCGCCGTAGACGGGACCGTGCCCCCCGACGTAGAGCGCGGAGCCGAGCTGCGAACACGGGAGGTAGTTGCCCGCCGGAGTCTGAGGGTCATCTGAAATTTGAAGCGGAATCGACCTCCAGTGTCGATTCCGCTTCAGATTTCGTTTGAACGGCCGGGCGGGTCAGCACGACGTCGCCTGCCACCAGGACAGCCCGGGCGTTCCAGCCGGCCAGCCCGAACGGAATGCCGAGCGTGTGGGCGCAGGCCCGGTCGTGGGCGGTGTCCCCCACGAACACGACCTCCCCGGGCGCCAATCCCAAGGCCGCGAGCACCGGCTCCAGCCGCTTGGGGCCGTCGAAGGCGTCGCTGAACAGGGCGATGTCGGGCTTCCACCCCAAGCGGGCCAACTCGGCGCGCCCCGAGCGCGGGTGCTTGTTGGAACAGACTGCCCACGGACGGCGGTACTCAGGCGTGACGGGGCGCGGCGACCGACGAGCGGCTGGCCCGGCCCCGGTAGGCCCCGCTGGCAGCATCCTCGTCCCACTGGGCCCCGCACGACTCACACGCACACGAGTCCAACCGTAGGGACCCCAGATACAACCGCTGCACGTCATAGGAGGTGCAGAACGGGCACTGGAGATGTCCGGAACTGTGTGGCACGGCGTGGCCCCCGAGGGTGTGGGGACGCAGCGTACCTGGACCCACCATCGCCGAGCCGGCAATCGCCTCCGGCTCCTCCCGCGCGGCAGATCTGGCTGCGCGCGACGGGGGCTGACTAGGGTGCCCGCCATGGTCGACTACGAAACCCGGGGGCGCGTCGCCGTCCTCAAGATCAACCGCCCCGACAAGAAGAACGCCGTCAACGGCGACGTGGCTCGGGGCATGGAAGCTGCCATCGACAAGCTCGAGGAGGACCCCGAGGTCTGGCTCGGTGTCCTCACCGCGGAGGGCAACGTGTTCAGCGCCGGCGCGGACCTCAAGGCCATCAACGAAGGCAAGGCCGGCGAGCTGGCCACCGAGCGGGGTGGCTTCGCCGGCATCACCAGCCGTCAGCGGACCAAGCCGATCATCGCCGCCGTCGACGGACCGGCTCTGGCCGGCGGCACCGAGATCGTGCTCAGCTGCGATCTCGTGGTGGCTAGCACGGCCGCCCGCTTCGGCATCCCCGAGGTCAAGCGCTCGTTGGTCGCCGCCGCCGGCGGGCTGTTCCGCCTCCCACGCCTGCTGCCCCGCAACATCGCGCTGGAGATGGGTCTCACCGGCGATCCCCTCAGCGCCGAGCGGGCCTACCATTTCGGCCTGGTCAACGAGCTGTGCGAACCGGGCCAGGCCCTCGACACCGCCCTCGCCCTGGCCGGGCGGGTGGCGGCCAACGCGCCCCTCGCCGTGCGCAGGACGCTGCGACTCATGCTGGAACTCCCCGGCGCCGACGACGAGACCGCATTCCGCGAGTCGGGCAAGGCCATGATGGGCCTGGCCGACAGCGAGGACTTCTGGGAGGGCCCCAAGGCCTTCCTCGAGAAGCGTGAGCCGGAGTGGAAGGGTCGCTGACCCTCTCGCCCGTCAACTCAGATCGACCGGAGCCGACCTTGGGGGGGTCGGCTCCGTCGCGTCAGGTGATGACGTCGAGGATGCCGTGGTCGTGCAGGAACTCGGCCAGGCCTTCCACCAGCTTCAGCTCGATCACGTCGCCCAGGGGCACCCATCGCGCCTCGGCGGCGTCGTCGCCCGCCACCGGGGGCGTCTCGTCCAGCACGGTCACCTCGAAATCGAGCACCACGAAGTGCTGAGCGACGGTGTCGTCGAGCAGTTCCACCCAGCCGATGAGCTCGCCGCATACCCCCTCCAGTCCGGTCTCCTCGCGCAGCTCACGGATGACGGCCTCGGCCAGGAGCTCTCCCCCCTCCACCCGTCCTCCCGGCACCGACCACTCCCCTGCCGCCGGGCCATGGCCGCGGCGGATCAACAACAACTCTCCGTCGTGCAGAGCGACGCAACCCACGCACAGCTCGGGGCCGCTCACCACTGGTCGCTCTCGGCGGCGCCCTCGGGATCGAGGGCGCGGTGCACGACGATGGCCCGAGCGGTCAGACCGAACGTCTCGAAGAAGTTCTTGGTGGCCCGGTTGCCGGGCAGGGCCAGCGCGTCGATGCCCGTGCAGCGGTGCTCGCGACACCAGTCGACCAGCAGGTTCATCATGGCCTCGCCCACGCCCACCCCACGGGCCTCAGGCTCGGTGTAGAGATCCTCGACCATCCCGATCACCCGCCCGTCGATCAGACCCTGAAGCCGCACGACCCCGTAACCGATGACGGCGTCGTCCACGCAGCCGACCACCACCCGCCGGTTGGGATCGGTCAGCTCCTGACTGAGCGCCTCGGTCAACGGCTCAGTCCGGGCCAGGGTCGCGGCCCAGATGTCCCCGCCGCGAGTGGGGCGCAGCTCATCGATGGCACGACGGACCATGGCCTCGATGGGACCGAGATCACTCACCGTGGCCCGTCGAGCGCTTTCCACCGGCTCAGGCCGACTGCAACTGGGTGATCTTGCCCAGGATCGTCTTGCGGCCCCGAGCCGCCAGCTCGTAGCGGCGCACCGCCTCGAGCTCGTCGGGGGTCAATCCTCCCAGCCGGGGCACGACCTGGGAGGCGGACAGGTTGTCGTAGTCAGGAATGGCGAGCTCACCCGGGTCGGGAGGCGGCACCTCGTCCACCGGTTCAGGCGCCTCGGCCACGGCGGCCGGGGGCTGGGCGAACGTCACCGTTCCCGCTTCGAAGGCGGCCACATCACCGTCGTCGTCGAGCTCCTGTTCCTCGGGCAACACGCCGAGTGCCTGGAGGACGGCGGCCAACTGGGTCTGACTGTCACCGAGGTAACGCTCGGCCCGGGTCTGACCGTGCTGCACGGCGTACTTGCCGACCACACGGGCCAGCACCACCTGGCTACGACCACGGTCCACCAACTTCGGGAACAGCTGGCGGGCGTCGAGGGCGAACCCCAGCGGCGCGTAGACGAATACCTCGAACCATTGATCGATGGGACTCTTGGGTCGCCGTCCCCGACCCCGGGGGTCCGCCCCACCGGGTGTCTTCCCGTCGCCGGACTCGTCGGATCCGCTCATGGTGAAGCCCGGGCGGGCCTACTTCTTCGCCCTACGGAGCTTGGCGATCGCGGGGCAATCGCCCTCGCCTACTGGGCAGATCATCTTGTCGGACGGGCCGAACTGGCCCCGGTTCACCAACAGGAAACAGCCGGGACAGACGAACTCGTTGGCTTTCTTGGGGGTCACCCCATCGGGCGCCTCGGCCGCACGGGGGTCGACGACCTCGACCTCGTCGTCGTCATCGTCGTCGGCCGCCGCCGCGATGCGATCCCGGAGGATCTGCTCCAGATCAGCCTCGACGTCATCAGGATCGGCATCGTCGTCGTCGTCCTCGACCTCTTCCTCGCCGGCCCCCGCCTTCTTCTTGCCTCGGGGGGCCGGCTCTTCGTCGGGCTCCACCACCTCGGGGACGTCCGCGTCGAAGGGGGCATCACCGACGAGGGCATCCTCGTCGTCCACGATGCTTACCTCAAGGTCTTCTTCGTCCAGTTCGTCAGCGTCGACATCGAGGTCACCCTCAAGATTCGCCTCGAACTCCTCGTCGATCACATCGTCGTCAGCCATAGGATCCTTGCTTCAGGCCGGGTGGCAGAGATGGCCGCGGCCGGGATGATAGACACACCTACCCCCGTCCGTGCGAGTCGAGTTGACGGAGAGGCGGTGCGATGGGCTTCTCGGTACGTTCAGCCGCCCTGGCGCCGAGCCTCAGCCCGCCGCTCGGCATCGAGCCGCTCGAGGGCCGGCTCGGGATGGTGGTCCACGTAGCGCATCATCTCGGCGACGGCGTGGTGGCCGGCCTCCTCCGCGATGAGCCGGTGCATTTCCTGGCCGACCAGTCGGTAGGCGGGGTGGCCCTGGGGCGTCGTGCGCAGTTCGAGCATGTGCATCGCTTCGCGGGCGTTCATCTGCATCACGAACCGAACCTTGTAGGCGAGCGCCACCGCGTATGACGCCTGGGCCGGGAACCGCTCCTCCATGTCGTCGTAGAGCCTGGCCGAGCGTTCCATGGCCTCGTCGAAGCTGGGCACCTCCCCGGCCGCATCGATCGCCTCCGGCCGGGTGAAGCCGAGGTGGGGGGTCAGCCGCTGCCACTCGATGGTGAGCATCCGGTGCCGTTGCAGGTCGCGGAACGCCCCGTAGTCGGCCACCACGTCGAAGCGGTAGCCCGAGCGCTCGAGTCCCCGTCCCGGCTTGTGGCGGCGATTGGCCCGCTCGCCGGCGTAGGCCCGCATGATGGCCAAGCGGTCGTCCACCGACATGGCTCGGACCCTGCGCTCGATCTGGTCCTCAGGGAGGTGAAGGTGCGGGTACAGCATCGCCGCCACCATCTTGATCTCGCCGTCAGGGTCGAAATCCACCAACCGGACGAGCGGGGCGGGATCGACCGGGGTGGTCGACGGGAAGAGCCGATCGGCTACCGCATCCATGGCCTCGCGGCCCGACTCCAGGTAGGAGCTCCAGGCCACACCGCGATCCTCGAGGTCGACCCGCTTCAGGAAGGACGGGATGACCTTGCGCAACTCGGTGAGCATGAGATCGGCGTAGGTGCGGGCCTCGGGCAGCGGGTGGGCCCGCATGCGCAACAGGAGTTGCTCGTAGCCCTGACCAGTGCCATAGATCCCCACGTTGGACAGTGACGCCGCGGGCAGGATGCCCCGGAGGGCATCGAAGGCCTTGGCCCGGATGGCCTGGCGGTGAACGAAGTCGGAGTCGTCGGCGGCCTTGGGAAAACGGTCGCGGAAGAAGTCGCCCATGCGGGGCAGCATCTCGGCGTAGGTGTCGAACAACCGATCCATGTCGCCCACATACCGAGTCCCGAGTGAGGACATGAGCACCTCCGGGTCCCGATGGAAGCGGTAGCGACCGCCGATGCGGGCGTCGTAGGCGATGTAGCGGGTCGACTGCTCCAGATAGGCCATGAGCCGGCCCCACTCGAGCACCTTGGTGAGCAGGTTGGATGCCTGTTCGCAGGCCAGGTGGACCCCACCCAGCTGGGCCACCGAATCGTCCCCGTACTCGAAGAACACCCGGTCGTAGAGTTCCTCGGCCCGGCGCAGCCCGACGGTAGCGTCGATGGTGACGTCACCGGAGATATCGAGCTCGTTGACGAACTCGTCGAGAAACAGGCGTCGGAGGCTCTTGGGTGAGCGCGAGTAGCGGGCGAACAGCGCTCCCTTTACGACCTCGGGCAGGTTGACCAGGGCGAACACCGGCTCGTCGAGGTTGGTGAAGTACCGACGCAGGACGTCGGCTTCCTCCTGGGTGAACTCCTCGGCCTCGTAGACGGTCACGATCGGCGACAGTAGAAGGTGGGACCGGCCTCACCGCGGATGGCCCAGGAGACCTTTCGGGGCGCAGGGAGATAGTGCTTTGGCACGTCAGCCGTCGCCCTTGGGCGCCGCTCGGAACGCCTCGGTGGCTGCTTCGAGGGCCTCAGGACGCAGCCACAAGTCGGCGATGGTCATGGCCAGAGCCTTGGCGCCGTCGAGCACCGCCTGGTCTCCCTCCGGCCCTCGGGCGAAGTCGGCGAACTCGGGCGTGTGGATGGAGATGTGGGGCGGGGAGACCTTGATCATCGGGTGGATGCTGGGGACCTCGTAGCTGACGTTGCCCATGTCCGTGCTGCCCACCACGGAGAAAAGGTCGTCAGGCTCGACCGTGACGCGCCCGATGGCCCCGGCGTTGGCGGCGTACAGGCCCATCATGGGCACGTTGTCCTGCATGTCGGCGTACGCCGGCTCCTCCCAGGTGTACTCCATGGTGCAGCCGGTGGCGTCGGCCCCGGCCTGGAGGCAGGCGAGGACCCGCTCCTTCAGGGGCTGGAGCCGGCGCAGGGTGGCAGCCCGCACATACCAGTAGGCCGAGGTGAGAGCGGGCACGATGTTGGGCTTGTCGCCGGCCTCGGTGAAGATGCCGTGGATCCGCTCGTCGGGGCGGATGTGTTGGCGGAGCGCGGCGATGTTGTTGTAACCGAGCACCGCGGCATCGAGGGCGTTGCGACCTTTGTGGGGGAAGGCCGCGGCGTGGGCGGCCTGGCCGTGATAGGTGACCCGGATCTGTTGGATGGCGATGACGTTCATCATGGTGAGATCACCGCCCGCGGGATGCACCATGAGCGCGGCATCCACCCCCTCGAAGGCGCCGGCATCGATCATCCGCACCTTGCCTCCGCCACCCTCCTCGGCCGGGGTGCCCAAGATGACGACCCGGCCTCCCACCTCGTCGGCCACGGCCGCGGTAGCCAGCCCTGCTCCCAGACCGGCGGCAGCGATGATGTTGTGCCCGCAGGCGTGACCGATGCCGGGGAGGGCGTCATACTCGCAGCACACCGCGATGGTGGGCCCGGTCGCCCCGGCCTTGGCCGCGAAGGCCGTGTCCAGCCCGAAGGCGTGGCGCTCGACTGCCAGTCCCTCGTCCTCGATGAACCCGGTGAGCAGGTCGTGGGCGTAGGTCTCCTCGTAGCAGAGCTCGGGGTGTTCGTGGATGCCGTGCGAGGCTTCCAGCAGCAGGTCGGTGCGGCGATCGACTTCGTCGACCAAACGACCCTTGACGGCGTCCAGGTCCATCGGCCCAGCGTAGGCCACCCCAGGGTGCCAGCTGACTCGGGTCCGCACGGACCGGTCAGACCACCACCCGGAGAGCATCGGGCTCGCAGCGGATGACGAGATGGCGGGCGCGGGTCACCCGATCGCCGTCCAGCCACACATCCAGGGGGCGCTGGAGGTCCAGGGTAAACGCCGCGGCCCGCCGGGTCTCCAGGGCTGGATGGGGCAGGTGGGTGCCGGTCGTTAGCCGGCGGCGGGCCTCGAGCCGCTGCCCCATCGCCATGGTGCCATCCGTCAGGTCGAGCAGCCCGTCATTGGGATGCGAGCGCGGTCCCAGATCCCACCGACCGAGCCACTGGGCGTTCATCACCGCCACCAGTCGGCCCCACCACCACGAACGACGGGCGATGAGGTGAGCAACGAAGTAGAACTCGTCGCTATCCACCTCGACCACCCCGAGATCCACCGGGAAGACCATCGCCTCAGCTGAGCGCAGGCGATTCTCGTCGCCGGCGCCGCCCAGGGTGCGACACAGGTCGCCGCCCAGCAGCCCCAGGGTGGGCGGGACGCTCCCCTGGCGGCGGGCGTTCGTCACCACCGCCCGCGCCTCGGCGTCAGATCGCACCACTACACCATCGGGAGGCAGGCCACCGGGTTCACCCCAGGCCTTCCCCTTCTCGATGGTCACGTGTCGTCCTCGACGCCTTTGACATCCTCTCCCACCACCGATGATGCGGCGACGACGCCCCGGAACATCAACTCGGCCGCTTGGCGGGCGGCCGCCGAGGTGTCGGGGTCGGAAGCGGCATCGGCGATCTGGCGCAGCAGGTCGATGAGCAGCTTGGCGTTGCGGACGAAATCGCCGCCGGACAGAGCCTCGTCGTCGAGCACCTCGTCGAGGGGCTCGCCCGCCACCCAGGCGTGGGCCAAGGCCAGGAA